>CAMJJL010000033.1 GCA_946406145.1 uncultured Clostridia bacterium | reverse complement strand
TTAAAAAGATATTAGCGGAGAATTTCGCAGAACAAGGCGGAGGGCGCAGGCAGGCAGGCGCCTGTCAACTCTTGGGGTCCCCATAACGCTCCGCGTTATGGGGAGAGGAGGAGCCGCAACACGAGGTCAAGGCATACCAACCGGATATGCCTACCAAGTGCAGCGAGCGACGACGAAACGCAGTTATGCGGAATTCTCCGCAATAGATATTAAAGTGTTTTATTGCTGCTTAGTATAAACCAATAGGAGAAATCATGATCAATCCAGAAAAGATTCGCTCAGCGCATTTTGTCGATTCGTACTATCCGGTCGTCGACGGCGTTGTGCAGGCGGTACATAACTATGCTGAGCTGATGAACCGCAGGAGCTACAGCTGTGTGGTATGTCCGCGTTACTACAAGCCCTATGATGACAGCGCCTTTCGCTATGAGGTGTTCCGTACCGGCTCGTTGAGAGTACCGTTCTTCGAGTATGCGCTTCCCGCGCCGAAACTCGACAGCAATATCAAGACGCTTCTTCGGAACAGATATCCGGATATCTTCCATGTGCACAGCCCCTTTACGGAGGGCACCTTTGCTTCTTCCTACGCGAAGAAGCTGGAGATCCCCTGTGTGGCAACGTTCCACTCCAAGTATTATGACGATGTGCTCAACATCACAGGCTCCAAAACGTTGGCGAAGCTCGTCACGGCGAAGATCGTGCGCTTCTATAACTCGGTCGACAGCGTGTGGACGGTGTCGGACGGTGCAGCGGAGGTTTTGCATTCATACGGCTATCACGGCGATATCACCATTGTCAAAAACGGTACGACCTATACGATGCCCGAGGATCCCGACGCACTGCGCAGGAAAGCGGCGGAGACCTTTATGGTGCCGACCGAAAAAAAGATATTGCTCTATGTTGGACAACATCGATGGCAAAAGAACCTGAAGCTGGTACTGGATACCTTCAAGCTGCTCAGCGACAGGGACAAGGACTTCCGGTTGCTGATGATCGGTGACGGTCTCGACGAAAAGGCGATCCACGAGTATGCGGACAGCCTGCATTTTCCCGAGGGTTATGTGCGTTTTCTCGGACGGATCAACGACCGCAGTCTGTTGTCGGGCATGTACCTGCTGAGCGATCTGTTCTTCTTTCCATCGATGTACGATACCTCCGGACTGGTGGTGCGTGAGGCGGCGTCATTGGGCGTACCGTCGCTGATGACGGATGGCTCCACCGCTTCCGAGGCAATCGTCAAGGATGTGTCCGGCTTTACGGCGGAAGAGAATAAGGTGGCGATGTTCCGCGAGATCATGCGGATCTTCTCCACACCCGGCCTGCTCGAAAAGGTCGGCAAAGGCGCGCAAAAGGAGATCGCGACCACATGGGAGGAGATCATCCCCGGTGTGTTGGACAACTACGCGCAGGTAATCGAAAAGTACAAATACGATCATCGAACATAAAAAAGCGACGCACGCAGCGTCGCTTTTTCGTTTATCGGGGATCACATAATATGGGAATTATTTATTACGGTTGAAGTCGATGGTGATGGTGTCGCGGTGGAGGTTGAGTTGCGTAGTGCGGACGCCTGCCGCGTTGAGCATCTTCTTGGATGCGATCGTCGCAGCCTGATCGGCGTACTTATCATAGAGGTAGACCACCTCGGCGATGCCGCTCTGGATGATCGCCTTGGCGCACTCGTTGCAGGGAAAGAGATCAACATAGAGTCGGGCGCCCTCAAGAGACTTACCATGAGCATTGAGAATGGCGTTCAGTTCAGCATGTACGACATACTGATACTTGGTGTCCTCGCCCTCACGATCCCATGAGAAGGTGTCGTCCGAGCATCCGTAGGGAAAACCGTTGTAGCCGGTGCTGAGGATGCGTTTGCTTTTGTTGACAATGCAAGCGCCGACCTGAGTGTTGGGATCCTTGGATCGTTTTGCCGCCAATACCGCTACGCCCATGAAGTATTCATCCCAGGAAATATAGTCTTCTCTTTTCATTTTGACCTCCTGATGGTATATAATGATACGATCGCTCGTATATTGTGATTAGGGGTTGAGCTCCTTGAGTTTGCTCAGGCAATCGGCACAAACCGGCTTGCCGTTGAAATCGGTCAAGTCCTCGCTGTTGCCGCAGAAGGTACAGCTCATGGCATACTTCTTGATGACAATCGCATCCGGCTCGGTGAAGAGCTCGATGGTGTCGTCGGTATGCAGATCATATTTAGAACGCAGGGGCTTTGGAATCACGACGCGCCCCAGCTTATCGATTTTACATAAAAATCCGGCAGGTTTCATTTTGGTACTTCCTTTTTGTTTCTGTTTCTGACAAAAGTTTACCAAAAGCAGGTAATCATGTCAAGGTATATAGAAAGATTGTTGATTTTTGTAAATTATGCACAAATTCGGGAGCGGATTTTTGATATTTGAGATAAGGAGAGGTTGGATCGATGTCGTATGTGTTCGGAGCGATGATCACAATATCGTTTATCTATGCGGTGTTCAGCGGCAATATGGAGCAGATGAGTTCGGGGATACCTGAGGCGGCAGGATCGGCGATCGAGCTGCTGATCTCCATCAGCGGCATGTTGATCATGTGGTCGGGGTTCATGCGGATAGCCAAGGACTGCGGACTGATCGAGAAGCTGTCCGGGCTGTTTGCGCCGCTGCTCAGGCGATTGTATCCCGATGTCGCAGTGGATTCGGACGCGTTCCGCTACATCTCGATGAATATCAGCGCGAATCTGCTTGGATTGGGCAATGCCGCTACGCCGCTCGGGATCAAGGCGATGGGAGAGCTGAAGAAGCACAGCGTTAACGCTACCGCGACGGACAGCATGGTGACATTCGTCTTGATGAACACGGCGTCGATGCAGCTGATTCCCACCACGGTGGCGGCACTGCGAAAGAGCTACGGCTCTGCGCAGCCGTTCGATGTATTGTTGTGCGTGTGGATCACCTCGACAGCGGCGCTGACTGCCGCACTGGTGTCATCCGATTTGATAAGGAGGCTACGATGGAAGCGGTCATCCCCATCATCGTTACCGCGCTGTGCGTCTACGGATTACTCAAGCGCGTGAATATTTTTGACAGCTTTATTGAGGGTGCCAAGGAGGGCTTTGCGACGGTAAAGTTTGTCGCACCGACCATGATCGCATTGCTGGTAGCGGTCGGTACACTGCGCGCATCGGGAGCGCTGGATGCTCTCGCAGGGGTGATACGACCATTGGCGGAGAAGGTGGGATTCCCGGTCGAATTAGTTCCGATGGGCTTACTGCGGCCGGTATCAGGATCGGGCGCAACAGCTTTGTTGACGGGTATTTATGAGAGCAACGGTCCCGACAGCTTTGTCGGGCGGTGCGCGAGCGTGGTGGCAGGTTCGACGGAGACGACCTTCTACGCGGTGAGTATGTACTACGGCGCGGCAGGCATCACAAAAATCCGCCACACGCTGTTTTCGGCGCTGTTGGCGGATTTCACTGCGATCGTCATCAGTGTGGTGACGGTAGGTTTATTGATGACATAACTTTTAATTTTGCTTCATCCTTGTGCGCGTGAGCTTCTTTTTCAGCTCCTTGGGTTTGAAGGGGATGAGGGGGTAGAGATAGCTTTTGCCGCTGATGGTTTTGTTGCTCGCGAGCAGGAAGAACAGGATCAGGATACCGATGATGAAGCCCGTGATGTTGCCGATATAGGTGGCGGTGAGCAGGATGAAGCGGGCGTATTTCAACGAGAAGCCGAGCTCGTAGTTGGGCTGGCTGTAGTTGGCGATCGTGACGAAGGCGACGTAGAGGGTAGAGGCGGTGGTGAACCATCCTGCGTCGACCGCAAATTGACTGAACGCGATCGCGCCGATGATGCCGATGGCGGAGGTCAGGGAGCTCGGCGTATGGAGCGCCGCAAGGCGCAGTCCGTCGATACACAGCTCCATGATGATGAGCTGCCAATAGATCGGAAGGCTGGTGGGCTCGACTTGCAAAACAAATTGAAAGACCGGTGGGACAAGCTCGGGATTTTGCAGGCATAACAGCCACAGCGGTGTGAGCAGGACAGAGGCGATGGTGATCAGGTAGCGCGTGATGCGGATATAGGTGCCCGTGATGGGCGGAAAATAGTAGTCGTCGGCTTCTTCAAGGACGTCGAAGATCGAGGTCGGGATGAGGAGAGCGGAGGGGGAGTTGTCGACGAGAATGACGATGTTGCCCTTAAGGCAGACTGCCGCCGCGACGTCAGGGCGTTCGGTATATTTGATCTTCGGAAAAGGATTGAGCCACTTCTTTTGATAGAGCGCCTCGATCAGGCTCTGCTGATTCATGCTCAGATTGGCGATGTCAAGGTTCTTGATGCGGTCGGTGATATCGTGCAGAAGCGTGTGATCGACCTTGTTGTCCATATAGCAGATGATGATGTCGCTCTTGCTCTCGCGACCGACGGTCATCGCCTTGGTGACGAAGTTCGCGGAGCGGATGCGGCGGCGGATCAGGGCGGAATTGAAGATGACCGTCTCGACAAAGCCGTCCTTGCTGCCGCGCAGCACCTTATCATCCTCGGGCTCTGAGGTAGAGCGCTGGGGATAGGTGCGCATATCAAAGGCGATCGCGGCTGAAAAGCTCTCGGCGATCAGGCAGGGGATACCGCTGAGCACGTTCTTGACGACCTGATCAGGCTGATCGACGATGCTGATCTCGACATAGGGAACGCAGTGGCGGCAGAATTCCTCGGCGGAGGTGAGGTATTCGGGCTTAGTATGATTGTAGAAGAACTCCATTAGCTTTTCCATGATGTCGTCCTTGATCAGTCCGTTGATGTAGAAGATAACGGCTTTTTTACCGGAGATAACGATGTTGCGCTCGATGATATCGAAGCAATCGTCACATCTGAGGAGAGAGGACAGTTTTTTGCGGTTGGCTTCATAAGATGAAGTGAAGATAGAATCAGATCCTTTCGGAAAGAGTCAGAGGTTTTTTTGAAAAATGAATTATTTTATCATTATTTTTTTCGGAGTTGCATAGATTTATGCAACTTTTTTCTTTATCTCGGCATAGGTGAGACCGGTAATACTAAGTAGCAATAAAAAGCTTTAAAAAGATATTAGCGGAGAATTTCGCAGAACAAGGCGGAGGGCGCAGGCAGGCAGGCGCCTGTCAACTCTTGGGGTCCCCATAACGCTCTGCGTTATGGGGAGAGGAGGAGCCGCAACACGAGGTCAAGGCATACCAACCGGATATGCCTACCAAGTGCAGCGAGCGACGACGAAACGCAGTTATGCGGAATTCTCCGCAATAGATATTAAAGTGTTTTATTGCTACTTAGTATAATAGGAGGAATAAGATGAAACCGAGAGAAAAAGAATTTTGCCGTCTGATGACGGTGGTTGCCGATCCGATCAAAGCAGCGCGGATAGCAGGATACAAGCACCCCGAGAGGGCGTGGTCCGAGCTTTCCGCGCGTGAGGAGATCGTCAGCGAGATTCACCGCCGATGCGAGAATATCCGCTCAGTATATGAGAATACCGCGATCTGCGGTTTGTACAAGCTCGCCTACGGCGGTGTGAGCGACGCTCTATCATTGCTTTATCGGGATAACCTCAGTGAAGAGGATCTGAGCCTACTCGACCTGAGGAATGTATCGGAGATCAAGCGCACGGACAAAGGGGTAGAAGTGAAATTCTGCGACAGGATCAAGGCAATCGATAAGCTGCAGGAGCTGTTGGGCAACCGTACGGAGCAGGGAAGCGGTTCGGGTCTGCTGGACGCGATCCTGACATCCGCCGAGGCGCTCGGCAGTCGCTCCGGGAGTGAGACAGATGACCTATAAATCGCTGTCAGAAAAACAGCTCAAGGCGATGTTTTGGTGGGCGAAGGGCTCGGGATACGAGCGCTATGACGCCGTCATCTGTGACGGCGCCGTTCGCTCGGGCAAGACCTTCGCGCTGTCCCTGTCCTTTGTTCTATGGGCGAGCGTTACCTTTGACGGCGCTTTGTTGGGCTTTTGCGGCAAGACGATCACGGCGTTGCGGCGCAACGTGATCATGCCTCTCCTGCCTTGCCTGAAGGAGCTCGGCTTTGACGTCAAGGAAAGCGTGAGCAACCATCGCCTGACGATCCGATACGGACAGCATGAAAATACCTTTTTCCTCTTTTCGGGTAAGGATGAAGGCTCCGCCTCTCTCATCCAGGGCGTCACCCTGTCAGGGGTGCTCTTTGATGAGGTGGCGTTGATGCCGAAGTCGTTTGTGGAACAGGCGCTGGCGCGCTGTTCTGTGAGTGGCTCACGGTTCTTCTTCAACTGCAACCCCGAATATCCTTCACACTGGTTTTACCGGGAATGGATCCAGAACAGAAAGCGGAAAAACGCGCTGTACATCCATTTTCGGATGCGGGACAACCCCTCTCTTTCCCAAAAGATGCTCAAGCGGTATGAGAGCCTGTATACGGGTGCTTTTTACCGTCGGTTTATCGAAGGAGAGTGGGTGAGTGTCTCGGGCGCTGTCTATCCCTTTATGGGGGACAGCAGTATGTTCATCCCACCGCCCGACCTGCAGTTTGAGGAATACTGTGTCTCCTGCGATTACGGCACGGTCAATCCGACATCGATGGGGTTGTGGGGGCGTATGGGTGATACTTGGTATCGCCTGCGCGAGAGCTATTATGACGCGCGAAAACAAGGCAAAAGCAGGACAGATGAGGAACACTATAATTCATTAAAAGAATTATTGGAAGAGCTGATGCCTTCCGCAGTGATTGTCGACCCCTCCGCCGCCAGCTTTATCGAGGTGATCGAACGGCATGGCTGTTATCCTGTCGTCAGAGCGGATAACAACGTCATCGACGGTATCCGCAAGACGAGCCAGGCGTTGCGTGACGGAGAGATCGTGATCTGCGATACCTGTACCGATGCGATCCGCGAGTTCTCAATCTATCGCTGGGATGAGAACAAGCCGATGGATACGGTAATCAAGCGCGACGATCACGCGATGGATGACATACGATATTTTGTCAGTTACATAAAGGCGAATGAGGAACCTCTCAACTTCGCCTTTATCGAACGAATGTAAACACAACAGGAGGTAAATCTTGCGATTGTTTTCGAAAAGAAATCGCCCTCATGTGCCTGATGTGCAGACCTGTACAACGGCTGACAGGGGCATTATCCCTCCGTTACACCTGTCGGATCAGCCGCATGAGATGCGCCTGTACCGCGCTTTGAGAGATCAGGTGCCGGTCATCGACGCGGCGATCATGAAGCTGATTCGTCTGCTGGGTGAATTCACGATCGAATGTGCCGATCCCGGGGCGCAGGCAATGCTGGATCGTTTTGTATCGGGGATATCGGTCGGCGGAACCGGTACGGGACTGCATACCTTTATCTGTTCATACTTTGACCAACTGCTGACCTGCGGCAGAGCGGTGGGCGAGATCGTCACCTTCGAGGACGGCGGTATCGCGGCGCTGTATAACGCGCCCGATGACGCGGTGACCCTGCGCATGGGTGACAGCCCGGTGGATGTGCGCATTTTTCCGAACGGCATTTGCACGAAGGAGCTCGAGCATCCCGAGCTGATCTGCCTGACTCTGCTCAATCCGCAGCCGGGTACGCTGCGCGGTACATCGATCCTCAGCGGATTACCGTTTGTCAGCGATCTGTTGATGAAGATCTTTCGCTGTGTGGGACAGAACTTTGAGCGTGCCGGTAATGTGCGTTACGCCGTAACCTACCATCCGCCCACGGGCACCGGTGCGGTCGGCGCGCGACAGCGCGTCAAGGAGATCGCGGAGGAATGGAGCCGCGCGATGCGTGATAAGGGCAGAGTGTGCGACTTTGTTTCTGTCGGCGACGTCAATATCCGCGCGATCGGCGCGGACAGCCAGATCATCGACTGCGACATCCCGATCCGACATGTGCTCGAACAAATTGCGGCAAAGCTTTCTATTCCGCCGTTTTTGCTGGGATTGTCCTGGTCATCGACCGAGAGGATGTCCTCTCAGCAGGCGGATATCCTGACGTCGGAGATCGATTATTACCGCTCACTGCTCACACCGGTGATCGAAAAGATCGCACGAATCTATCTGGATTCCGTGCGGCAGAATCCGGCTGTCAGCGTGGAGTGGAGCAATATCAGCCTGCAGGATGAAACGGAGCTGGCGTCGGCACGACTGGACAACGCGCGTGCGGCGCAGATCGAACAGAGTACGGAGGTGAAGGGATGAAGAACGGACAGGTGATCAAAAGCGCGGACAGCGCAGATCTGATGAAGGAGATGGAGCTGGTCAATCGGTATTCACGACGACAGCTCAGCGCCGACGAGGTGTATCTCTTCACGGTGGCGCTGTGCGACAACGACGTAGACCGTGATTATGAACGCTTTACGGTGGAATCGCTGTTTGCGCTCGAGAAGCTCTTTGTCGGCAAAACCGGCATCATTGACCACGATCCGACCGCCAGAAATCAGAAGGCGAGGATCATTTCCTGTAAGGTCGAGAGCGTGGACGGCATGTGCACTTCACGCGGCGATCAGCTCTTCCGTCTGACGGCAAGGGCGTATATCCGCCGCACCGAGGGTAATGCGGAGCTGATCGAGGCGATCGAGGCGGGCATCGTCAAGGAGGTCTCGGTCGGATGCAGTGTGGGACACACTGTTTGTTCCATTTGCCGCAACGAGATGCACTCGCCGCTGTGCAGCCATCAAAAGGGCAGAGAGTATAACGGCGAGCTGTGTTACGGTGAGCTGACAGAGCCGCGTGACGCATATGAATTCAGCTTTGTCGCCGTGCCTGCGCAGCGTGCGGCAGGTGTGATAAAAGGATATAAGGAGAAAGATATGAACGAAATTTGTAAAGCTCTGACAGGCGAGAATGAGGTCACTCTCACCAAGAGTGAGGCTGCCTCTCTGAAAGAGTATATCGAACGCTTGGAGAGCGACAGCGCGTATGCCGAGGCGTATCGCGAGGAGCTGGTACAGAACCTGAAAACCGCCCTCAGAAATAAGGGTGTACAGCTCGACTTTACGGTTGAGAATTGTATTCTCTCCAAGCTCAGTATCGACGAGGCAAAGTCGTTGCTCAAGGCGCTCAGCCGCAAGGAACAAAAGGTCATGGTTCAGCTGAGCGGCAATGAACCCGACGAGCCCGTCGGCAACACAGAATTCAGAATCTAACGGAGGTAACTATGAATATCAGTTTTGCAGGTTTTAAGGAAAATGTCCTGACCTTTGAATGTACAAACACCGTCAAAAAGGGTGATCTCGTCAAGATGTCCGCTTCCGGCAAGGTCACCAAGGCGGCAGCCAACGACAGCTTCATCGGCGTATGCGCAGGCGAGAACGACGGCTACGCCGCCATTCAGCTTGAGGGCTATGTCGAAGCGGCTAAATCCGGTACCGTCAACGTCGGTTACAATAAGCTCGCGGCGGCAACCTCGGGCGTTAAGGCGGCTGAGAGCGGTATCGACAGACTGGTCGTCTATACCGACGACAGCACCGTCGGTTTTATTCTGTAAAGGAGGAGATCATATGGCTAATTTTGAAAAAATCAACCTGGAAAAAGGGATGTACCAGACCGGCAGATCCCTGACAGAGATCCTGGAGGAAATGGATCCTTCTGAGAACTATAAGGGCACCGCGCTGGAGGGTCTGGACGCATTTTCGCGTCAGCTCAAGCGCTTTGACATCAAGGTAAGCGGCAAGGGCTCCGATACCATCGAGAAGTTCTTTGCCACCACCGATTCGGCGGCGCTCTTCCCCGAGTATGTCAGCCGTGCTGTCAACGCCGGCAGAGAGGAAGCCGATATGCTGAGCGAAATCGTTGCCACCGTCACCAAGATCGACGGCATGGATTATCGCTCCTGCACCTCGAGCCTGACCGACGACGACAAGAGTCTCAAGCGCGTCGCGGAGGGCGCCTTCATCCCCACGACCGAGATCAAGACCAGCGATAACCTGGTGCGCTTGCATAAGCGCGGCAGAATGTTGGTCGCAAGCTATGAGGCACTGCGCTTCCAGCGTATCGACCTCTTCACCGTTACCCTCAAGCAGATCGGCGCGTATATCGCGCGCACCCAAATGGCTGACGCGGTGGACGTCATTCTCAACGGCGACGGTAACCAGAACGGCTGTGACAGCGTCGCTCCGGCAACCTCGGGCAGCCTGAGCTATGCCGATCTGATCAACATGTGGACGTCCCTCTCGCCCTTTGAGCTGAACACCGTGCTCGCGAGTACGCCCGCAATGACCGATCTGCTGACTATGTCCGAGATGAAGGACGCGGTAGCCGGTCTGAACTTCCAGGGCAGCGGCAAGATGATCACACCGCTCGGCGCGAACCTCATCCATACCACTGCGCTGACCGGCAAGAACATCATCGGTCTGGATAAGAATTGCGCGCTCGAGATGGTCGTGGCAGGCGACGTAGCGGTCGACTATGACAAGCTGATCGATCGTCAGCTCGAAAAGGCGTCCATCAGCTGTATCGCCGGTTTTGCAAAGATCTATAACGGCGCGGCAAAGAAGCTGAGCTGCTAAGGAGGGCATGACACTTGCGTTTCAAAGAGATCATCGAACGCTTTACGCTGGTGTCGGGCTTTGAGATGAAGGATGTGTCGAGCTATCTGCCGATCATCGAGGACTGCAAGGCGCTGTTCGAATCGAGGAGCGGTGAGCTCAGTGAAAGTGATCTGCGTCGTGCCGAACACGCCTGCGCGGTCTATGCGTTCTATCGCATCAGTCAGATGGGTCGTCTGGACGACTTGAAGTCGTTCAAGGTCGGCGACGTGCAGATGGACATGGAGGCGATCGGACAGGCGGCGCAGAAGCTCTGGGAATCGGAGCAGACAGACATTTCCGACATCATCGATTTCGGCGGTGACTTTGCTTTCAGGAGCGTGAGAGTATGAAGCTGACATCTTATCTTGACCGCGCACTGAAGAAATTCGGCAACACCGTTCGGATAACCAACGGCGGCAGGAAAGAGGTCACCAAGGCCTTTGTCCAGCCGCTCAGGCGGCGACACCGATTGTATATCAATGATCGTTATATCCCTTCGGGTTATTTTGATAACCGCTATTTGTTGTATATCGGTCCCGGCAATCGACCGCTGGAGGACGGCATGCGCATCCTGTGTAAGCACACGTGGTATACGGTGGTGACGGCAGAGATCTTTTCCGCGCATGATGAGGATATCTATGTATGGGCGATCTTGATGCCGGAATACAGGCATAAGGAGGATTACTATGATGACTTCGATCGAGAACAGGATTGATGAATGGATCGCGCGCGTTAAGAGCTACGGCGCTTTGAAGGCATTCGAATTCATTCCGGGGTATCCCGCACATAAAACACCCAGTCCCGTCACAAAATATACGGTAGCTGTTACCGAAAGAGAAGAAAAGACAAACGCCTTTTTCATCGGCAATCAAACCGCTGAGGGTTGCTCGGGGAGACTCCATGAGATCGAGCTGATCCTGAGAGTCTACGCGCCGGAGGGCAGCTCGGGTTCGGCACTGCTCAGAGCAAGCGCTCTGGTGATGGACGCGCTCGAAAAGCAGGATAGTGAAAACGCGATTGACACCCTGATCCTGTCGGGCGTCGGCTATGATACCGCCGCACGCGTCGAATACAGGGATGTGACGGCGCGCCTGAGCATGATAGAGGAGGCGGTCGCATGAATGAGCTGAGGATCGTCAGGGGATCTGACGTCAAGCTGTTCATCGGAGATGTGCCGCTCTTCGGTGTGACAGGCTTCACCGCTGTACAAAAGCCGCATCATTATGATGTGTATGAGTATCTTCGCTCGCAACCGTGTGAGCAAATACCGCTGGGGTCTGGCTATGAGATCAAGCTCGAACTTATGGCGCTGTTTGACAATCAACTGCCGATGCAGGAGGATTTTGCGCTGCGTGTCGCCGACAGCGATAGCGTGTATTGCTATGATAACTGCCGTGTGACGGAGCATAAGACACAGCTCAAGGGTAACGCGAAAGCCGTTGAGGTGTTCACTCTCAAAGCAGACAGAATGAGAAAAGCGGTGACAGATGATGAATGAGGAATATGGTAACGAAACATTCAACAATGACAGTGAACGGATGTCGCAGGAGCTCGAACGCGACGCACGGCGATATAACAAGGCGTTCACCGAGGAAGAGGAGGTCAGGCTGATATGAAATTGGCACCGATGCGATTCGGCGGTGTAAGCATGCGTCATAATCCCGAGAAGCTCAGTATCAGCGACAAAAACCGGTTGCAGGAGTACCTGTCGCCGTGCTGTGAAGCCGATAGCCGTATCCTGGGCAGGGAACTGTGCCGCGTTTCGGGTGAGGGTGTGTTGTTCGGCGCGGATTGTCTTGCGCAGTATTGCATGCTCAAGAAGCTTCAGCGCGATCATACGCCCTCAAAGCTGGTATTGCCGAAGATGCAGCCGCTGTACGCGTATCTCAAGGAGCTTTCTCTTTCAGCTGAGCCGCAGGAGGATATCCTGCATTATCGCTTTGTGTTCTGTGAGACAAAGAGCCCTCGAATTGCTACGGCGCAGGGCGATCAGTATTATGTGACATTGTCACAGGGCGAGAACCTGTGGGATATCGCCTATCGCTTTGGCAGACCGATCGAAGCGCTCACAGCGCTGAATCCTCAGATCCCGTTGATCGACGAAATCAGTGAGGGAGAGAGGGTGCGCCTATGCTGAGATGTGAGCTGACAGATGTCAACGGCAAAACGCATCAAATGCCGCAGCTTTTGTCCCTACAGGTAGATGTTGACGAGGGCGTTCCTGCCGACGCGCTCTATGCGCTGTTTCCGTATGTGTCAACTGCGGAGCTGTGCCGGATTACACTGTATGATGAGGATAAACCGGTCTTTATCGGTGTGATCGATGAAGAGGAGCATATATGCGGCAGCAGGGGCACTTATCTCAAAATCAGCGCACGATCACCTGCGGCGCATTTGCTGGACAATGAGGCGATGCCGTGTGAGTATGACCATCCGTCCCTTTCGATGATGTTTGAGCGCTATGCAAAGCCGTTCGACATCAGACTCGGGACAGAATCCGATGAGGTGTTTTTCGGGGAACAGAGAGTCACGAAGGGAACTTCCTGCTGGAAGGCGTTGAAGAACTTTTGTATTGCGTGCTATCTGACGCCGCCTCGTATCAGCTCGGTCGGCGTGCTGTATCCGAAGGGCTTGGAGCACGGTGATGTGACCGTTTTCGGCACGGAGGGCGTGCCGTATACTCATCTGCGTGAGGCGAAAAAGCGCTGTGAGGAGATATCCGCCGTCCATGTCAAAGCCAGTAACAGCGGCACCTATTCGCTCGCAATCGAAAACCGCGCGGCAAAGAATCGCGGTGTGTGCCGTGAACGTTATCTGAACGCTGTGCTGACAGAGAGTCCGATGAAGTGCGCCGACGCAATGATCGATAACGGCGACGTCAAGTCTTACGCGGTCTATCTGCGCTGTAAAGGCTGTCTGCTGGGCACAGAGGGCAACCGTGTCGTGATCAGCGATCCTGTCCTCGGCGACAGGGATGATCTGTATATCAGCGCGGTGCATTATCGGATGAAGGGTGACGGCGCGTACAGCAATATCACACTCAAAAGGAGGACTTTTTGATGTGGATCAATGAATATATGACGGGACGCTCATTCAATGCGGAGGGAGCGTCTGCAGGAGAGATCCGCTCGACAAACAACGGCAGTGTATCAGTCAGCTCGACGCGTGACTACGGCGCTCTGCCGCTGATAGCCCCCACAGGCATCGCCTACGTCCCCGTTGAAGGCGCTTCCACCGTTGTGATGGAGGGCGCGGGCGGTGCGGTATGCTTGGGCGTTATCGCAGATCATAAAGAGGAATTACAGCCGGGTGAGCTGATGCTCTATTCCGCCGGCGGCGCCAGTATCGTGCTCAAAAATAACGGTAAGGTGCTTATCAACGGCAAGGAGGTGTCCTGATGGATGTCAGAATATCAGACGGTGATATCGCGATGACAGCATCGGGCAATTATCTTTACATCACCGATATAGAGGAAGCGGTACAGCGCGTGCGGATCTCGGCGCTGACAATGAAGGGTGATTTTGTCTATGACAGGGAGCTGGGTACGGATTATCGCGGTCTCAGCGCGGACGACAGCATGCTGTGTGAGAAGCTCGATATGCTGATCAAGGAGAGCTGTGCCGACATCTATCACACACAGGTCGAGGTGCTGTCATGCGAGAATCTGGTCGCTGTGATCAGGGTGATCTATCAAAACAACGAGACGACAACGGAGGTGGATTTGTCTGGAATCTTACAATGATATTTTAGAGCGGATGATCAATACATATGAGGAGGAAAGCGGTTTTCGTCCCGAGAACGAGTCGGATATGATGCTGCGCCTGCGTGTATTGGCAGGTGAGATCTTTGAGGAGCGTGTTTACGCTCAGTACATCCTCAGACAGATGTTTCCGACGACAGCGACGGGCGCGTATCTGGATATGCACGCCGAGCAGCGCGGATTATCCCGTAAGCACGGCACAAAGGCGACGGGCAGTGTATTGTTCACTGCCGCCAATGAGCTGCATGAGGATATCCTGATCCCGGCAGGGACAGAGGTTTGCACCACAGATAATCTTTTGCGCTTTGTGACGGATGAGGACACGGTATTGGAAAAGAATGCCCAAATGATGTATGTCCGGGTGACGGCGGCAAAAATCGGAAGTGCCTACAATGCACGTATCAACAGCATCGGGATCATCGTGACCCCCGTGATCGGCATTGCCTCGGTCAAGAATACCGCCGGCTTTTTCGGCGGTACGGATGATGAGAGCGATGAAAAGCTCAGACAGAGGATCGAGGAGAGCTACCGTGAGCTCTCGAACGGCGCTAACGCGGCATATTACCGTTCCATCGCACTGTCGGTGGACGGCGTCTATTCCGCTTCTGCGGTCGGATGCAGCCGCGGCGTGGGGACGGTGGATGTTTATGCCTGCGATAGGGGCAGACCGCTTTCTGCCGACAAGATCAGCGAGCTCCAGACGCTTCTGGACGCAAAACGCGAGGTGAATGTCGACGTAAAGGCGTACAACGCCACGGAGTTATCCATCAACCTTTACATCCGATTGAAGGTCAAGAATGGGTATGACTTTGATACCGTTGCCGAAAAGGTGAAGAACGCCGTTACGGACTATATCAATGCGCTGGGCATCGGCAACAATCTGTGGCTGAGCAGTGTCGGTGAAGTGATCTATCACATTGACGGCGTAGCGGATTATCGATTTTTGGAGGGCTACGGCTCCGACAGAGAGGTTCCGCCGACGCGATTCGCCAAAGCCGGCACCATCACGGTGAGGAATGTATGATGGCGGTTTTTGAGAGAATGAAGGAGCGCCTGTCAACGATAGGCGTCTACGATGATGACGCACCGGTGCTTTCTTGGGAGCTCAAGGCATATGCAGCGGAGCTCGAAAGGCTGTATACAGAGCTCGGCGTCATGTTTCGAGAGCGTTTCATCACTACGGCTGAGGATATCGGTCTGAGCGAATACGAAAGGCTTTTCGGCCCTGAGAGGGAAGAGGAAAGTGTCGAGGAACGACGGAGGCTGTTGCTGCTGAGGCTGAATCTCGGCAATCACGATTTCACGGTCGACGGCTTCAAAAAAGCGCTGGACAGCTTTGGACTGAGCTACACGATCAGTGAGTTTCCCGAAATCGGCAGGATGAATGTGATCGCGACTACCGATTATTCTGCCGCTGAGCAGGCATGGATCAAAAATGAGGTCAGTAAGATCGTTCCGGCTCATATCGAGTTCCAGCTCTCGTTCAATACGATGACATGGGAGCAGTGGGACGCACTGAACAGGACGTTCAGCGGCTTTGACAGTGATGATAGGACATGGGAGCAGATCGACAACCTCACCGCAAATGATTCTTAGCAGCATTTGATAACAGACAGAAAGAAGGTTTTTTATGGCATCCAGTAACTATACACCGAATCTGCACTTGAGCGCGTGGGAGGCATCCGACCGCCCCAAGCGTGCCGATTTTGTGTCCGATAACACCATTATCGATACACAGCTCGGCGGACATATCGCAAACAACAGTATTCATCTGAGCACCGCTGAGAAAGCGCTGTTGGACGAGCCGTATATCAGCATGATGTACTCCGGCAACGGAGAAAGCCAGCGCACGATCGCGCTGGACTTCCATCCGAAATTCGTTTTTATCTATAAGCGCGGCGTACCGTTTGTGACCTACAGCAACGGCGTGAATGTCATCAACGCGGCGTCCGGTTCATACGGTCAAGGTGCGAGTGTAGGCATCAGTGTTACCGGAACCGGTGTGTTAGTAAGTGAAAGCGCGGCGTCCAACGGCATCAGGGTGAGCTTGAATGAAAATCTCGCTCAGTATACCCTGATTGCGTTCAAGTAATGAAACGCTTCACATAGTGTTTCGAATAGATCGGGGACGATCATATGTAAAAAAGCACTTCTGAGCGTTTGACTCAGAAGTGCTTTTGTGTTTGATGAAAAGATCGCTTATCTCTTCGCGGCGCGACGGGGAACATATACCTCGTCTGTGTCGGCACGAGAAGAGCCGCGGCGTCTTGAATAGCCTTCGTCTTCATCCGCGTAGCGTGAGGTTCTGCGGCGATGCGATTCCTCTTCATAGTCATAGTCGCGATAATCTCTTTCGTCCACGCGAGGAGCTGCGGAGCGCGAAGAGGGGCGTCTGCGCTGTTCAAGGCGCTCTGCCTTTTTGACCGCATTTCTGTGAGCAATTGTTGCGATAATGAAGTACAGGATACCTGCTACGGAAAGTCCGAGAAGGATATAGCCGAGGTAGAGAATCCATTGACCGTTATCCTCTTCCTGCGTATTATCCTTAATGGAGGAGAAGTCGGTCACGCCGGTCTTTACGGTCTTTTCATCCAGCGTGATATCGCTCCACTCGTTCGGCTTGGCGTCTTCCGCGCTCATGCCGGAGGTGTTATAGAGATTTGAGGATACCGAGCCTGCAGCCTGTTCATTGCTTTCAACATTCATATGGCCGCTCTGTGACGCGTCACCGTAGTAGACCGGTTCCTGATTTTCAACCGTACCGGCATTGTTGTTGGAATAATCGTTGTAACTATTGTTGTCGTTACCGGAATCGTAGTTGTTTTGATTCTCATATCCTTCATTGCCGCCCTGCTGGCTCTGATCGCCGCCCTGCTGGCTCTGATCGCCGCCCTGCTGGCTCTGATCGCCGCCTTGCTGACCCTGGTCGCCGCCCTGCTGCTGACCGCTCTGGTCGCCGCCCTGCTGCTGACCGCTCTGGTCGCCGCCTTGCTGCTGACTGCCGCCCTGCTGGCTCTGGTCGCCTCCCTCGGGCTCTGCGTGGCATACGACCATTACAGCTCCGGATATCAGGAATACGATTGCGATCAAAAGAGAGATAAATCTAAGTGATTTCTTCATAAAATCAACTCCGTTTATTTTTTCTTTGTTTCAAAGATAGAGGGTTTATAGCTGTTGCATGCGGAGGAAGGCTCAACCTTGAGGTCTTCCGCGAGCTTTTTGAGTAATGCGTCAAAGTCCTCACCCTTCATGCTCTGGAGGACAGTCGCGCTCTTATCGGCGTCGTTGATGTAAGCATCGATCTGTTTCTCGATCGGCTCACGATAGATCACATAGATCTGCTTGGAGCTGTCATCCTCACCGATCTCCAGAGTCATTGCCTGACCGTCCTTCATTCCCTTGATGGCCTTGAGCAGCTCATCGGTGGTGTTCTCATCAATGATCTCTACATTTGAGGTGGAGGGATCATCGGTGACGTTGTAGGTATCCTGGTATTTCTTGAGCGCGTCCTCGAAGGAACCGCCGTTGGAAATATCGGACGCATAGCCTTCGAACGCCTTTTGGTACTCTGCTACCTTTTCCTCAGAGAAGGGGGTGTTGGCAGCGGCTGTGGTTGTGGTAGTATCGGCTGCTTCACCGTTATCCTCGGTGGTGTACAGGTTAGCGGAGAAGTACTTGTAAGAGGTGTAGTTCTTGGTGAAATAATCGGTCAGATCCGGGGTGGATACTGCGGAGGGACCACCCTCAGCGTACTCCGCCTTGAACGCTTCGTTCTTCTCGATGATGTTGATAAGGTACTCAGCCATGAAGAAGGAGTCAAAGCTGACGCCGCAGGGCTCGAGAACAGCCTTGAGGTTCTGATCCCAGTACGACTGCTGGAGGTAGGTCTTAGCCTGCTCTGTCTCAGTCTGATCGACCGTGCAGCCGAGTTCCTTGAACTTGGTCTCGATCGCAACAGCATTCTGGAGCTTTTCCTTTGCCTTATCGATGATCCAATCCTCTGCTACGGCAGTGTTGCCGTCCTCATCGGTGATCTCCATCTTGAGGAAGGATTTCTTGCCGTCATACTTGCCTGTCGCGGCGTCATAAAGATCGCTCTTCTGCGCGAGGGTCTGCGCTTCATTATAGGAGCTGTACATATAGTAGACATAAACGCCGATGGGCAGCTCGACGCCGTCCTTCTGGTAAGCGTACTGCTTAGTCAGAGAGCAGGAAGCTACCGAGAGCGCCATGACAAGCGCAAGCACAACGCAGAGGATTTTCGTAAAATTCTTCATTTTAATTACCGTCCTTTGTTGATTATCGCGGAAGGGAATATTGCATAATTCCGCATGATAATATGATTTAACTTATATAATATACACTATTTTTGCGCTTTTGTCTATAATATTAAGGCAAAAAATCGAATATTAACAGATTGTTAGTATTTAATTCCGAATTCGAATTATAGCTATGCAAAATAATGGGGCAGGGTGATCCTGCCCCATACGAGTATTATTCATGCAGAGGAGGGACTTGCTCCTCCCGAAACACAGAAATCCTTCCCTGTATTTATGGATAGGTTTGCTATCCTGTCGAATCGACACAGGATCAATCGGAGAAGATCTCTTTGAGCGTATCGATGACCTTGTCGGATTTCTTCATGCGTACGGCGATATACGGCTTTCCTCCTGCCGAGAGCATGGCTCTGCCTGCCATTTTGCCGATCAACTCTGGCACCTCCCTGCGGCGGATGTCGTTCAGATACAGCAGCAGCGAGGTGTCGTTCTGGCGAATCTCATAGACGCCGATCGCGGCGGCACGGTTACGCACCAGTGCGATATCGACCAGCCCCATGACCGAGGTCGGTACGTCGCCGTAGCGATCCAACAGCTCGTCGATCACGTCGCGCGCATCCTCCTTGGAGCGGATGTCGGAGATCCTGCGGTAAGCGTCGAGGCGGTTGGAAAGGCTTTCAATGTAGTCCTCGGGGATATGCGCCTGCACCTGCACATCGATCAGGCAGTCGTGTTCCTCAACAGATTCGGGCTGTTCACCCTTTTCTTCACGTACTGCGTCGCCGAGGAGCTTGATGTACATATCGTAACCGACGTCCTCCATGTGGCCGTGCTGTTCCGCGCCGAGGATATTGCCTGCGCCGCGCAGCTCAAGGTCGCGCATCGCAATCTTGAAGCCCGAGCCGAACTCGGTGAATTCGCGGATCGCGGTCAGGCGCTTTTGAGAGATATCCGACAGCACCTTGGCGCCGTTATAGGTGAAGTAGGCGTAGGCGCGGCGTGAGGATCGTCCGACTCTGCCGCGAATCTGGTGGAGCTGAGAGAGCCCGAAGCGGTCGGCGTTCTCGATGATGAGGGTGTTGGCGTTCGGCAGATCAACGCCGGTCTCGATGATGGTGGTGCAGACGAGGACGTTGACCTCCTGATTGAGCATCCTGCGCCATACGTCGCTGAGCTCCTGTTCGCTCATCTTGCCGTGTCCGACGGCGATATTGGCTTCAGGGATCGCTTCGCCGATGCGGATCGCCTTTGCTTCGATTCCTTCGACGTTGTTATAGAGATAAAATACCTGACCGCCGCGTCTTAGTTCCCTGCGAATCGCTTCGTTGATGACGGCGGAATCATGCTCGAGCACATAGGTCTGCACGGGATGGCGATCGAGGGGCGCTTCTTCGATGACGGACATATCGCGGATGCCGCTCATCGCCATGTTCAATGTACGGGGGATGGGGGTCGCCGAGAGGGTGAGGATGTCGATGTTCTTGCGCATCTCTTTGAAGTGCTCTTTTTGCGCCACACCGAAGCGCTGTTCCTCGTCGATGATCGCGAGCCCCAGATCGCGGAATTTCACATCCTTTTGCACCAGTCGATGTGTGCCGATGATCATGTCGATCTCGCCGCGCCCCAGCTTTTCGAGGATCTCCTTCTGCTGGGCAGGAGAGCGGAATCGGGAGAGAAGCTCCACGCGGATCGGGTAGCCGTCAAAGCGATTGAGCACGGTCTGGTAGTGCTGCCACGCGAGGATGGTGGTGGGGCAGAGCAGGGCGCATTGCTTGCTGTCGGAAACGCACTTGAATGCCGCCCGCAGCGCGACCTCGGTCTTGCCGAAGCCGACGTCACCGCAGAGCAGTCGATCCATCGGCACGGCACGCGTCATATCGTGCTTGATCTCGTCACAGCAGCGCAGCTGATCCTCGGTCTCCTCATAAGGGAAGCCTGCTTCAAAATCGTGCTGCCACTCATTGTCGTCGGAGAAGGCATATCCCTGCGCCTGCATGCGCTTGGAATAAAGCTCGATCAGCTCCTTCGCCATCTCCTTGGCGGCGGCTTTGACCCTGCGCTTGGAGTTGACCCACTCCTTGGAGCCGAGTCGATTGAGCTTGACACGGCTGTTTTCCTTGGGACCGATGTATTTTGCCACCAGATCGAGCTGGGTGACGGGGACATAGAGGTTGTCGCCCTTGGCGTACTCGATCATGATGTAGTCCTTCAAAAAGCCCTGTACATCCATCTTGCGGATGCCGCGGTAGATGCCGATACCGTGGATGGAGTGTACCACGTATTCGCCCACGGACAGCTCGCTGAGGTGATAGACCGCCTTGCCGTCCTTTGGGGTACGGCGGCGTTTCTTTTTGTAGGAGGAGCTGACGGCAGACAGGGTGTAGAGGATGAAGTTCTGTTCGGGGTATTCGATGCCGGCGCTGAGCATACCGGGCAGGATGGTTACGAAGCCGCGCTCAGCGGTATCCAATTCCTTGGTATAGCGTGCGTTCACGCCCTTCTCTTTGAGCAGGGTGCAGAGGTTCTCGGCGCCCTTTTCGGTGCCGGCGAGGATGACAACTGCCATACTACCGTAGCCGATATCCTCCAGATCCTCGATCAGCGCGGTGCTCTGACCCGACCACGGCGAGGTTTGGCGCGCGTTGAAGGTTACCGCGGCGGAGAGCTCTGTGTTGTAGGAGGAATGAGAGAAAGTGTCAAGGAAGATCGTCGCACGGTCGAGCAGAATGTTCATGCTCTGCGTGAAGTTGAGGGAGTAGGTCTCAAAGCCGCGGCATAATACCCCGTCCGCAAACAGCGCCTTGAGCTCCTCCTTCTCATGGAATTCCATGGAGCGGTCGCGTTCCTTGACGTTTTTGTATTCGGAGATAAAGACGATCTCGTCATCGTCAAAATAGTCGAAAAGGGTGGCAGGCCGATCGTAGATCAGGGAGATGAACTTGTCATAGGTCGCAAAGCTCAGCCCCGAGCGCAGCGTGTCCGCTTCACTTTGCAGGCGTTCCTTCGCCTTTTGGCTGCTTTCGCTCTTGAGGTAGGCGGCTTTACGGTTGATTTTGTCCGCCAGCTTCTCTTTGTCGCCGATCAGGATCTCGCCCGAGGGGGTGAGATCGATCTCCTCACAGTAATCGGTGCGGCGCTGTGTCTCGACGTCAAAGTAGTTGATGGTGTCGATCTGATCGCCCCACAACTCGATGCGCACAGGCGCGTCACTGTCAGGCATGAACAGGTCGATGATACCGCCGCGGATGGAGAACTGACCGCTGCCCTCGACATTGTCGCATCGCTCATAGCCCAGCAGGATCAGCGATTTCTCGAATTCGGGCAGGTCGATCTCTACATCGGGCTTCAGGGTGCGGCTGACGGAGCGCAATACATCCTTGGGGATCGTGTACTGCGCCGCCGCGTCGAGGGTGGCGATAATCACGTCGTAGTCGCCGCTGAGCATACGGCTGAGAACATTCAGGCGCTGGTGCTCATATTCATGCGACTTGACCTGGGACGGGATATAGATGAAATCCTTCTTCGGATAGACCAGCGCGCGCAGTCCCATGGCGCTCAGATCATTGCACAGGATCTGCGCTTCCTGCTCGTTTTGGGCAACACAAAAGGCTCTGACGGCGTTATCCCGGCAGAGCGACGTGATGATATTGGCTTTGTGAACGCCCGATACGCCGATCGCGGCAGCGCGTGAACGGGTGCGGACGGCATTGTCCAACGCCTTATATTGCTTGGTGAGTTGGATGACATGATCTAAAAATTGCATAGTTTCCTCTTGGATAACGGTTAACGGATAACGGTTAACGGTTGTGGGAAACGCTTCGCGTTTTGGATTCCTGTATAAAATGATCGAGCAAAGCGAGATACAATCACCGTTCACCGTTCACCATTCACCGCAATTAACGCTGTGCGTTAATTGTAAAGGTTCATCGCCTTATCGATATCGCCGTCAACGATGTATTCCACCGCGCCCTTGATATCGGGCAGACGCTCTGAAATGAGCTTTTTGTCCTTGTCGGTGAAGCGGCTGAGCACCCAGTCCTTGAGCTCATAATCGGGATGCGGCTTTTTGCCGATGCCGATCTTGACACGCGGAAACTCATCGGAGCCGCTGAGGTAGATGATGTTCTGCAGTCCTTTTTGTCCGCCGTCCGAGCCCTTGCGGCGGATGCGGATCACACCGACGTCGAGGGAGATATCATCTGACAGTATCACAACCTGTTGGGGTGGGATTTTGTAGAAATTCATCGCCTCGGTAACCGCCTGACCGCTGAGATTCATGTAGGTAGACGGTTTCATCAGCAAACAGCGCTTGCCGCTGATCCTTGCCTCGCCGACGGTGGACTTGAACTTGATCTTATTGATCTTCACACCCAGCTCTTCGGCGATATAGTTGATCGCGATGAAGCCGGCGTTATGGCGGGTGCCTTCATACTGCTTGCCCGGATTGCCGAGCCCGACGATGATGTATTCGATATTGCTGTTGGTGAATTCTTTCTTTTTGAAAAGCATATATACTCCAAAGAAAGGGAGCGGTGAAGCTCCCTTTCATCAGTTGATTAGTTGAATAATATGGTTCGAATAACAATGAATTATACGAACATCGGAGATACCGGCTTGTCCTCGTAGATCCTCTCGATCGCCTCGGCAAACAGCGGAGCGGTGGAGAGTACGGTGAACTTGTCGAGCATCTTCTCCTCGGGGATCGGAACGGTATCCAGCAGGATGCACTCCTTGATCGCGCTGTCGCGGATACGGTCGATTGCGGGACCGGAGAGTACCGCGTGAGAAGCGCATGCGTATACCTCGGTAGCGCCGCCCTTTTCGACGATCGCGTTCGCGGCGTTGCACAGGGTGCCGGCGGTGTCGATCATATCGTCGACGAGAATGCACTTCTTACCTCTGACCTCACCGATGATGTTCATGACTTCGGATACATTGGCGCGCTGTCTGCGCTTGTCGATGATCGCGATGGGGCAGCCGATCTTAGCCGCAAAGTTACGCGCTCTGGTAACGGAACCGAGGTCGGGAGATACGACCACATATTCATCCGCGTGACCCTCGACCTTCTTTTTCATGTGCTTTGCCAGCATCGGAGCGCCGACGAGATGGTCGACGGGAATGTTGAAGAAGCCCTGGATCTGAGCCGCGTGCAGATCCATCGTCAGCAGACGGTCGGCGCCGGCGGTAGTGATCAGGTCGGCAACCAGCTTGGATGAGATCGGATCACGAGCCTTGGCTTTACGATCCTGACGTGCATAGCCGAAGTACGGAACAACGGCGGTGATGGAGGAGGCGGAAGCTCTCTTCATCGCGTCGATCATTATCAGAAGCTCCATCAGGTTGTCGTTGACGGGTGAGCAGGTCGACTGCACGATGAAGCAGTCGGAACCGCGGACGGATTCATGCAAAGATACCGCGATCTCGCCGTCCGAGAAGGTAGCGCAGTCGCTCTTTCCGAGCGGAATACCTAAGCAGTCCGCAATGCCGTGAGCGACAGCCTTGTTGGAGTTGAGTGTAAAAATCTTGATGTCCTTACCGTGTGAATTCATTATGTGTCCCCCTAAATGAATTATTGTAATAATGTATATTAACCTTGCGGTTTGGATACGGTTCAGGCTCCCTTTCCCAAGGGAGCTGTCGCGAAGCGACTGAGGGTTGAATCATTTCGTGATGGATACTTCCAAAGGGGATGAGCAACCTTCCGACCAAATCGGCAAGCCGATTTGCCCACCTCCCTTAGGAAAGGGAGGCTTTAATACCCCGTTGCTCTCGCGATATCATTCAGCTCAGCCAGCTGAGCGGGATCGTTGGCGCCGAGGACGGTGTCGGGCGATTGCGCCGTGAAAGCGCCGACCTTTTTTCCGTTCTGCAGGAGCAGATAAAGCGCGTCGGGCAGATAATATTCTTTTGCGGAATTATTCGCCTTGATGTTGTCCAGTACGCTGAGCAGATCGGCGGTATCGAACCAGTAGCCGCCGGAGTTGACCTCCTGGATCTTGAGGGTCGCTTCATCGGCTTCTTTCTGTTCAACGATATTCTTTAAGGTGCCGTCGGCGTTGCGGACGATCCTGCCGTAGCCGGTCGGGTCGTCAAGCATCGCGCTGATGACGG
>CAMJJL010000032.1 GCA_946406145.1 uncultured Clostridia bacterium | reverse complement strand
CGCTTGTTCCAAATTACCCAGAGGGGACCTGCGATGCACAGCGAAGAATAACAACCGGATACGATACCGATCATCATCGGCAACGCAAAGGACTGTACGGAGCTTAAGTTGAAGATCAGCGCTACGACATAAACGGTACCGATCGCCACAAGGGTGGTGATGGAGGTCGCGATCGTACGACCCATAACCGAGCTGGCGCTGTGGTTGAACACATCCGCGATATCCGCCTTGGGACCAGCCAGACGGCGTTCCTCACGGACACGGTCGTAGATAACGATGGTATCGTTCAGCGAGTAACCGATGATCATCAGAACAACAGCGATGAAGTTCGAGTCGATCGGCATGCGGAAGATGACGTACATAAAGTAGATCATCGCCACATCGTGGAACAGCGCAACCAGCGCCATCATACCTGCGGACAGACCGCCGATACGCTTGAATCGGATGGTAACGTAGATGACCATCAGCACAGAAGCGATCGCAACCGCGGTCAGACACTTCAAGAGGAACTTCAGACCCATAGAAGCCTCGACCGAGGAGTTCTCCTTATACTGGAAGTTGTTATCGGGGAACTTCTCCTCCAGCGCGGTAGTGATGCCCTGGATGACGTCGGACGGGATGCTCTCGTTGCCGGAGAACTGGATGGATACGGCGTACGCGTCAGCATTTTCCTCGTTGTTCATGATATCCTTGGTGATGGTGAAGGATACCTGATGCTCGGGAGTCGCGGACTGGATCGTATCCTTGAGCGCCTCCTGATCGATCTCGCCGGTGTAGGAATAGTTAACGATGGTACCGCCCTTGAACTGGATGTCGAGGGTGACGCCGAAAATGATGTTGCAGATAAGACCGATGGCGATGATCGCAAGCGAAATGCCGAAGAAGATCTTACTCTTGCCGATAAAGTTTATATCCTTTTTCATTTACGCGCACCTCCAAACAGCCATTCTTTGCGCAGGCAGTTCACGCCGGAGATGCTCTTGAGCATGACACGGGAGAGCCATACGCCCATGATAAAGTTAGAGATAACACCCATCAAAAGGGTATAACCGAATGCGTAGATGGTACCGGTGGTGGACTCGCCGAAGATCCATGAGAGGATGTTGGACGGGCCGAATACCAGCAACAGGATGACGGATACGATAACGATGGTCATGTTACCGTCGATGATCGCGGTCAGTGAGTTCTTGGTACCCTTTTCGATCGCGCTGTCAAGCGTCTTGCCGGCGCGGAATTCTTCCTTGATACGCTCGGCGGTAATGATGTTCGCGTCAACACCCATACCGACCGACAGGATCAAACCGGCGATACCGGGCAGGGTCATGGTGAAGGAATTGAACGCGCCGAAGTAACGGGTGATCGCGGCAACCGCCAGCGCCATCTGACCGATGAGCGCGATAACGGCGACAAAGCCGGGTACGCGATACTTGATGATCATAAACAGAGCGATCAGCGCGAACGCGATGATACCGGCATAGCCCATCGCGGTCAGGGAGTTCTGACCCAGTGTGGGGCTGATACCGCTGTAGGAAGCAGCTTCCAGAGAGAAGGGTAGCGCACCGCCGTTGATCTGGTTCGCGAGCTTGGTCGCGGACTCAGCGTCAAAGTTACCGGAGATCTGCGCGTGACCGTCAGAGATAACACTCTGTACGGTAGGATTGGAAAGCTGAGTCTCATCCATATAGATGCCGATCTGCTGTTTCAGATACTGAGAGGTGATATCCGCGAAGGTCTTTGCGCCCTCGGAGTTGAGTTCGAGCTGAACGATATACTGACCGGCAGAGCTCTGGGACTGGTCGATACCGGCAGTCGCCTTCTCAACAGCAGAACCGTCCATGACGGTCTCGCCGCTCGGGTTGCGGAAGGTCAGCTTTGCGGTAGCCGCAAGCTCATTGACCGCGCTGACCGGATCGAACGTGGTATCATCCTCTTTCCACGGGAAACGGACGATGATACGGTCGGAGCCGTAGTCGGCGTAAATCTCATAGTCAGTGATACCGTTAGAAACCATTCGTGTTTCAATGATCGATTTCGCAGAGTCTAACTGCTCATCCGTGGCGTCGATATCGTCTGCGGGCTTAAAGGTAGCCTCTACACCGCCGCGGATGTCGATTCCCCATCTGATGTCGCTGATACCCTTGACCGCGGTCTTTTGGATATCGCCCTCATAGTATTTGATTCCGGCAAACGCCGTGAACGCAAACGCTATGATAAGGATCGCGACAATGAAGAATACAGGCTTAGAAATTCTTTTCATGCCTTGGACCTCCATATTTTTTGGTTCTTCTTCCGGATTTTCAACCGTACTCCGTACACATGGCGCTAAAGTACCAATATAAAAATCCACAATAACAGATTAATTATACAGACTTACACATGAAAAGTCAATAAAACTTTTGCAAGAATTTTAAGTTTTAATTGTTCTTTTATAGAAAAAAGAGAGATTTTGATTCTTAACGGGAATTAAAGTGCTGAGATTTTTCATTTTTAGAATAATATTCTGCTGATTCCGGTTATTGTTTTCGCTCATAATAAGCTCCTTTCAGTTGTGTGGGTGTCTCCCATGTCAGTTTGTAAGAGTGTCTCTCTGTTCAGTTTTCGGGGTGTCTCCCCTGCTGTATCAATCGTCATTGCGAGGCATTGATGCCGCGACAATCTCAACCGCTATACAACTCAGTTTTTCACGGTGTCCTCCCGTAGTTTCAAGCCTTCGAGCATAAAAAGAGCGACTACTTTTCAGCAGTCGCTTTCTGTGCGTCGGCGTCGGGCTTGATACTGATTCTCAATAAGAATCGACAATTATTTTGTGAGGATGATTTTTGTAAGGCGCGGCGGAAGGTGCAGGCATACTTGACGTATGTCAAGCCTGACAACAAAGCCTCACGGAAATCAGGCCACAAAGAATGACAATTAATTATTGAGAATCAGTATCTGCCAGACCCAACGATATCAACTTTTCGGCGCGGTCGGGGGACGTTGAGAATTTCTCACCGACTTTTCTGAGCTTCTAACCGTGTTCTTTATCGTAAAACTGACGAATCACTTTTACGACACAAAACGCATTGACTTTGATTGTTTTTGCTTTGCTGATACGATCACCTCCTTTTGGGCATCAAAAAACCGCCCTCAACGTGAATGTGTCAAGGGAAAGTAGACAATAAAAAAGTACGATTAAGCAAACCCCTGTTCAATTCTAAATTGTGCAGGGGATTTGTAATGCAATTTAGAAGATAAGCGATAGTTATTAAAGTACTTTATGTAGTCGTTAATAAGCTGAGGAACGTTCTTTGACCGATACAATCCGAAGTCAATGTACAGTTCTTCTTTGATCCAGCCATTAAGAGCTTCGATGATGGGGTTATCAGTCGGCGTTGCCACTCTTGACATAGAGCGCTTAATGCTGGTACAATGTTCATGAGCTTTAGAGAAAGCTTTTGAGGAGTAAATCGAGCCTTGGTCGGTGTGCAAGATGACTGGTTCGTTTTGCTCCTCAACCTTTTTCACGAAAGTTTCCAAGCAATCATAGTAAGGCTTCGGATCGCCTCTCTTCCTTGAAAGTGAAGAAGCAATAATCTCATTGTTGTATGTATCCAGGAAGAATGTCCATTCAAATCTGCCACAGTATTTTGTGGAAAATTCAGTCATATCCGAAACAACGATTTCCAGGGGACGTTTAGCGTTCCAGTTAGTGAATATCTCGTTTTTGTATGTAACGTGTTCTTCGCCCTTTGTGGGATTGTAAGTTTTTCTGGCTCTGGATCTAATACCGGCAAGTTTGCAGCATTTATGAGCGAGATTATCTGAGAATACTAAACCCGTTTCTTCTCTGATGTGAGCAGCAAGATTGTGATAACCATAGGTTTTATGCTGCTCATGCATCTCTGTCAGATATTCAGTCAGTATCTGCCTTTTCTGTTCATAACGGTTTAGTGTATCTTTCCTCTTTTTCCAAGCATAATAACCGGACCTATTGATATCCATCAACTTACAGAGAAATACAATCGAATACTCTAAACTCAGCTTTTCGATGATTTCGTATTCACGTCTAAGGTGGTAACGTACTCCTTGTTTGCACCAACTCCTTTCACTATGTAGCCTTTTTTTAACCGTTCATTCTCTATCCTTAACTTCAGATTCTCCAGTTCGAGCCTTTCCTCTCGGGAAAGGCTTTTGCTTGTGTGTAAAGCAGCAAAAGGATTGCCTCCGCCCTTACCTCGATGTTCTTCGTAAAAGTATTTTCCTCCATCATTATGGTGAGAGCGGTTAAACGATATGGTAATCTATATAGGAAGAATGGTATTTTGGCGAGTGTGCCCCTTCCCACATTTCTTTTGACTCATAGGTGCGTAGCAGCACAATCTCTACTTCAAAATACCACTTTTATCCTAGATTTTTATCCGGCGTTCAGCTTTTCGAGCGCGGCGATGCGCGCGCACAGGCAGAAGATGTCCATCGCGCTCGACAGATCCTCGAGACTCGGGAAGGAGGGAGCGATACGAATGTTGCTGTCGTGCGGATCGTTGCCGTAGGGATAGGTCGCGCCGGCTCCGGTCAGATTGACGCCTGCTTCCTTGCACAGGGCAACAACGCGCTTTGCGGTGCCGTCGAGCACATCAACACAGACAAAGTAGCCGCCGCGCGGACGGTTGTAGCGGATGATACCGAGCTCGTCAAGGTTTTCACTGAGCTTGTCGAGCACAATCTCAAAGCGCGGACGCAGGATCTCGGCATGCTTCTTCATATGCGCCTTCATGCCTTCGATATCGCCGAAGAAGCGCACATGGCGCAGCATATTCAGCTTATCATAGCCAATGTTCTGGTACTTGTACTTTTCCTTGATGACCGCCATATTGTTCGCGGAAGCCGCCATCGCCGCTACGCCGGAGCCCGGGAAGGTGATCTTGGAGGTCGAGCAAAATTCGATCGGCATATCGATGTTGCCGGTTTTCTCACATTCTTCAAAGATGTTGAGGATCTCGTCATGCTCGTCGGTCAGATCATGGATGCAATAGGCGTTGTCCCACATCAGGCGGAAATCTGCCGCGGCAGGCTGCAGCGCCGCGATACGTCGCACGACCTCGTCGGAGTAGGAGATACCCGTAGGGTTCGAATACTTCGGCACGCACCACATGCCCTTAACAGTGGGATCCTTGACCAGCTCCTCGACCAGCTCCATATCGGGGCCGTTTTCGTCCATCGGCACGGGGATCATCTGAAAGCCGAAGTATTCGGTCACGCCGAAATGACGGTCATAGCCGGGTACGGGACAGAGGAACTTGCGGTCGGGCACCAGTGACCACGCGGGAGTACCGCCGGTGACGGGGTGGTTCATAAACAAAGCGATGGTGTCGAACATCATGTTCAGCGAGGAGTTGCCGCCCACCATTACCATGTCTGGCGTTACGCCCATAACGTCCGCCATCAGCTTCTTGCATTCGGGGATACCGTCCATCACGCCGTAGTTACAGCAGTCGGTGCCGTCCTCGGCATGGCAGTCCGCTCCCGAATTCAGGATGTCCAGCATCTTTCTGGACAAATCGAGCTGATCGGGACTGGGCACGCCGCGCGCCATATTCAATGTAATGTTCTTTTCTTTGATTTGGTTATATTCTTCCCATAGTGTTGAGAGCTCAGCGTCGCGCTGTACTCTCGAATAATCTTGATACTTCATCTTGCACATTTCCTTCTCTGATATTGCAAAATTATTAAATAATGCTCTTATATAATATACCAAAAGGATATCTTTTGCAACACTTTTATCAAATTCCTGCATGATTATTTGTTTTGCGGCTGACTTCCCCTTCCTTGAACAATGTAAATAAGAAGTCCGATTCACTTCTCATGGCTTTGTCAAATACGAAAAGGTCTCAGCGACAATGTCGGTCATCTCCGCTAAAGGATTGTTTTACCTCGCGTTTGGATGGCCGCGTAACGAAACGCTCGGTACGTCATAAATGCCGTACCCTACGGAGAGTGTTTCATCTGCTTCGCATTTGAGTAACATATATCAAAAAGGTTTCGGTACGTCGGCAAGCGCCGTACCCTACAACAAGCTTTTCATCTATATTAACCTCACTAAACTAAAAGCTCCCCTGCCGTGAAGCAGAAGAGCCTTGTCGTCATTACTTGTAGTAATAGTTATAGCTGTATTGGTTGCGATAGCGGAATTTGTTGTAGCCGTAGCCTCTGGAGCGCATCTCACAGCCGACCTTGAGGAAGCCGAGCACCTTGGTATCAGCGAGCTTGACGCTCTGCAGCGCGCGCTCAATATCGCCGTGGCTGGTGACCTTCTCACGTACGACCATGACGTAACCGCCGACAAAATCCTTTAACAAAAGGGTATCCGTCACGACGCCCAGAGGAGGCGTATCCATGATGACATAGTCATATTCCTCTTTGGCTTTCTTGATCAATTCCGCAAAATACGGAGAAGCCAGCAGCTCTGAGGGGTTGGGAGGGATCGCGCCGGAGGTGAGAACATCCATATTGGCGATCGCCTCACGATGGACGGCGGTCTGGAAATCCCCGAACTGACCGATGATATCCGATACGCCCGTATCATTCTTGAGCTTTAACAGGTTATGCAGATTCGGACGACGCAAGTCGGTATCGATCAAAAGCACATGCTTGCCCATCTTCGCGAAGGAGATCGCGAGGTTGACGGTAGCGGTACTCTTGCCTTCACCCTTGCTCCATGAAGTGACCGCGACGCAATTACTGTTTTGGGCGGTGAGAGAGAACACCAGATTGGTGCGCGCGATCTTATAGCCCTCAACGATCGCGAACTTGGAATCTGACGTCAGGACGTTCTTTGACTTTTCAGCGGTTTCTGTCTTGTCTGTTTTGCTGTTCTTGTTAGTATTTATCAGCTTCATTTCCTCTTGCCACGCCCTTCCGTTTCAAAGTCTACGATCTCCGCGAATACGGGGATATCATACATCTTATACAAATCGTCACCGGGCTTGATGGTCGTATCGATGATCTCCAGCAGGAAGGAGATTCCGAGCGACACCACCAGTCCCACTAACAAGCCGATCAGAACATATCTCATTTTATTGGGAGAGGAGGGTGAGGAGGGAACGCCTGCTTCTTCAACTAAATCGACCTTTCCGGCGTCACCGAAATATTTTTTGAATACCTGCGGTGCGGTATTGGCAACCAAATTTGCGATATTCGCGGCGGTATGAGGGTCGGATGAGGTCGAACTGATCCGCAGGAAGTAGGAATCCTCCACGACGCTGATACTGACCGAAGCACCGCTGATGATACTCTTCATGTCAGGATCAACGGTAAACAGCGTTGAACACGTATTCGCCAGCATCTGGGATGACGTGATATCGTTGGTGTTGACCTTCTCACCGTTTTGCGGCGAGCTCTTATTCGTCGAATTGATATCGCTTTCAAAGGAATTGCCGTTCTGTACCAGAATCAACGCACTGGTAGAATACATCGGCGTCACAAAATAGGTCACATAGAGGAACGCCAGCAAGCCGCCCAAAAGTGTAACGATAATGATCAGCTTGATGTGCTGCAGAAACATCTTCAGCAAATCAGCGATCGTAATCTGTTTCTTCATAGAATCCTCCTGTCGGATGATAGTAGCGCACTTGATCGTGCCGAAATCATCGTACCGATCGCCTGCAAAGGGGATACTCCCCTATTTAATCATTTTATATTATATAACAAAGCCTATAATTATTATTCTTGTTTAGAATTATACGGAAGATAATTTTCTCATTCGACAAAATACAGTGCTGATGGTGCTTTTACAACAGACTCAGGCAACAAAAAAACAGCCCTTCTGCATAGCAAAAAGGCTGTTGAAATGCTTTGTGGATCAAAGGACGCTGAGCAAGACGCCTGCCGCGACAGCAGAACCGATAACGCCCGCGACGTTCGGACCCATCGCGTGCATCAGAAGGAAATTGCCTGGATTCTCCTCCTGTCCGACCTTATTGGCGACACGCGCCGCCATCGGGACAGCCGAAACGCCCGCCGAACCGATCAGCGGATTGACCTTGCCGCCGGTGAACTTATACATCAGCTTGCCGAACAGCAGACCGCATGCGGTACCCATGCAGAACGCCAGCAGACCGAGCGCGATGATGCCCAACGTCTTCGGAGTGAGGAACACGGTACCCGTCGCGGTAGCGCCGACCGTCACGCCGAGGAAGATGGTGATGATGTTCATCAGCTCATTCTGTGCCGTCTTACTGATACGCTCCACCACACCGCTCTCCTTAAAGAGGTTGCCGAGCATCAGCATACCGATCAGCGGCGCCGCGGAGGGCAGGACGATCGCGCAGATGATGACAACAATGATCGGGAAGATGATCTTCTCGAGCTTGGAAACAGGACGGAGCTGATCCATTACGACCGCACGCTCCTTCTTGGTGGTGAGCAGCTTCATGATCGGAGGCTGGATGATCGGTACCAGCGCCATGTAGGAATACGCCGCGACCGCAATCGGGCCGAGTAATTCGGGAGCAAGCTTGGAGGTAACATAGATCGCCGTAGGGCCGTCCGCACCGCCGATGATGCCGATAGCGCCCGACTGTGCCGGAGTAAAGCCCAAGAAGATCGCGCCGATGAATGTGATGAAGATGCCGATCTGTGCGGCGGCGCCGAGGATAAAGCTCTTGGGATTGGCGATCAGCGGACCGAAGTCGGTCATACAGCCGATGCCTAAGAAGATCAGCGGCGGATAGATACCGAGCTTGACGCCCTGATACAGATAGTACAGCAGACCGCCGTAGGTGGGATCTTCATAAAAGATCTTGCCGCCGATCTCACGTATCACGTGCCCTTTGGCGGCAGGATCATCCATTGAGGCGATCTCGACCAGATTGATATGCGGCGCCCCCATGATGTCGGGGTACAGGTTGACCAGCAGCATGCCGAAAGCGATCGGCAAGAGCAGGAGCGGTTCATATTGCTTTTTGATAGCCAAGTACAGCAAGACGCAGGCTATCACTATCATCGCGTAGTTTTGCCAAGTCAGCTGCATGAAGCCCGAAGACTCCCACAGTCCCTTGAGCGCATCTAAAAATCCTTGTAAAATTTGCATGTTTTCCTCCCGGGGCAGAGCATTTTTCTTCATTTCCTGCCCGATCTATGTGATACACAACCGCGTTTTGACAAGCTATATTCCGCAAGGCCTGTCAAGGTGATCGAAAGCTAAAACGGTCTGACGTTATCCGAGATACCGGCATTACGCCACGCGTTGGTACGGGAGGGCGCTTTGCGGATGCCTTTGATACGGATATTTTTCGGCGAGTCAACCATCGAATAAACCGCGGCAGAGATCACGGCGATCAGCTCGTCGCTGTTTTCTTCATCGATCTCCTCCGTCACAGGTGCTTCGATCTCAGGCTCGCGCACCGCCTTAGGTAAATCGGCGTTGCGTGTGATCTTTTTCATTTGATGTTTGTTCTGGATCTTGTAGACTGCCGTACCGTAGGCTTTGATGATACCGATCAGTATCAGCAGCACCGCAAATACCACGGCGAAACCCGTCAACAAAATCGTTAGTGACAATGTAATATTTTCACCCATTTTTCGGCCTCCCGATGTGTGTAGTGAAATACAGCGATCACATCCTCACGATCTACTCGTCTAATATGACCACATGCTATCCCATATTATTCTATGATACAGTATACAACATTCGACGGGGAATTTCAACCATTATTTTTTCTAAATTGAACCGACCCTCGATACGGTAATATAAGAGAAAGACTCCCCCGAAGGGAAGCCTTTCCTTTCTGCTTATTTTTCTTTCATAGAATAATACAGATCAAGCCGTTACAGCCGTCGTTGATGATCTTCTCCACTGTCTCCCCTATTTTCAGCCGCGCTTTTTCGGGCATACGGCATAGCTTGTTATTCAGCCCCTCGCCGACAAGATCACTCACGGATTTGCCGAAGATATTGCTGTCCCAGATCTTGGCAGGGCTCTCCTCAAACTCCTTGAGCAGATAGGTCACGAGCTCCTCGCTCTGCTGTTCCGAGCCGACGATCGGCGTCACCTCGGCGGTGGTACGCACACGCATCATATGCACGGATGGGGCGCTCGCCTTGAGGCGGATGCCGTACTTGCCGCTTTGGCGCACGATCTCAGGCTCCTCCAGGCTCAACTCCTCCATCGTCGGCATCACGATGCCGTAGCCGTTCTCCAGCACATCATCATACGCCTGACCGATGCGGTCATAGTTGCTCTTGGATTTTGCCAGCTCACAGATACACTCCATGAGTTCACGCTCGTTATGGATATCGATGCCGCTCTTCTCGGTCAAGATCCGATAGAACAGCTCGGGACGCAGCCGCACCTCGATTTCCGCCCTGCCTGTACCGAGATCCATCGAGCGCAGCTCCGCGCCGTCGATATTCTCGTTATCACTCAGGCTCTGCACCGCGTCCTGCACCTCGCGGATCTTTGCGATCCCCTTCGCCGTATCGCGGATTGATCCGAACACATCCGCGCGCAGCCAGTTATCCCGACCGAGTCCGCGCAGCCACTCGGGCATATTCACATGGATCTCCCGGATCGGGAACTCGAACAATAGGGTCGCTAAAATCGCCTTGACGGTGGTTTCATCCATCATCGCGCAATCGACAGGAACGGTGGGAGCGCCGTATTTTTGACTCAGATTCGCTGCCAGAGCGGAGGATGACGCGCTCTCGGGAGCGGTCGTGTTCAGAAGGATGATAAAGGGTTTGCCGGCAGCGGTCAACTCCGCCGCGACCCGTTCCTCAGCGCCCACATAATCCTCGCGGCCGATATCGCCGATCGAGCCGTCGGTAGTGACCATCACGCCGATGGTACTGTGATCGGTGATGACCTTCTTCGTGCCCAGCTCCGCCGCCTGACGGAACGGCATTTCATTCTCGCTCCACGGTGTGTGCACCATGCGCTCGCCGTCTTCCTCGATATAACCCATCGCGCTCTCGACGATGTAGCCGACACAGTCGATCATCCGCACACTCAGACGGGCGTTATCCTCAAGGGTGATCGGCACGGCGTTTTCGGGCACAAACTTAGGCTCGGTGGTCATGATCGTCCGACCGGCGGCACTCTGCGGCAGTTCATCGAGTGCGCGTTCACGCAGATGATCATCCTTGATACGCGGCAGTACCAGCGTATCCATAAACCGCTTGATAAAGGTCGATTTGCCCGTCCGCACAGGCCCGACCACTCCGATATAGATATTGCCGCCGGTGCGGTTCTCTATATCCTTATAAATACTTCTCTCTTCCATGATATCCTCCGTTACTGTTGATACTATTGTATATGAAATGATTCCAAAAGATATGACGGAGCATATCAGGCAGTCGGTATCATCAGCATCATCCCGGCGCCGATCATCTCACCTTCAAGGTCATTTTCGGCAATGATATCCGCGGGTCGGGAACAGAACCGCTTAGCGATATCCCATACCCGATCGCCGTCATCGGCATAGTACAGGATCAGTGTGCTGTCCTGCGCTCTCAAAGGCGCGTCATCGTCGGCGCTCACACCGCTGACCGCGGCACAGCCCATCCGCCGGCACACCGTCAGGCGATAACACAGCTCCGCGCGCAGCTCGATATTACGACTGTCCTTGAGCCGATAGCTCAGGCTGTCCACGGCGGCACGCAGGCGCAGAACCTGTGTATTGCCCTGTGTATCGGGACAATAGCTGAACTCTGCATCACGTTCAACATAGCGCGTTTCATTCTCCTGATTTTCAAAGTAGATGCCGACCGTCATCCTTGCATTGATCATCACCTTATCATCGGCGACGGTGTAGGTTGCAGTCAGCTTTTCACAGTGGACGTCGAGGACTTTTCCGATCTCTTCATCCAGACCGATCATCGCCTTGCCCGTATCGGTAAAGCTGCGGCAGAGGATATCGCTGTTGCAGGAGAAGGGCTCTGTCGTTACCTGCGCGTCCCGATCGGTGGAAAAAGCGTCGGACAGCACCTCGATCTCACAGCTTGCATAGCATAAGGTATTGAAGCAGAGCTTTGCGTCCAGCGACAGCACCGACGAGCCGTCGAGCGCATCATCCGACAGGTGCACATCACTGCTCATCACGCTCAGCTCACCGTCGATCACGGCGTTCTCATCTACGCCCTCACAATCGACAACACGTGAGATCGGCAGGCTGTAGGACATGCACTCGAGCGTGGGATCCTCTATGCCGGACAGATACATCAAGTCGAGCTTTAACTCGGCGTTGAGCATGATCTTGTTCTGTATCGCCTTCATATCCGTGATGCGAGCGGACAAACGGTGGCTGATCAGCGTATTCATATCGCTCTTGCCGCTGACGGAGATATCCTCCTGCACCGGGAAGCTCTCCGAGCTCATGCCGCAGAGGGTCGAGACCGCGAGCGTATCGCTCCTCGTCTGCAGATCGTCACCGTCGTCATAGACGTAATACGGCTGATCCTCCCTGACCGCGATACGCACACTGAGCGAGAACGCGCCGTGCAGGCTCAGCTTACGCGGACTGAGGGCGCGGCAGTTCAGATACTCGGGCTTTGCGTCGACATAGACCACGCAATCCGAGGTTTCTCCCTTCATCGGCAGACTCTCCGAGAACGGTGTGCGGTACTCATACACACGGATCGAACGGTCGCCGTCGAGATACACCACGCGCACACATGAGCTGCCCTCGACGCTCAGCCGATCACCGCTGACGTTGGTCATGTTGACCTCGGGAATCAGGGTACAGGACAGGATCTTCTCGATATCGGGACAGTAATCGGGCAGGCTGATATCCACATCGACCGCCTGCTCCGTGACCGTATCCACCGCATATCGTAACCGTGAAATCGTTTTCTTCGTCAGATGATATTCCATATTTCTCTCCTTATAAACTGAGTATGATAAAGTTTATGAGAGTCCTTTTGTAAATATGATTTCACGCAAAAAGAAAAAGCACCGAAAATCGGTGCTTCGCTCATCAAAACGTTGAGATTGCCACAGAAAAAGACACGCGTGTCTCTCACAATGACGATTTAAAAAACGGGATTGCCACGGAAAAGGACACATGTGTTGCTCGCGTTGACTGTTACGCGCGATTACTCGCTGTCATCCTCGTCATTATTTTTCTTATGCGTATTGCGGATGACGACCACCACGCCGATCAGGGTGACGATGACGCAGGCGATCGCGATGTAGCTGGATACCTGACCGAAGACCTTCTCGGACAGGAGCAGTGAGATGCCCATCAGCAGGATACTGATCGCCAGCAACGCGATCAGCACGATCAATACGGTAAAGTTCTTTTTTTCCATAATTTACTCCATTTCATCAACGGCGTCGGAAATAGCGGAAAAGCTTTCAAGAGTCAATCTTTCGGCGCGGGCGTTCTCATCCACGCCTGCTGATCTCAGTATATCACGAACTGTGCTCTTGTCAAGAGAAAGCGAGGAGGAAAGTGAGTTGAGCACGGTTTTTCTGCGCTGGGCAAAGGCTCCCTTGATCACCGCGAAAAAGGTTTTTTCATCCTTCGGGTGAACCGATGGCTCATGCAGAACGAGCTGTATCACCGCCGAATCCACCTTGGGCGCGGGCATGAACGACCCTCTTGACACGTGGAACAGCAGCTCGGGATCGCAATAGTAGCGCACCGCCGCCGTGATGGCGGAGCTGTCACGCGTACCGGGCTGTGCGCATAAACGTACCGCCGCTTCCTTTTGCACCATCACGGTGATGGTTTTGATCGGCAGCTTGTCCTCAAGCAGCTTCATGATCACGGGAGAGGTGATATAATACGGCAGGTTGGCGCATACGACCACCTCCATGCCGTCGAATTCTTCTTTGATCAAGCGGTGCAGGTCGAGCGCCAGCACATCGGCGTTGACAACCTTAAGATGATCAAATTCACCGAGGGTCTCGTCCAGTACGGGGAGCAGTCGCCGATCCAGCTCGACCGCGACCACCTTATCCGCACGCTGTAACAGCTCACAGGTCAGCACACCGATACCGGGACCGATCTCGATCACACCGACGGGCGCATCCGTTGTCACGCTCTCTACGGCGGCGTCCGCCATACGCGGACACACCGAAGGGTTAATCAAAAAATTCTGTCCCAACGCCTTGGAGAACGTGAACCCGTGACGGCCGAGCAGCTCTCGTATCACGTTTATATCTGTAAGTCTTTCCATGCGAGTGTACGCAATCCTTTCGGATACTTATTCTTTAAATGACCGTTGACCGCCTTGCCCAGTCCCAGCGTTACGCCGTTGACCGTCGCAACGCCCCAGCCGTTGATCCAGTTGTCGATCTCCAGCTCCTCGCCGCTGATATAACGCGCGGCGGCAAGATCCTCACAGCTCATGATCAATCTGCGCTTGAAGTCGTAAGGGGTCAGCGAGGTAGCGAGGTTATGATGCGGTTCGATACGATTCTTTTTGAAATCGCCCAGCTTGACCCCTGCGCGCAGGATGTTCATGCCCTCCAGATCGGGCAGCAGCTCCACATCGGGCAGGTTCAGGATACGTTCGTCGATCACATGATAATGCCTGAAAGAGGGGTTGCGCAGGATATCGCAAATAAACCTTTCGATCTGGATACGCTCCTCCCGGGGCGGCTCGAAATAAGAGAACATATTACCTTTATAAGGCTTACCCTTGTTCTTGCGGAACTTGGCGACAAAATGTCCCTCACCGCCGTGGAACGGATAGACGCGGATCGCATGCTCCAGCGTCGGGGTGCCGAAGCGACAGCCTGTGTCAATCAGCTCGAACTCGGGATGCTCGCTGAGAAAATACTGTACCACACTCTCGTTCTCATCCGGTGAGAAGGTGCAGGTGGAATAGACCATCACACCCCCGGGCTTGACTGCCGCGGCGGCGGAGTGGAGGATCGCCTTCTGGCGGTCGGCGCAGGACAGGCTGTGCTCCACCGACCACTCATAGATCGCCTCTTTGTCCTTGCGGAACATGCCCTCACCCGAGCACGGGGCGTCGACCAGCACCTTGTCAAAGAAGCCCTCCAGTTTATCGCACAGCACATCGGGCTTCATGTTGGATACGACAGCGTTCTTGACGCCCATGCGCTCGATATTGGACAAAAGGATATGCGCGCGCGGACGGACGATCTCATTCGCCCACAAGAGTCCCGTGCCGTTGAGGTCAGCGGCGATCTGGGTGCTCTTGCCGCCGGGCGCGGCACACAGGTCGAGCACCTTGTCGCCCGGCTCCACATGAAGCGCCGTCACGGCGGACATCGCTGAAGGCTCCTGCACATAGAACGCGCCTGCGTGATGCAGAGGGTGCTTGCCGAGCTTATCCGCATCCACATAATACCCCGTCGACGCGAAGGGCACCTGTTCTCCGACAAAAGGCAAGAGCGGCAACAGCTCCTCAGGCTGGATCTTCAGCGTATTGACGCGGATCGCCTTGAACGCAGGCTTGTCCACTGTTTCCAGAAAACGGTCGTAATCCTCACCGAGGACGGTTTTCATCCGTTCAAAATAATCATTCATTTTCATAATAAATCGCCTCTTTTCGGGGATAATAAAGATGTGTATAAAGGAGGTGTCAACATGAGCAAGTCGAAGAAGAACGCGAAAAACAACTCTCAGAACAATGCGCAGAACAGCACAAACAACATGGACTACGCTACCGATAAGAAAACCAACAACACTACCGACTGTCACGATAATCGTTCCGAGAACAAAAACGAGAGCAATTGTCAGTGAGGGAAAGAGGCATGGTTAACCCATGCCTTACATATAAGATAAATATAGGGATCTGTCGGACAGGTAACGGTACGTCATAAATGCCGTACCCTCCGAATTCAAATCAGTAGCCTAATTCCTCGCCGACGAAAATGACCTTGAGTCTGTCTTTGTGGCGCTGACGCGCGGAGATCACATAGTTACAGCAGATGCGCTCGGGACTCATACACCCGTCGCACATGTACGAAGCATCATTGCCCATCGCGAGGCACTCGCCTTCTTTGGCGCAGTAGGTCTGACAATTCAAACGCTTGGTATTCTGCGGCGCGGCTATGCTCTTGAGGCGCATGACCGCCTCATCCAGATCCTTGACAAGCTTATTATAGCCGCAGATGAAGATGACCTGCTTGGGGCCGTAGAGGATCGCGGATACGCGGTTGGAATTGCCGTCAACGTTATACAGCAGACCGCCTTCGGTGACCGCGTTGGCGCTTGCGAGAAAGGTATCGGCAAAATACGCCTTGCGGTAGATCTCTTCGACCTCCTCAGGAGTCTGCGCCTTGGAGCGGTCGAGATAGTGGTAGTCGCCGCTGTTGAGCATGTCGATCACGCCGCATTCGCCGAGCGTGACAGAACCGCCGTGGGTGACGGTCTCGCCCTCGTTCATCAGGGTTTTGAGGAGAGGGACAACCTCATCCTTCGTCTCGACATAATATGCCGCCATTTGATTGGCGCGCAGTCTTTCCATCGTTTTTTCAATTCTTTTCATCATTTTTTCTTCCATCATAATTCCTCCGTAACGGCAAACAGCCGTGTGTTACCTTGTATTATAACACACGGCTGTTTTCACTGCAACATAAAAATCATCCTATATCCACAAACGGTACACCCAGTATCTGCGCGATACTCTGCGCTAAGTTCCTGCCGATCGCTCCGATATTCTCCTGGATCCATTCCGCGTCGGCGAGGTTGTCATGATAGGCGGTCTCGATCAATACCGCAGGCGCCTTGGTGCGCCTGAGCTCCGCAAGCGTTGCAGACGCGACCGTCTTGACCCTGTCGGGCAGGGGATAGATATTGCGGTAGTTCTCGACGATAATCTCAGCGGCGCGTTTACCTTTGGCGCCGGTCGGATAATAATAGACGTCCGTTCCGCGCATCGTGCCGCTGTTCTGCGCGCCGGCGGCGTTAGAATGGATCGCCAGATGCAGATCGTAGTTCCCTGCGTTAGACTGCGCGATCGCCTGACTGAGCGTTTGGCTCGGCGAATTGCGTGCATAGGAGATCCCCGACGCGCGCAGATACGGCTCGATCGCGTCGGCGATCAGATTCATGTAATACTCCTCGCTTCCGCCGTTGATATACGGGTTCCACTCCTGTAATGACGGGCTCAAAAATACGGATGGCATAGCATCAACTCCTCACAAAATCGGGCTCCCCGTAAGGGAAGCTGCGTGCGGTAAATCACCTAAAAAATAATATGGAGGAAAAGCTCGTATTATTCCAAATAGGAAATTTATTTCAGTGGTTGTGTGCTATGCTTTATCTAAGCAAATCATTCATTTTATTTATTGAAGGAGGAAATAATTATGACAAAATGGGTATGCCCCGTATGTGGTTATGTTCACGAGGGAGATACGCCCCCCGAAAAGTGCCCGGTATGTAAGGTGCCCGGTGAAAAGTTCAACAAGCTCTCCGACGACGCAGGCTTTGCTTGTGAGCATGTAGTCGGTATCGCAAAGGATGTCGCCGAGGATATCAAGGCTGATCTGCGCTCCAACTTTGAGGGCGAATGCAGTGAGGTCGGTATGTATCTGGCGATGGCGAGAGTTGCCGACAGAGAGGGTTATCCCGAGGTAAGTGCCGCTTTCACCAAGTATGCGTTTGAAGAGGCTGAGCATGCCGCTAAATTCGCGGAGCTGCTGGGCGAGGTACTGACCGACAGCACCAAGAAGAATCTTGAGATGCGCGTAGAGGCTGAGACAGGCGCTTGCGCTGGCAAGCTGGATCTCGCTAAGCGTGCCAAGGCTGCCGATCTCGACGCGATCCATGACACCGTTCATGAGATGGCGAAGGACGAGGCAAGACATGGCGCAGGCTTCAAGGGTCTGCTCAAAAGATACTTCGGCTAAGGGTACGTATCCCTTTTGCTGAATCTGCTTTACCGACAGATATGATTTGAGGGGTTGAGATTAGCTCAACCCCTTTTAACTTATGACCGGTGAAATTATGAAAAAACAGCAGGTTGAAAAGGTCGAGGGGATGGGTATTGATTCCAAGGCGACCGAAATGATGATCCCATGTGCCGCGCAGGACTTTCGCTTTCTCAGGACAGAGGCGCCCGGCTCACATCTGATCATCATCTTTGAACGCGATCAATAAGGCTGCACAGGGTGTTTCCTCCTCTTTTTCTTTTGATATCCGCTGTTGACTTTCTTTGCTGTTCGCTTTATAATCAAATTGATCTCATAAAAGATTTTTGGTATTCGAACGAATGCTGTGCTACATGTCCGTGTTTGCAGACAACAGGCTAGGCGAGAAAGAGATCCGAGAATCTTTTGACGAGACGAATCGGTTCAGTAATAATCAAGACACAGAAAGGACAAGGAAATGGATCAGAACAACAACACGCAGCAGAGCCGCGAAGTGCTCGTAACCAATTTCACCTTATTGAAGTTCGTCTTTCTGGGTATCATCACCCTCGGCATCTACCCCATTGTCATCATGAGCAAGATCTCGGTATACATCAATATCATCGCCGGTCGTTATGACGGTAAAAAGACGATGCACTATTGCCTGGTATTCTTCCTCTTCTCATGGCTGACCTTCGGCATCGTTCCGCTCGTATGGTACCACAGACTCAGCGCCCGTATCGGCGACGAGCTCAACCGCAGAGGTATCGCCTATGATTTCGGTGCAAAAACCTTCTGGCTGTGGGATATTTTAGGCTCGCTCATCATTTGCGGTCCGTTCATCTACACCCACAAGCTGCTGACCTCTATGAACATGCTCGCGGACAGCTACAACGCCCGCGGCTGATATCGGATCATCATAATCACAACATTACCCCCTTCGGCTTTCGGAGGGGGTATCGTTTTGCATGCGCCTGAACAGAGCTGTTTATTATCGAAAACTTTGTTAAAAAAATAACAATATGTCTATAAACATCAAAAATACCCCATTTTCTTTGGTGCAAATGCAAATTGAATCCAACCTTTGCATATGCTATACTTACAATGAGAGGAATCGAGCGAAAGCTCTTACCTTCATTGTATGCAACAAAAAGAATTTTCCTGTATAGGAGGAATGACAATGGATAAAGAAAAATATCTCGTAGACAGCGTCGAAGCGCTGGAGAGAAAAATCAACGATGTGCGCAAGGCGCAGGAGAGATTCAGCACCTATTCTCAGGAGCAGGTCGACGCGATCTTCAAGGCAGCGGCTACCGCGGCGAACAAGGCGCGTCTGCCGCTCGCAAAGGACGCAGTCGCCGAAACCGGCATGGGCGTCGTCGAGGACAAGGTCATCAAGAACAACTACGCCTCTGAGTACATCTACAACGCCTACAAGGACACCGTGACCTGCGGCGTGATCGAAGAGGACAACGCGGCAGGTATCGTGCGTGTAGCAGAACCCATCGGCGTCGTCGCGGCGGTCATCCCGACCACCAATCCGACCTCGACCGCGATCTTCAAGTGCCTGATCTCGCTCAAAACACGCAACGGTATCATCATCTCTCCGCATCCCCGTGCGAAGAAGAGCACGATCGACGCGGCGAAGATCGTCCTGGACGCGGCTGTCAAGGCAGGCGCTCCGGAGGACATCATCGCATGGATCGACGTCCCCTCGCTGGATATGACCAACACCCTGATGAAGGAGGCTGACATCATTCTCGCGACAGGCGGTCCCGGCATGGTCAAGGCGGCGTATTCGTCCGGCAAGCCCGCTCTGGGCGTCGGCGCAGGCAACACCCCTGCCATCATCGATGAGAGCGCGGATATTGTCCTCGCGGTCAACTCCATCATCCACTCCAAGACCTTCGATAACGGTATGATCTGCGCCTCTGAACAGAGCGTGCACGTACCGTCCTCGATCTACGAGCAGGTCAGACAGGAGTTTTTGTATCGCGGCTGTTATTTCCTCAAGCCTGACGAGCTGGACAAGGTGCGCAAGACCATCATCATCAACGGCTCTCTGAACGCAAAGATCGTCGGTCAGAGCGCCTACAAGATCGCCAAGCTCAGCGGTGTGGACATTCCCGAGAACAGCAAGATCCTCATCGGCGAGGTGCAGAGCGTGGATCTGAGCGAGGAATTCGCGCATGAGAAGCTCTCCCCTGTGCTGGCGATGTATAAATATGACACCATCGAAGAGGCATTTGACAACGCCGAACGGCTGATCACGGACGGCGGCTACGGTCACACCTCCTCTATCTACATCAATGAGCTGACCCGTAAGGATGTACTCGATGAGTTCATGGAGCGCATGAAGACCTGCCGTATTGTGGTTAACACCCCCTCCTCACACGGCGGTATCGGCGACATCTACAACTTCCGTCTGGCGCCCTCACTGACATTAGGCTGCGGCTCATGGGGCGGCAACTCGATCTATGAGAACGTCGGCGTCAAGCACCTGCTGAACATCAAAACCGTAGCCAAGAGGAGGAACAACATGCTTTGGTTCAGAGCACCTGAGAAGGTTTATATGAAACAGGGCTGTCTGAGTGTCGCGCTTGACGAGCTGGGCAGCGTTATGAATAAGAAGAAGGCGTTCATCGTCACCGACAGCTTCCTGTATGCCAACGGCTACACCGCGGCTGTAGAGAAGAAGCTCGACGAGATGGGCATCATGCACACCACCTTCAGCGAGGTCGCGCCCGATCCCACCCTCGGCTGCGCCAAGATGGGCGCCAAGATGATGGAGAGCTTTAAGCCCGACGTCATCATCGCCGTCGGCGGCGGTTCTCCGATGGACGCGGCTAAGATCATGTGGGTGCTGTATGAGCATCCCGAGGTCGATTTTGAGGACATGGCGATGCGCTTCATGGACATCCGCAAGCGCGTCTACACCTTCCCGCATATGGGCGACAAGGCGTATTTCATCGCTATCCCCACCTCCGCGGGTACAGGCAGTGAGGTCACACCGTTCGCGGTCATCACCGACGAGAACAGCGGCATCAAGTATCCGCTCGCGGACTATGAGCTGCTGCCCGACATGGCGATCGTTGACGCGGACATGATGATGGACGCTCCCAAGGGTCTGACCTCCGCATCCGGTATCGACGCGGTATCCCACGCGCTGGAGGCATACGCCTCCATCATGGCGACTGACTACACCGACAGTCTGGCGATAGGAGCACTCAAGGTCCTCTTTGAATATCTGCCCAAGGCATATGAGAGCGCTGTCACCGGCGTGCCGAACAAAGAAGCGCGTGAGAAGATGGCGAACGCCGCTACCATGGCAGGTATGGCATTTGCCAACGCCTTCCTCGGCGTGATGCACTCCATGGCGCACAAGCTCGGCGCCTACCACCACATTCCTCACGGCGTGGCGAACGCCCTGATGATGAATGAGGTGCTGATGTTCAACGCGAAGGAGGCGCCCACCAAGATGGGCACCTTCTCCCAGTATGATCATCCGCATACCCTGCGCAGATATGCTGAGGTTGCCGAAGCCTTAGGCGTTGACGGCGCGGATGATAACGAGAAACTCAACGGTCTGCTTGACAAGATCACCGCTCTCAAGACCGAGATCGGTATCATGCCGACCATCCGCGATTATGTCAAGGATGAAGAAGCCTTCCTCGCCACCCTCGACGAGATGAGCGAGCAGGCGTTTGACGATCAGTGCACCGGTGCGAATCCGCGTTATCCGCTGATCAGCGAGATCAAGCAGATGTATCTCAACGCCTACTACGGCGAGCATAAAGACGTATAATCAGCTGAGATTGCCACGGGATGACAAATAACTCATCTCTCGCAATGACTATCACGATAAGGAGGCTCACCATGAGCGAAACCAAATATGAAGTTTTAGCACAACGATCCAAAAAGGTCATCTATAAAGACGGCGATACCGTCCTCAAGGTATTCGACAGCGATTACAGCAAGGCGGATATCCTCAATGAAGCGCTGAATCAAGCGCGCATCGAAGAGACAGGGTTGAATGTCCCCAAGCTCCTCGAGGTCAGCAAGATCGACGGCAAGTGGGCGATCCGCACCGAGTATATCCCCGGCAAGACGCTCGCTCAGCTGATGGAGGAGAATCCCGACAACCTCGACGAGTACCTCGACCTCTTCGTCAACATCCAGAAAGAGATCTTCAGCAAAGAAGCTCCCCTGCTCAACAAGATCAAGGACAAATTCAACCGCAAGATCAGCGCCAGCCGCTTTGACGCGACCACTCGCTATGAGCTGCACACCCGTCTGGACAGCATGAAGAATCACAAGAAGATCTGTCACGGCGATTTCACCCCGTCCAACATCATTATCACTCCGGGCGAGAGCTATTATATCCTCGACTGGTCACATGTCACCCAGGGCAACGCCGCCGCTGACGCCGCGCGTACCTATATGCTGTTCTGCCTCAAGGGCATGGACGAGGTCGCGGAAAAGTATCTTGACCTCTTCTGTCAAAAGACCGACACCGCCAAGCAGTATGTACAGCGCTGGATGCCCATTGTCGCCTGCACCCAGAGCGTCAAGGGCAAGGAAGAGGAACAGGAGTTTCTCGAGCGCTGGGTCAACGTCGTCGAGTACGAATAAGGTACGTGTGCCTTGACACGCGTGTCTCTATTCCGCCTTTTGCAGAGTTGCAATTAACTAACGCTTCTTCTACGGCGCGTCAAACAGAGAATGCTATTCTCCATACTTTTTGCTACAGAAATTATGGCGGAAAAGCACTTACCAAAGGAGTAACATCATGACTGAATTAACTGTAGGCATAAAGGGAGAGAAATCTGTCGCCGTCACCAACGCGAACACCGCATTGATGATGGGCAGCGGCTCCCTGCGCGTATTCGCTACTCCGGCGATGATCGCGCTATGCGAGGGCTGTTGTGCCCAGTCGGTGGAAAGCGCACTGGAGCTGGACATGACCACGGTCGGCACCAAGGTCGATATCGAACACATCGCCTCCTCCCCCGTCGGCGCTCCCATCCTGTGCAGAAGCACGCTGACCGCCGTTGACGGCAGAAAGCTGGAGTTCGAGGTGGAAGTCTACGACAATGAAAAGCTGATCGGCAAGGGCAAGCACACACGCTTCATTGTCAATGCGAAACAATTCTTTGACAAGACCTACGCGAACGTCAAAAAGCGAATCACGGAATAAAGAAATGACCGCCTGCGGAACGCCGCAGGCGGTATTTTTATCTCTGAGTCATATACGGATTTTGGCTTTGATCGGATGCCTGTGTCGGCGCTCCACCGTAGGGGTGATAGCTTCCAACAGCGCCATTATTCTGACCGATATACGGATTCCTGCTCACAACGGGAGGATCATTCTGCATCCGCTGTGCATACGGGCGGGTCACCGTGGGCTGTGGCTGCTGTATCGGCTGAGCATACGGCGCCGGCTGTGGCTGCTGCGTATGTTGAGTATATTGTACAGGCTGCTGCACCGGCGGCTGACCATACTGCATAGGCGGCTGCATCGGCGGCTGACCATATTGAGTAGGTTGGGGATACACAGGCTGAGGTACAGGCTGCGTACTCACCACAGGCAGGGGATGCGCGTAATACAGATGATTTGCCGTGAGCTTGACGCCATGCACCTCGCAGCTCATGATCGACGCCTGAATGACCGCAGGCATAAAATACAGGGCATGCTCGGGCATCCTGCAAAGATAATTGTCAGAGTAGGGATAACGCTCAAGCACCTTTTCCATGCACAAATAGGTGATGTACGCGTCCTTTTTTGACAGCATATTGACATTGCAGAAGCAGATCACATACAGGACAACGAGCAGCACGATCAGCAGGAACCAGTATATCCATGAAACCGACGTGAACTGGCAGCAGAAATCATAGAAGCCGTGAATCGCCATGGGAATCAAGAGACTCAACAGCAGGTATTTTCCTGCTCCGAAGCCCCTCGGCGCCGTCATGCTGACCCGATTCTGATATAGATGCTTCTCCAATACGCCGGCATTGCGGCAGACAAACCATTTGCCGTAGAAGGTGCCCATCACGACAGAAAAGGCGCAGTGTGCCGGTACGGCGGTGAAGAAACGCATCGCTCCCGTCGATAATCCGCCCATAAAAACATACATGACATTCTCCGCCGCGGCAAAGCCCAGCGACACAAACGCCGCGTACACAACACCGTCAAACAGGCAGTTGAAGCTCTTGCTTTTCCGTGTGATCAAAAGCATAAAGAGCCATTTGAAGCCCTCTTCCACCAGCGCGATGCCGAAGAAGTTGTTGACAAATTCATAAAGGTACACTTTGCCGTCGACAACAGTATACTGGTATTGGAGGGTATACTTACCAAAGAAAATCGCGTTGTTCATGACGGACAACAGCGCTTCCACGATCATCGTCGGGATCATCGCCGCCACGCCGAGGAAAAACAGTCCGACCAGCAGTCCCTTGGGCTCTTTCTCAATGCGATCCTTATTGTAGATATAGATCAGCAGTAAAACGGCAGGAAGCAAGCCGATCACTGTGAGTCCGATTGTCGAGCTCATTCTCTCTCCCCTTTCCTCAGACAACCGAGAACAAATCTGTACCCGGTTTTGACGGACAGATTTCCGCCTGCTCTTTGTTAAATCCTCGCGAACCCGTTAATTCACTCCGGTTTTTCCTCGATCAGACAAAAATCCACTCATTATCGGCAATTGAGTTCGACTCCTGTTATGCCCTAGGGCATAACAGATAAAGCATCGGCGGGGATCAACCCCGCCAGTTTATTATGATCCGTTGAGATTGCCGCGGATGAACAAAGTTATTCATCCGCGCAATGACAAGTTGTTTATAACCGAATTATCCGATCAATTCCTTCAGCTTTTTGATGACGGACGGAGCGTCGGCGCGGCCGCGGCTCTGCTTCATAACATTACCGAGCACCGCCATCAGCGCCTTTTCCTTGCCGTTCTTGTAATCCTCGACCGCGTTCTTCATTGCGTTGATCGCGTTGCTGCAGTACTCGGTCAGGGTCGCGTCATCCAGTCCTGCCATATCGGATTCGCTGACGAATTCCGTTACGGGCTTACCGCTGTCGAGCATCTGATCCAGTGCTTTTTTCGCGAGATTGTTCTTGAGCTTGCCGCTCTCGAGCAGCTTGCACAGCTCACCCAGCTGTTCGGCGGAGGTCTTGATATCCAGCGCCTCTTTATCCGCTTCCGTCTCCAATCTGCGGAAAATCTGACCGATGATGAAGTTCGACGCGGTCTTGGGGGATTTGAGCCCCTCGCTCGCTTTGTCAAAATAATCGGAAATGCTGCGGTATTTGGTCAGCTGCGCCGCGTCCTTTTCGGGGATGCCGTACTCCTCGGTATAGCGCGCGAATTTCTTGTCAGGCAGCTCCGGCAAGCGCGCCTCGATTTCTTTCACTCTCTCACGCGGTACGTTGATCGTGACCAGATCAGGCTCGCGGAAATAGCGATAGTCATGCGCGTCCTCCTTCGATCTCATGGAGGAGGTGGTACCGGTCGCGTCATCATAGCGAAGAGTCTCCTGCACGACCTCGCCGCCGCTCTCGATCAGATCGACCTGACGCTCATATTCATATTCCATCGCCTTTGCGATATTGGTGATGGAGTTCATGTTCTTGATTTCGGTACGGGTACCGAGCTTTTCACTGCCCTCAGGACGCACGGAGATATTGACGTCACAGCGCATGGAGCCCTCCTGCATACGGCAGTCGGAGATCCCGATATAGCGCATGGTCTGCTGGAGCTTTTCGACATACTCCTTCGCCTCATCGATACTGCGAAAATCGGGCTCGGTGACGATCTCAATCAGCGGTACGCCGCCGCGGTTGTAGTCGACATAAGTATCGCCGTGATTGTGGATCAGCTTACCGGCGTCCTCCTCGATATGAATACGAAGTATTCTTATCTTTCTTCCATTGGAAAGCGCAATATAACCGTGCTCGCACAGCGGCTTGTCATACTGGCTGATCTGATACGCCTTGGGCAGATCGGGATAGCAGTAGTTCTTTCTGTCCATCTTGGCGATCTCGGCGATCTCGC
>CAMJJL010000031.1 GCA_946406145.1 uncultured Clostridia bacterium | reverse complement strand
AAAGTTGCATGGTTTTATGACGACTTCCTTATGGAGTTGCATAAAAGTATGCAACTTTTCCAATGGAATATGATTTTGTGTTGTGGCAGGGGTATGGCGTTGTCATTTGTTTGATACTTTGAATAAAAGAATGCAATGTATTTGATCAAATCGCTAACCGTTCATTGTCGGAGCCTCCCGAAAAGAAACACTTGCTTTTATGATATCGATATGTTATAATATCACTGTTCGCAAGCCGTCCACGGTGTGGATAAGCGAGCGACAGGCCCTGTACGATTCCCGGTCATGAATCATGTCAGGCGCGGAAGCGAGCAGCATTAAGTGTTCTCGGGGATGCGATGCAGTAAGTCTGTCGTTCACTTATCAACATCTTCAGCCACTATGGCTGCGGCTTGCGTTTTCTATATCGATTTGCTGTTGCGGCGGAATGATCCTTTACTGTTTTTCAATATGAACCGGACATTCTTATCGGTCTTCTTTCAGCAATGCTTCGTTGTTGTCGCCTCATATTGCGAAAACCATCCTCGATAATCAGTGTCTTCATACAATGAAATCCGGTATTAAAACAAGAGGTTACCAATGACGAAAAAAAGAGTGAAATATGTTGATATGGTAAAAGGTCTGGCAATCTTGAGTATTGCCGCATATCACATTATTGCTCCCGGCGTACTCAGAAGCATTTTTGCGGGAATGTCTTGTGTTTTGTTCTTTTCTTTCTTCTTTTATTCCGGCTATTTTTATAAACCGGGAAAAACAAGTATGAAAGACAGCATTATCGCCCGTGCAAAATCACTTTTAGTTCCATTTTTCACCTATTCGATCTCGTTCTGGTTTGTCGGCAGCGCCGTTCTGATCCTCAAGGGGAAAGAGACGATCATGGACGCGCTGTGCTGCCTGAGAAACTTTTTTGCCGGCTCTATTTGGAACAGAGTGATACAGGATTGGTTTGGCTGGGAGTATCATTCTCTCGGAAAGAATTATCCCTTCCTTGCCGATTTCTGGTTCCTTCCCGCCATGTTTATCGCAAGTATTCTGTTTATCCTCCTGGTTCAGAAGGTCAGCAAATCCGTTGTATCTCAGATCATCACCATCGTCGTATTGCTTGCCGCAACAGGCGTGCTGCGATTTTTTGAGATCAGCCTCCCTTACAATCTTCAGCTGATCCCTTACTGGACGGCGATCATTCTTCTCGGACAGATCGCGCGAAGCGTGAATATCTTTGACAAATTGTCAGGCGCCGCCGCATGGGTGACGGGGATCGTGACCGCTGTCGTGCCGATCGGCATAGCGGCTTACTTTGCACTCGGCGCGAAAATGTTCCGCGGTGAGTTTGATAAACCGGAGCCATTAATGATGGTAGTGGTATTTTTGCTCGGCTGTATCGGAACCTACGGCGTTTCTTTGGTCTGCAAGCAGATCGAAGACCGCGGTGTGAAGGTCGATAAGCCGGCGTACCTCGGCTCCCATTCCATCTACCTGTATATGTATCATGTGTTTGTCGCGTGGATCATCTGTATGTTTACGGGCTTCTCGATGAGATATGATCCGAAAAACGTCACGGGCGAGCAGCTGGCGATCAGCATTGTTTTGGCGGTAGTCAGTATTGCCGTATCGATCCTGATCAGCGTCTGCGCCGATAAGATCAAGAGCAAAAGAGCGGCTAAAGCCTGATCGCCCTAACCGCAACACAAGTTTCAATCCTTGGTCAATCTGTTATCCCGAACAGCCAAAGGGTTGACAGGAATTGATCGACCAAAGGGAGAATCATCAGAATCTTACCATAAAGGAGAGGTGAGCTGTCATGGCATATCAGGTTTTATATCGCAAATACCGTCCCAAGTCGTTTGACGACGTCTACGGACAGGATCATGTGACACAGACCCTGCGTAATGAACTGCGCCTGAACCGCGTCCATCACGCCTATCTGTTCACCGGCTCACGCGGTACGGGCAAGACCACCTGCGCCAAGATCCTCTCCAAGGCGGTCAACTGTCTCGATCCGCGCGACGGCGATCCCTGCGGCGCGTGTGCCAACTGTATCGGCATCGACAGCGGCGAGATCCTCGACGTGGTGGAGATGGACGCCGCCTCCAACCGCGGTATCGACGATATCCGCGCCATTATCGACGAGGTCGCCTTTGCGCCCGCGCGCGCCAAATACCGCGTCTATATCATCGACGAGGTGCATATGCTCTCGCGTGACGCGTGGAATGCGCTGTTAAAAACATTGGAGGAACCGCCTGCGCACGTGGTGTTTATCCTCGCGACTACCGAGGTCAACAAGATTCCCGAGACCATCCTTTCGCGATGCCAGCGCTTCGATTTTCACCGTATCAGCCCTGCCGATATCTCCGCGCGGCTGCATGAGATCGCCGATAAGGAGAACATCAGCCTGAGTGATGAAGCGGCGCTTTTGATCGCCGTGATCGCCGACGGCGCGATGCGTGACGCGATCTCGCTTCTCGACCGCTGTATCGGCATTTCGTCGGACGTTACCGCCGAGGTTGTTCGTGCGGCGGCAGGTCTGGCGGCGCAGGGGCAGCTCTTTGAGATCGCTAACTGCACCATCAACAAAAACGTCAAACGCGCGCTCGAGATCATCGACGCTTTGTATAAGGACAGCAAGGATATGGCTTCTCTGTGCGAGGAGCTGCAAAGCCACTTCCGCTCGCTGATGCTGATCAAAACAGTCAGCAAGCCGCGTGAGCTGGTCGTGATGAGCGACCGTGAGTTCGACGCGGCAGTCGCCGAGGCGGCATATCTCTCGCTGCCCGATATCCTCTATGATATGGATGTGCTGGCACGGGCTCGCTCCGCCATGCGCGACAGCGTATCGCCGCGCACGGAGCTGGAGATGGCGCTCGTCAAGCTCTGCGCTCCCGAACTGGATCAGACGGATGAGGCGCTTTTCAAGCGCGTCACCGCGCTGGAAAAGGCGGTCAAGCTGTTGCAAAACAGCGCCTCACCCACGGGTGTTTCTCCGGCGCCGGCAACGCCGACGCCCGTGCAAACTACGACTGTACCCGTTCAAGCGGATCCCACTCCCGTACAGACTGATTCGGCTAAAGAACCCGAACCGATCGCAGAACCCGAACCGGTTCAGCCGAAGGAGAGTAGGGAAGAGGCGCCCGTTCCTCAGCCTGAGCCCGAGCAAAAGCCTGTGAACCCTGCACCCGATCCTCAGCCTGCTCCGCCCGTACCGGCTCCCGAGCCTGTGCAGAATGAACCTGCTCAGCCTGCGGCGGCGCCGCGACAGAAGGTCGACATGGAGGCGCTGTATTACAATGCGAAGCCCTTCGAGATGTGGCAGGACGTCGTGTCAAATCTGAGGCATTATTCGCGCGCGATCGCCGCCGCGTTTGAGGATACCAACGCCTACGTCAGCGGCGAGTATCTCCTGATCGAGACCAATCACGAGATCGCCTTTGAGCTCCTCAAAAAATCCGCCCAGCGTGAAGAGATCCGCAAGGCGGTGCAGGAGATCACCGGCAAGGTCTATAAGCTCGGACCGTATAAGCTCCCCGAAAAAAAGGTGAGCAAGGATGACGTGCTCGACAGCTTTATCAACCGACTCAAATCCTCCGGCGTCAACGTGACGGAGGAATGATAAAGCCTTCCCCTCGGGGGGAAGGTGTCGCCGTCAACTCTGTTGGCGGTGACGGATGAGGGGACAGCCTTTCTGTATGATCCATGACGCAATGAGGCTGTTTCTAATCATAATATATAACCCTGTATTCTCTTTGAATCCAAGTGCAGGCGGAACAGTTATCCCCTCATCCGCTTCGCACGGACACAGTCCGCTCAGCACCTTCCCCCCGAGGGGAAGGCTTTGGAGCGTCACAGCGAGACGAGAGATTAAGGGAGCCAATTCATACCGAAAGGAAGATCAATATGAAAGCAAGATTACCCCAGGGCTACGGCGGTGGCGGCGCCGGGAATCTCCAGCAGCTCGCGCGTCAGGCGCAGAAGATGCAGGATCAGATGGAGGCGGCTACCGAGGAGCTGAACGCAAAGGAATACACCGCGTCCTCGGGCGGCGGCATGGTGACCGTCACCGTCTCCGGCGCGCTCGAGATCAAGAAGATGGAGATCTCGCCCGACGTCGTTGATCCCGACGATATCGAAATGCTGCAGGATCTCGTGACCGCCGCGGTCAACGAGGCGATCCGCAACGCCAATACCGATAAGGAAGAGACCATGAACAGTATTTCCGGCGGAATGAATCTCGGCGGACTGGGCGGCTTGTTCTGATGGCATATCATGTAGCGCCGCTGCAACGGCTCGTCGAGCAGTTCGAGCGCCTGCCCGGTATCGGCAGCAAGACGGCGCAGCGACTGGCGTACTTTGTGCTGAATATGTCTGAGGAGAGGGCAAAGGAGTTTTCCGACGCCATTTTACAGGCGCACAAGACCATTCGCCGCTGTGAGATCTGCTGTAATTTTTCTGATAAAGAAAAATGCCCGATCTGCCGCGATGAAGCGCGTGACAAGAGCGTGATCTGCGTGGTGGAAACGCCGCGCGACGCGATCGCGATCGAGGGCACGGGCGAGTATAAGGGCACCTATCATGTGCTGCACGGCGTGATCTCTCCGCTGAGCGGTATCGGACCCGACCAGCTGTGTATCAAGGAGCTGCTCTCGCGGCTGAATAACGGCGAGGTGAGCGAGGTCATCATGGCGACCAACCCTACCGTAGAGGGTGAGGCGACCGCCATGTATCTCTCAAGACTCTTAAAACCGCTGGGTATACGGATCACGCGCCTTGCCTACGGCATCCCCGTGGGCGGCGATCTGGAATACGCCGACGACGTGACCCTCGCCAGAGCGCTCGAGGGCAGGAGTGAGCTGTGATGGATAATATCAAGATCATCGCCAATAATAAAAAGGCGTATCACGACTATTTCATCCTCGAAAAGTACGAGGCAGGCATTGAGCTCGCCGGTACCGAGGTCAAATCCCTGCGACAGGGCAGGTGCAACCTCAAGGACAGCTGGTGCAGTATCGTGAAGGGCGAGCTCTTCGTCAACGCAATGCACATCAGCCCCTATGAGCACGGCAATATCTGGAGCAAGGATCCCGTGCGCGTGAGAAAGCTCCTCATGCACAAGCGTGAGATCAATAAGCTCTTCGGCACGTTGCAGCAGCAGGGCTTGTCGCTGATCCCCCTCTCGGCGTATTTCAAGGGCAGTGTCGTCAAATTAGAGCTCGGACTCTGCAAGGGCAAAAAGCTCTATGACAAGCGCGAGGACGCCGCCAAAAAGAGCGCCAAGCGCGACATTGACAGAGCGATGAAAGAGCAGAACAGGTAAGAGATCGTATAGCGATCTCTTAGTTGACAATTGAAAATGGAAAGTGGAAAATTGGAGAATCGTAGTATTATTGAAAGAAAAAGCTTTGATTTTGCGGTTAGGATCGTTAAGCTCTATCAGTATTTATGCAATACTAAAAAAGAATTCATTCTTTCTAAGCAACTCTTGAAAGCCGGTACCAGTATCGGCGCAAATGTTGCCGAAGCGCAACAAGCACAAAGCAAAGCGGATTTCATTTCAAAAATATCCATTGCGTTGAAAGAGGCAAAGGAAACAAAGTATTGGATCAGATTACTGAAAGCAACTGATTATTTGACGGAAGCAGAAACAGAATCTATTCTGAATGATTGTGTTGAGAATGAAAAGATTCTGACCTCGATATTGAAGTCAAGCAAAGAATAACTTTCCATTTTCAACTTTCAATTTTCAATGGACTTGAAGTCGAGCAAGAAATAACTTTTCCATTTTCAACTTTCAATTATCAATGGACTTGAAGTCGAGCAAGGAATAACTTTCCATTTTCAACTTTCAATTTTCAATGGACTTGAAGTCGAGCAAAAAATAACTTTCCATTTTCAACTTTCAACTTTCAATTTTATAGACGGGGATGTAAAGGTTTCGACGGGGACGGAGAAGCTTGGTAAGCGAGTAGCGGTGAGGCGCCGCTTTAAAAGCCTCAACTTAAAAACAAACGACAACAATAAAGTTGCTTTAGCTGCTTAATGCAGCTCGTCTGCCCGGGAGTACCGCGCCCCGGGACAAGGCGTCGACAGCGGTTTCTGTGAACAGCCCACGCCTTTAAGCTGTCACACATCAAAGGCTACCGAAGCGCATAGCCTGTTATTGGGCGCTGTGTCGGGGGAATCCTAAACCAATAACTGCACTCGGAGAAAACCTTGTGGAACTGTTTTCGGACGTGGGTTCGATTCCCACCATCTCCACCATTGATTTTAGCCCGAGGTATACCGTTAAGGTATGCCTCGGGCTAAATCATTATAAGTAGTGGAGATGGTGGGGATCGAAGGCGAGTGTGTCAAGCGTCAAGCGTCAGCGACGACGCGCAGGTAGAATTAGTCCGGCGGACTAATTCTAGGGAGAGCGTAGGCGCAACTTCTGACAGAAGGTGTCGCTCCGAAGGCGAGGCAGTATTTACCGAAAGATAAAGCATACACCATCTCCACCATTGATAGAGGCGTGGGGTATCATCGAGATACCCCACGCCTCTATCATTTGACCGAACAGTGGAGATGGTGGGAATCGAAGGCGAGTGTGTCAAGGATTAAGCGTCAGCGCAATCCGCAGACAAAAACGCCATAGCATGGCGTTTTTAACGAGAGCGTAGGCGCAACTTCTGACAGAAGGTGTCGCTCCGAAGGCGAGGCAGTATTTACCGAAAGATAAAGCATACACCATCTCCACCAATCCTGAACAATGCCGTTGATACAATCAGTGGCATTGTTTTTGTCTTAGATATGCCATTTTTTACATTAAGCTCAACAAAAGCGAACGACGCTCCAACTATCGAAAAATGGGTCAAAAATCGGTAGTCAGAGCGTTCTTTTTTTGTCTTGAGTTATGCCTGATTCGGTCGGTGAGAAGCTAGACCGGTCGGTGAAATGTAAGGGCGGTCGGTGAGATGAAAGGGTGGTCGGTGAGATGTATCTTTTTTATGAGATATGATAACATGAAATGAAGACTGATGCATCCTCACACCTGCATCTTGAAATCCGCAGGAGGGTATGATATAGTTATTATGAGTTAATAGTTATTATCGGCTGTGATATTAGATAAGACAAGGAGGCAATCTTATGAAGAATACCAATCGTCATTGCGAAGCTCGCAAGAGCTGTGGCAATCTCAACCGATTCTTATCCCTCATCCTCGTAATGCTCCTGCTGTTCTCGGCTCTTCCAATGACGGCACTTGCGGCTGAAGCGAATAATTCGTCGGAAACAGGCGCGACAAGCGGCAGCACCGGAAATTGCAACTGGTCTTATGATCCCGACTCCTGCGTCCTGACGATCTCCGGCAAGGGAAGAATGTACGACTATGTTGACAGCTGGCAGGAGATCGACGATGAAACGCCGTATTCCGAAGAGAATTTACCCCCTTGGAGATATTACCTCATCAAAAAGGTCGTCATAAAAAAAGGCGTTACCCATATCGGTCAGTACGCGTTTTATCTGTGCGATGAATTGACCGCCGTCAGCATAGCCGGCACGGTCACCTCGATCGGCGGAGGGGCGTTTGCCGGCTGCACGGCGCTGGCAAAGATCAACATCCCCGATTCTGTGACGATGCTCGAATACGGAGTTTTTTCCGATACCGCCTGGTACGACAGTCAGCCCGAAGGTGTGGTCTATATCGGAAAAAACGTTTATGGGGTCAAAGGCGCCTGTCCTGCCGAAGTAAATATCGCGGACGGAACGCTGGGCGTAGCGGACGGGGCTTTTTCCAGATGCGAATCTTTGATTCACGTAACCGTTCCGGATTCTGTCACGTCCCTCGGCTACAGCGTATTTTCCCGCTGCACTTCTCTCAAAAGCGCGGTGATCGGTGATTCTGTTAGGGCCATCCATGATGGTTCGTTTTACGGCTGCACCGCTCTGGAAAGCGTCACGATCGGCCGATCCGTCGGATATATCGGCGGTGGGTTCAATGACTGCACCTCGCTGAAGCGTATTTCAATCAGCGATGTGGGCGCCTGGTGCGGCATCGAGTTTCCTCAAAACTCTTGTAATCCGCTTTGTTATGCACATAATCTATTCCTCGGCGATGAACCGATCACCGACCTGGTGATCCCCGACTCCGTTACGAAGATATCCGCCGGTGCGTTTTACGGCTGTACCTCCGTGAAGAGCGTCACCGTCCCGGATTCTGTTAAAGAAATCCATAAGTACACGTTCTGTGACTGCAGCGCTCTGACGAGCGTCACTCTCCCCGATTCCGTCAGCATGATCTATGATAACGCATTTATGAATTGCAGCTCATTAACGAGTATTGACATCCCCGACGGCGTCACAATTATCAATTATTATACATTCAAGGATTGCAGTTCCTTAACGAGCGTCAAGCTCCCCGCGTCTGTCAAGACGATTTTTCCTTACGCATTTGAAGGCTGCTCCGCTTTGACCGATATCACGATCCCCGATTCCGTTACAACGATCGCATACTATGCGTTTCTCGGCTGTTCTTCACTGAAAAGTGTCACTATCCCGGCCTCCGTCACGAAAATCGACAGCTACGCTTTCGGCTTCTACCGCTCCTCGACCTACTACTCCCAGTTGTTGCCGAGCCCCGACTTTACGATCTTCGGTTTCAAGGGCAGCGCCGCCGAGACCTACGCCGACAGCTACGGGTTCACTTTTATTCCCCTCGGCGACGAACCCGAAAAGCCCTACATCCTCGGCGACGCGAACGGCAACGGCGAAATCGAATCGGTCGACGCGACATTCATTCAGAGGTGTATCGCGCAGATCGAAACACCGTTCACAAAAAAGGAGCTTATGCGCGGTGATGTCGACGGCAGCGGCGATTTAGAGCTTTTGGACGTGACCTGTATTCAGCGGTATCTTGCCGATTTGAAAACAGATTATCAGATTGGTCAAACTGTGTCATAAAAAATGAACGCAAAGGTGTGTAAATGAATTCTGAGAGATACGAGTGAATTTGGAGCCATTTTTGGCTTCTCACCGACCGCCCTTCGGAATTGTATCATTACTCGTCACCTTTGCCATTGATTTTAGCCCGAGGTATACCGTTAAGGTATGCCTCGGGCTAAATCATTATAAGTAGAGGAGATGGTGGGAATCGAAGGCGCCCCCCATAAAACCTCACCCTGCCTTGCAACTCGCTTGAAATTATGCTACAATCAATACCGGAAACAAAAACGAGTAGCAAGGTGATTTGATGAAAGTATGGAAAAAGCTGTTCGGCGGGCTGAACATGACATGGTGGAAGCTGATCCTCTTCGCGGTGATCGCGGGCGTGTATACGGGCTTGATCAATCAGGTGCCGTTTTTGCATGATACCTCTCTGACCGACCCCGCGATCTTCTTTGATCGCTGGATCCTGTGCGGTGTTTTGATCATTATGAACGCGAAAAGCAATCTTGATTCTGCATTGAAATGCTTTGTGTTCTTTTTGATCAGCCAGCCGCTGATCTATCTGGTTGAGGTGCCGTTCCTCGGATGGTCGATCATGGCGTATTACCGCAACTGGATCCTCTGGACGATCCTGACCTTCCCGATGGGCTTTGTCGGCTATTACATGAAGAAGAATAAATGGTGGGGATTGCTGATCCTTATGCCGATGCTCGTGCTGCTCGCCGGTCACTACGGGGGCTATCTCGGACAGACGTTCTTTTCGTTCCCGCGCCATTTGTATTCCGCGATCTTCTGCGCGGCGACCATGCTGATCTACCCCGTCGCCATCTTCAGCGAGAAGCGCGTCCGTATTGCCGGCGTGGTCATCAGCGCGGTGATGATTATTGCGCTGACGATCTGGACGATCATACAGCCGCCTGTCTACAGCACGGATATCTTGGTCAGCGACAGTGAGCAGGGCGCTGTCTTTGATGATACCTATCAGGCGAGCTTTACCGATCCGTCCTACGGTACGCTGTCGATCCGCTATGAGGAGGCGATCGAATCCTATCTGGTACACGCGGAACTGCGCAAGGCCGGTCAGGCAGAGGTCGTATTGAAAGCGCCCGACGGCACAGAGAAGCGTTATGATATCGAGATTCACCGCGATACCTATGAGATTACTCCCAAGCAGGCTGAATAAGCAGTTTAATGAGGATGATTTTCCGATGATTGCTATACGCACTCATTGAGAATTTAATGTGACATCAGCTGAAAAAGCTATTAATGATATCCTGCAGTAAACCGAGTATTATTCTTAATAGGAATTAAGATTTGGCTTGATATGCTATAATATAAATAATATCTTCTTGTTTTGGAAGATATTATCGGCAAGTAACATTTTATCCCATTATGAGGAGGAAATTGTATGAAACGTATTCTCAGCTTGATCCTTGCAGTCGCTATGTTATGCAGTGTTTGCTGTGTGACTTCCTTTGCCGAGGCGAGAGAGCCGCAAAACAACGGAGCTTCCGGCGACAACCCGGCTGTGGGCAACAGTCTCGGAAATAAGCCCTACACGGTACAAAAGATATCAAACCCCGATCGCGGCGAACGTGAAGTCGACGGTCTGATCGAGGGAGGAGACCGTGAGAACAGCTACACATGGCGTTTGGCGATGCGCGGCGACGATATTTATGTTGCCACAACACGCAACATTGCGAGCGCTCTGGTCAATATGTACGGCGGTGAGTTCGCAAAGGCAGGTATCTCGCTCGATACCTTCTGGTCGATGATCGATGTTGTTACCAACGGCGACATTCCGCGCAACGACGCGAACGAGGGAGCGAACATTATCCGCTATAACCGTAAAACCGGTCAATTTGACGTCATCTATACAGCTGACACAGGCGACTATTTCCGCATGGCGGTCACTTTCGGTGATAATGTATACTTCGGTTCCTATTCTGCTGTTCCGACAAACCCACAGTATATCCTCAAGCTGGATACCGATGGTAACTTCACTAAGGTTTTCGAAACAATGGGTTCTGTATCTTTGCGCGCGAACTGCGTTTATGACGATCATTTATTCTTTGCAGGAGCCGATGATCGCACTCCCATCGCAGAGGGAGAGACCGCTCCCGTCGCAAAGATGGCGGTTCTGCGCAAGAGTAACGAGGATGATACCGTTTGGGAGCGTGTAGCTGATTTCAGAGATTTCGGCAATACCGCGTATGATCCGATCCATACCAGCTGGGCAGGCGCTCCGATCTGGGAGCTTGCCAATCATAACGGTTATATCTACGCGACCGCTCCGACCCACAACGGCTTTGTCATCTACAAGGGAAGACCTGCCGGGGAAGGTGAGGGTGCGAACGAGTATGGCTGGATCTGGACGGAGGTCGCAGGTACGACTAACGGCGTCAATAATCCGGGACTGAGTGATGTCGAGGGCGGCGAGCCCGGCACCATGCGCTCTCTGATCGGCTCTGTGTATGAGTTCAACGGCGAGCTGTATGCTTATAACTTTGACCACAGCTTCGGCGGCGAGGCGTCCGCTTTCGCGGGTATGCTGCAGCAGGTTGCCGGTCAGGACGTCAAGGCGAGTGAGTATCTCTTCTATCTTTATGATTCGCTTCATAATCCGCAGAAGGTATGGAAGCTCAACGACGAGACCGGCAAATTTGAGGAGCTGACTGCCTTTACCAAGATGATGGAAGGTACCACGAACGAATATGTATGGCGCCTGGGTGCGTATGACGGCGACCTGTACGTCGCCACGATGGACGCCGGTATCTTCTACAACTATCTGACGCAGCTGACCAACGGCAGCTTTTTCTCGATGACAAAGGAGGAGCGTCAGCAAAAGCTCGGCTACATCAACGATCTGCTTGCGCTGCTCGCTAAGTCCAAGGGAAATGAATTGATTGAGAAGCTGAAGAGCAAGCTGGAGGAGCTCAAGGCACTGCTTGAGAACTTTGATCCCGAGGCGACGATCACCGAGGCGACATATGAGGATCTCATGAAATATGCCGGTCTTGAGACGGCGGTCGATGAACTGCTGACTCAGATAAAGGAACAGCTCGACCAAAAATTGGTCGGCGAGATGGCGGAAGAGATCATCGACTCCCGCGAGAACAATATTGCGACAACAGGCGTGGGAGCTTACAACGTCGATTTTTCGTTCCTCTCCGACGTCCTTACCGAGGAAGAGATCGCCGAGCTGGATGCCTTCTTCAACGGCGATATTCCCACGGATGGATACGTATGGTCGTTTGAGTTCGATTCAGATAAGTTCAAAACCGAGCTTGAGAGTATGTTCACAAATCTGCTCAAAGACAATATCGATCTTATTCGGACAAAGCTTGAGGAAATCTACAACTCTGTTGACTGGAAGGGTTTGGAGATGTACGCGTATATCAATAACGCTGTCATGAACGATGAATGGGGCTTTGATATGTACCGTACCTCTGACGGTGGTGAAACGTTTGAGGTCATCACCCGAAACGGCTTCGGCGACAAGTATAACTACGGTTGCCCTGCTTTCCTCGAAACAGAAGAAGGCTTGTATTTCGGCACCTGTAACCCGTTCTACGGCGGTCAGCTCTATCTGCTGACGAATATGGCTCAAGCGCCTGAATCCAATATCCTCGGTGATGTTGACGGTGACGGGAAGGTGACTGTCCTTGACGTGACCTGTATTCAGCGTTATATGACGGGTATTCCGACATTTGCTATTCACGAAGCCATAGCCGATGCGAATGAGGACAAATCCATCACGATCCTCGACGCGACGAGTATCCAAAGGTGGCTTGCCAATATGCCTTCAAACGATAATATCGGCAAACCGATTTCGAAATAAAAAAATACACAAAAAGTGAGGATGTTGGATTTGAAAAAAAAATTCATCGCCGTAATCGGCGCAATGGCGATATTGATGAGCGCGTCGCTGGTCGGGTGCAATCAGACCAAAAAGGATGAGAAGAAGGAGATCATCGGTATCATCGGCGCGATGGACGTCGAGGTCAATTCACTCAAGGAATCCGCCAATATCTCTGAGACGATGAAGATCGCCGAGATGGAGTTCTGCAAGGGTAAGATCGGTGACAAGGAGGTCGTCATCGTCAAGTGCGGTATGGGCAAGGTCAATGCCGGCATCTGCGCGCACACCCTGATCAACGCATTCGGCTGCACCAGGATCGTCAACACCGGCGTCGCAGGATCGCTGGACAACAAGATCGATATCGGCGATATCGTGGTATCCACCGATGCGGTACAGCATGACTATGACGTCGAGGCGATCGGCTTCAAGAAGGGTGAGATCCCTTATACCGGCAAGGTGGCTTTTGAGGCGGATGAGGCCATGCGCAAGATGACTGTCGAGGCGGTCAAAACCGCCGCGCCCGATATCCATGTGTTTGAGGGCAGAGTTTGCTCGGGCGACCAGTTTATCTCCAAGAAAGAGCAAAAGGAAAAGATCATCTCCGATTTCGGCGGTATGTGCTGTGAGATGGAGGGCGCCGCGATCGCGCAGACATGCTATCTGAACGACATACCCTTTGTCATCATCCGTGCGATCTCCGACAAGCCCGACGAGACCGAGTTCGTCGAGTACAAGGTCTTTGAGGAACAGGCGGCGCAGCGCTGTGCCAAGATCGTGCGCTATATTGTCGAGAACGCTTAAAACCCTTACTTTTGAATATGGAATCATAACAAATGCCCTGTCTTTTCACCAAGCTGAGAGGACAGGGTAATTCTCAACCGAATCAATAGGATGAATGATTGGAACATGATAACGATATATTCAGATGAAAACGGCGACCGTGAAGCGGCAGAACAGCTGTCGCGGCAGCTCGGTGTGCCGATCGCGGACGGCATGGGGGAGCTCACCCTCGTGCTCGACGGCACGGGACTGTCGCTGGCCGGATACGGTATGCGCTATCAGGGCGACTTTTCCCGTATGCTCAACCGCGTGACCAAGGGGCGGCTCCATCACGAAATGCTCGTCAAGCTCGCAAAGACGAAAGCCGAACATCCCGTAGCGGTCGACGCTGCCGCAGGGATGGGGGAGGACAGCTTTTTGCTTGCCGCCGCAGGCTACGAGGTATATCTCTTTGAGCAGGACGCTGTCATCGCCGCGCTGCTGCAAGACGCCTTGCGCCGCGCCGGAGAGGATGAACGCCTGCGCGGGATCGTCGGCAGGATGCACCTGAGCGAGGGCGACAGCATCGCGCTGATGCCGCGGCTCGGGGTGACGCCCGAGATCGTTTACCTCGACCCGATGTTTCCGCCGCGCAAAAAGAGCGGCTTGATCCATAAGAAGCTCCAGCTGATCCAAAAGCTCGAACAGCCCTGCGCGAATGAGAGGGAGCTGTATGATGCCGCCGCGGCGCTGCATCCGAAGAAGATCATCATCAAGCGGCCGCTCAACGGCGCCCTGCTCGCCGACAAAAAGCCGAGCTATACCGTCAAGGGCAAGGCGATCCGCTATGATGTGGTGGTGCTGTAAAACCTGTCGTTTCTATAACTGCGGTACGTCGCAAGCGCCGTACCCTACAACCCCTCTGTAACGCTATATCAACCATATTGAGGTGTAATAATGGAATACCAACCGATCGCGTATCTACACAACGATTTCCCGACCAAGTTCGGTCTGCCGCGCCAGAGCGGACTCTCCGAGCATCTGATCTCGCGGATCATCATGGAAAAGGAATATAGGAATCCCGACGCCTTTCGCGGAATCGAGGAATTTGACTGTCTGTGGTTGATCTGGTGCTTTGAGCCAATGGGGAAGCGCGCTTCGATTGAGAAATCCTCATCCGGGAACGCCGGGGCGTGGTCGCCTACCGTACGACCGCCCAAGCTCGGCGGCAACAAGCGCATGGGCGTGTTCGCGACACGCTCACCCAACCGTCCGAACCCCATCGGATTGACCTGCGTCAAGCTGCTGCGCACCGAGATGACCGCCGATCAGGGGCTTGTCCTCACGGTGGCAGGCGCCGATCTGATGGACGGCACCGCGATATTGGACATCAAGCCCTATCTGCCGTATGCCGACAGCGTGCCCGACGCCGCGACAGGCGATTACGGCCCCGAGCATCAGCAGATCATGGAGGTCACGATCCCCAGCGACGTCGCCGAACTGTTCAGCGAGGAACAGCTCAAAACGCTCAGGGAGGTGCTGTCCTTCGATCCCCGACCCGGCTATCAGCATGACCCCGACCGCGTGTACGGCTTTGTCTACGGCGGCTATGATGTGCGATTCCAAGCGGATGATCGCACCATCACCGTAATTGAAGCGGTGCCTTGTGAGTGATTCTTGTGCAGTTTGACGTTTGACTTTTCACGCGGATCGTATATAATATACGCAAAGAGAAACGCCGCAGGCGTAACTACTGTCATTGCGAAAGAAAAGGGCGCACGCGCCCGATCTCAACCTATGTCATTGCGAGGTTCGTAAGAGCCGTGGCAATCTCAACTGATTTAAGATTGATGAAAGGATGATACGATGTTCTGTCAACATTGCGGAAAACCCCTTCCCGACGGCGCAAACCACTGCAGCTTTTGCGGCGCTCCCATCGATGCGCCTGCACCGCGTCACGCACGACCTGAGGATGAAGAGCTCTACTCCTACTCCGACCGCCGGATCCCGGACGATGGCGACGCCACCCGGGTATATGAGCCTGATCAGATCGATCAGACCAAGGTATATAACATGGCGGCGTTTGAGGGTCAGGGCAACGGCTATGATCCGAATCTCGATCCGAATGATGATCCTAACCGTGATCCGAATTATGACCCGAATGATCCGCGCTATCCCGACGGTCCCGTGCTGATCGGCGATGATTATGAGAATTATCAGGACGGACAGACTGACGATACCTTTATGGACAGGGTCGATCAGCGTTTTCGCCGTGACGAATATGATGATTATGATGACCCTCGCCGTCCGCGCAGGAAGAAGAGTAAGGCGTGGATTTGGATCATTGTCGTGATCCTTGTCATCGCGGCGGTTGTGATCGCGTTCTTCGCCCTCAAAGGCAAGCTCTTCGGCAAGAATGATACAAAGCCCACCGCTCCCACGACCGTTGCCGCCACCGCACAGCCGACACGAGCTCCTGCGACACAGGCTCCTGCGCCTACCGACGCGCCTGCGGAGGAGCGTGTGCCTGCGACACAGGCGCCCGCGCCTACCGACGCGCCTGTGATCGTGACAGAAGCGCCCCGACCCGAGACACAGGCTCCTGCGCCTACCGCGCCGCCTGCGACCGAGCCTTCTGTTTTGAACAGCGGACAGGAACAGCAAGGCTTGGAATAACCGAATATGATGGAGAAGCCGGCATTTGTCGGCTTTTTCTTTTTGGTGTTTACAAACTCCGACGGATATGTTAATATATTACTGTATGAGCATTTTTATGCTGATTTGCGATAAAGCGATCATCTGAATCTGGTATTACTACTTTTCTACAGGAGGAAAAGATGAAAAAGGTTTTGATCATCGGCGCGGGTCCCGCGGGACTGACCGCTGCTTATGAATTACTTGACAGAAGCAAGGATTATGAGGTCACCGTTCTCGAGGAGAGCGATGTGTTCGGCGGTATCTCGCGTACCGTCAACTATAAGGGCAACCGCATGGATATGGGCGGTCACCGTTTCTTCTCTAAGGTGCCCGAGGTCAATTCGTGGTGGGAGAAGATGCTCCCCACCCAGGGCGCGATGCCGTTCGACGACCGTGAGCTGGGCAGAACCTCGACCGTCAAAGAAGGCGGCCCCGATCCCGAAAAGGAAGATCGCGTCATGCTCCGCAGGAACCGCCTGTCGAGAATCTTCTTCAACTCTAAATTCTTCGATTATCCCGTATCGCTGAAATTCGGTACCATCAAGAACATGGGTCTGGGCACCACGATGGTGGTCGGCTTCAGCTACCTCAAGACCGTGTTCCATAAGCGTGAGGAAAAATCCCTCGAGGATTTCTATATCAACCGCTTCGGTAAGAAGCTCTATTCCATGTTCTTTGAGAACTACACCGAGAACCTCTGGGGCAGACATCCCTCCGAGATCAGCCCCGAGTGGGGCGCTCAGCGCGTCAAGGGTCTGTCCATCCGCGCGGTTTTAAAGGACATCTTCGGCAAGGCGTTCAACAAGAAGAACCGCAAGGTCGAGACCTCTCTGATCGAGGAATTCGCTTATCCCAAGCTCGGCCCCGGCGAGCTGTGGGAGATCACCGCAGCTGATTTTGAGAAGATGGGCGGCACCATCATCAAGAACGCCAAGGTCGTAAGGATCATCAAGAACGATGATAACACCCTCAAGGGGCTTGTCTACGTCAAGGACGGCAAAGAGATCGAGATCGACGGCGATTATGTCATCTCCTCCATGCCGGTCAAGGATCTGGTCGAGGGCATGAACGATGTGCCCGAGAACATCGCCGCGATCGCGACGGGTCTGCCGTACCGCGACTACATGACCGTCGGCGTGCTGATCCCGCACCTGAACCTCAAGAATGAGACCAAGACCAAGACGTTGGGCGATATCGTGCCCGATAACTGGGTCTATGTCCACGATAAGAGCGTCCACATGGGACGTTTCCAGATCTACAACAACTGGTCGCCGTATATGGTTGAGAAGATCAGGGACACCGTCTGGATGGGTCTCGAATACTTCTGCAACGAGGGCGACTGGATGTGGAGCATGTCCGATGACGAATTCGGTCATATGGGCATCAAGGAAATGGTCAAGATGGGGCTGATCGACAGTGAATCTGACGTGATCGACTTCCATGTGGAGCGCGTCAAAAAGGCGTATCCTGCCTACTTTGACACCTATGAGCATATGGATGAGCTCAGAGAATACCTCGACACCATCCCGAACCTGTTCTGTGTCGGCCGTAACGGTCAGCACCGTTACAACAACATCGACCACAGTATGTGTACCTCCTTTGAGACGGTCAACGCGATCCTGTCGGGCAGCACCGACAAGTCCGCGATCTGGAACGTCAACACCGAGAAGGAGTATCACGAAGAGGGTAAAGAGAATTAAGCCGCGTAAGGGGTATCTCCGCGCGATCGATTATGAATAGGTGATCACGATGTTATTTGTATGTTATCCGCGCTGTTCCACCTGCAAAAAGGCGCAGAAGTGGCTGGACGAAAAAGGAATCGACTACGACCTGCGCGATATCAAGGAGGAGAATCCTTCTTATGATGAGCTGAAAACGTGGGTTGAAAAGAGCGGTCTTGACATCAAGCGCTTTTTCAACACCTCGGGTCAGCGCTACAAGAGGTTGGCTTTGAAAGATAAGCTCCCCTCGATGAGTGTGGAAGAAAAGCTCACCCTGCTCAGCTCCGACGGCATGCTTGTCAAGCGTCCGATCGCGGTCACTGACGACGCCGTACTGGTCGGCTTCAGGGAGCAGGATTGGGCAAACACACTTTTATGATCGCGGTCTACGGAGGATAACGATGAAAACCAGAGTCAACTATATCTCGCTTATCAATGTAATTGCCGCTGTCATGGTGGTAATGATGCACGCCAACAGCAGCTTCTGGTCTTATTCGACCAAGGGCTATTGGGCGGTGACGAATGTCATCGAATCCGTCGGCTTTTGCGCGGTTCCGCTGTTTTTTATGCTGTCGGGCGCTACCCTGATCGATTATCAAAAGCGCTATTCAACTAAGGAATTCTTCAAGAAGCGCTTTTTCAAATCGGTGATCCCGTTCCTGTTCTGGAGCGTGTTCGCCATGCTGTGGGCTTCTCGCAAGGTGCTTGTCGCGATGGCGAAGGGTCAGCCTAACGAGGGCTTGAAGTGGACGCTCGAGTCCGTGCTCGACGGTATCATCAACAACAAGTTCCAGTATATCTACTGGTTTTTTATCCCGTTGTTCTGTATCTATCTGATCATCCCGTTCTTTGCGGCGATCCCCGAAAAGCGGCGCATCAAGGTCTATTCCTACGCGATCTTCGCCGGACTGATCATCAATTATACGATCCCGTTCATTCTGTCGCTGTTAAAGGAATACACCGGCTTTTCGCTGTATTTTCCGATGTCGATCTTTATCAGCCTGCAATACCTGATCTATCCCCTGATCGGCTATGTTCTGCACAAGATGGAGCTGACGCGCAGGCAGCGACTCGTGATCTATCTGATCGCGGCGGCAGGCTTCCTCGCGTTCATCCTGGGCACCTACATCCGAACCCGATCCTCGGGTAAATTGGACGGCTTGTACCGCGGTTACTACAACCTGCCGTGCCTGCTGTACGCTACCGGCATGTTCCTGCTGTTGAAGAACGCTTCCAATCATATCAAGAGTGAGAAGGTCAATCGGTTCTTTGCGTGGCTGCAGGGCTACACCTTTCCGATCTACCTGATCCACCGCTATCTGCTGGATGTGTTTGAGGAGAATCTGCACCTGATCCATATCGAGAAAGCCTCGCTGATCTATGTGTTCGGCGGAACCATTCTGGCGGTGACGCTTTCGGTATTGATCACATGGCTGCTGCGCAAGATCCCCGTGCTGCGGCACGTGGTACCGTAGCGCTTATCATTGCGTATCGTCGGCTACAGCGAGCAGGATCGGGCGAATTCTCTCTTGTGATTTCAGTCTGTGGAGGAGAGTAATGAAAACCAGAGTCAACTATATTTCATTTATGAATGTTATCGCCGCTGTTTCGGTGGTGATCCTCCATGCCAACAGCAACTTTTGGCATTACTCGGGTAATGCTTTCTGGCCGGTTGCGAACGTTATCGACGCGGTATTTTACTTTCCCGTGCCGATATTCTTCATGCTGACGGGCGCGACCCTGATCGATTATCGGAAGCGCTGCTCGACAAAAGAATATTTTAAGAAGCGTTTTTTTAAAACGGTGATCCCGTTTCTCTTTTGGAGCCTTTTCGCAATGTGCTGGCAATCCCGCGATACCCTTTGGGCGATCATCACGGGCAAGCCGCACAAAGATCTCGGGTGGACGTTCAACTATGTGATCGACGGTATCCTGAATACGAAATTCATGGATATCTACTGGTTCTTTATCCCGCTGTTCTGCATTTATCTATCGATCCCGCTTCTGGCTTTGATACCCGAAAACAAGCGGATCAGAGTATTCGGATATATCATCGGTGTTTGTGTTCTGATTAATTACGTCATTCCCTTTGCGCTGAGTTTGGCGGGAACTTACGCCGGCTTTAAACTCAATTGGCCCGTCAAGATGTATTACGGCTTTGAGTTTATGATCTATCCGCTGATCGGCTATGTGCTTCACAAGCACGAGTTCACTCTGAGAGTCCGCCTTCTGTTCTATGCCGCCGCGCTGGCAGGCATGATAACGCAGCTGTTGGGCACCTATTTTACGACGATAAAGCTGGGGGTCGTGGATTATCTGCTGTATAAGGGCTATTATAAGCTGCCTTGTCTGCTGTATGCGGTAGGAATATATCTGTTCCTGAAGCATGCGGCTATGCGGATCAAAAGCGAGAAGGTCAACCGCTTTTTCGGATATTTTCAGGGTTATACCTTTGCGATCTATCTGATCCACCGCTATTTTCTGCAGGTGTTTGAAAAGAATCTGAACCTGATCCATATCGAGAAAGCCTCGCTGATCTATGTGCTCGGGGGAACCGTATTGGCTCTGGCACTTTCTGTATTGACCACGATGCTGCTGCGGAAGCTCCCCGTGCTGCGGCACGTGGTACCGTAGCGTTTATCATTGCGTATCGCAAGCCGTCATTCTTCGGCTTGATGATCATCATCTATATAAGAAAGCTAATTAGGAGGAAACCATTATGTCATCTGTATCCGCTGTATTCGTCGTTCTCGGAATCATCCTGGCGTTTGCCGCCACCATCGTCGCGTGGGTGATGATCGTTCCCGAGAGCAAGCGTCCGCAACTGAACAAGTTCTTTCAGTATCTGCATGATTTGTTCAACTTCAAATCCCTCTGGCTTGAGAAGATCCTCAAGTTCCTGTACATCTTTGAGACACTGGCTTGCGTGATCGTCGGCTTCTTCATGCTGTTCAGCTTCAATACCTACAGCGGCGTCTACGGCCGCAGTCATGTGACATGGAACGGCTGGATCGGTCTTTTGATCATGATCCTCGGCCCGATCCTTGTTCGTGTCGGCTACGAGTTCATGATGATGCTTGTCCTGCTCGTCAAGAACACGATGGAGCTCAACGATAAGCTCAACGCGCAGCCCGGTTCACGCTATCAGGAGAAGCTCGAAGAGGAGAAGAGAAGAGAGGAGGAGGCGGCTGCCCGCCGTGCCGAGAAAGAGGCTGAGAGAATCGCTTACGCGCAGCAGCAGTATGCGCAGCAGCAGTATGAGCAGTACGGTCAGCAGTATGAGCAGCAGCGTTATGAGCAGCATCCTCAGCAGAATATGCAGCAGAATCCGCAGCAGAATCCGCAGCCCGAAGCTCCCGACGCGAATCAGGATAATAACGGCTGATCGGTGAGAGTTGAATAAGAGAAAGGTGAGGCGCTTCAGGTGAAGCGCCTCTTGTTTTGCGGCGCGGAAACGCCTCGTTCACCTACGCTGATCCTCAAATAACTTCGCTCAACAATCTCTCTTTGTTGACGATGTCAACGCCGAGAGACCGTGTTCGCGTTCTTTATTTGAGGGCTCCGAGCCTCGGCGCTTCTTTCAGCAGCCGCAGTCGTTGCCGCAGCCGCAGCCGTTGTTATTGTTGTTGCCGCAGCAAGCCCACAGAACGATCAGCAGGATGATGATACCGCAGCAGCTGTTGCCGCCGAATAAACCGTTGTTGTTACACATATGTGTTGCCTCCTAAATTTATCTTGATGAGCGACAGTCATTCCGTCGCTACACCTTATACTATGCCGGTAGGGGAGAATGGTGAAAGTTGAAAGTGGAAAATGGAAAATGGAAAGTGGAGAACGTTTCAGTTAATATGTAGGGGAGGGTCTTGACCCTCCCGCGGCAGGGCGTTGGTTAATATGCAACGCTCGTTGAGGCAATTTGCGTTTTGTAGGGTACGGCGCTTGCGACGTACCGCACGGCAGACGCGTTGCGTTCCTATCTGCCGTTCCCGATAACAGATACGCCCGTCCTTCTCGGTACGTCAGACACGCGTGTCTATGCGCCGCACCATACGGAAGGATTGATCTGCTCCGCATTCGGCTGTCGTTGATCCGAAATAGCCACGGCGGATTCCGTACCGTCATTCCATCTGCCGTTCTATCCGCCGATCCTCAGAAAAAAAGATTGACAAATCGACCCTTTTTATGGTATCATACCTAATTGTGGGAGACTGCGTCCAAAGCGCAGGCGACTACCGTCAAAATGTGTGAAAAGGATAGATTATATCGGGACTTTTCGTGTGTTTTGACCATCAATGCTTTAGTGTGTTAAACACTTTGTCGGATTGTCAACATGAGGGTGTGTCCCGAATGATCCGAACGATCAGTGTTTTTCATAAAAGTAACGCTTGATATCGCGTTACAGCTCAATTCTTTATTATTCTTTGAAAGGAGGAAAAACATGCCAACCTTTAATCAGTTAGTCCGCAAGGGCAGACAGGTATCCGAGAAGAAGGCGAAGGCGCCGGCACTTTTGAAGGGCTGGAACTCTCAGAAGAATCGCGCGATCGATCAGACTTCTCCTCAGAAGCGCGGTGTTTGCACCGCTGTCAAGACTGCGACTCCTAAGAAGCCTAACTCGGCTCTGCGTAAGATCGCAAGAGTCCGTCTTTCTAACGGTATCGAAGTCAGTTCCTATATCCCGGGCGTCGGCCACAACCTGCAGGAGCACTCCGTTGTTCTGATTCGCGGCGGTCGTGTTAAGGACTTACCTGGTGTACGTTACCACATCATCCGCGGTACATTGGATACGCAGGGTGTCACCGGTCGTATGCAGGCCAGATCAAAGTACGGCGCTAAGCGTCCGAAGAAAAAGTAAGGAATTGACACGCTCTAAAGAAATTTAGATTTCTTTTTTCTGTATTGTAACAGAGGATTTATGATAGAAAGGGCACACGTGCCCCTGACCTCTGTGCATTACGGGAGTTTGTCACTTTCGAGTACCAATGATTTCTCAATGATTGTGAAGGAGGGAAGTAAAGATGCCCAGAAGAGGTCAGATCGCAAAACGTGATGTTTTGCCGGATCCGGTTTATAACTCCAAGCTCGTTACCCGTCTGATCAACAATATCATGCTCGACGGCAAGAAGGGCGTAGCCCAGAAGATCGTTTACGGTGCATTTGATATTATCGCTGATAAGACCGGTAAGGACGCTCTCGAGGTTTTTGAGCAGGCTATGGACAACTGTATGCCTGAGCTGGAGGTCAAGGCGCGCCGTGTCGGCGGTGCTACCTACCAGGTACCGATCAAGGTCAGAGAAGCCAGAAAGCAGACGCTCGGCCTTCGTTGGATCACCAATTACAGCAGAGCTCGTTCCGAGAGAACCATGAAAGAGAGACTCGCCGGTGAGATCCTTGACGCGGTGAACGGCGCCGGCGGCGCGTTCAAGAAGCGTGAGGATACCCATAAGATGGCTGAGGCTAACAAGGCGTTCGCTCACTACAGCTGGTAAACCGCCTTATGATGTCATTCCGAGGGAGTGCCGACACGTGTGTCGCTCGACCGTGGGAATCCCCCTGTTTTCAATACCATGCAGGAGGAAAAAAACAGTCCCTGTTTGTGGGATTGCCACGCCCCTTGAAGGGGCTCGCAATGACACATTTTTTAGGTATATGATTTAAGATGAAGGTGTGAGTTTGATCACACATACGCACTAAGGAGGATATTATGCCCAGGCAGGTATCACTTGAAATGACAAGAAATATCGGTATCATGGCTCATATCGATGCCGGTAAAACCACGACTACGGAGCGTATCCTTTATTATACAGGTATCAACCACAAAATCGGTGAGACGCACGACGGCGCCTCTACCATGGACTGGATGGATCAGGAGAAGGAGAGAGGTATCACCATCACCTCCGCTGCTACCACCTGTTTCTGGAGGGATAACCGTATCAATATTATCGACACCCCCGGACACGTTGACTTCACCGTTGAGGTCGAGCGTTCTCTGCGTGTACTCGACGGTTCCGTAACCGTTCTGTGCGCGAAGGGCGGCGTCGAGCCCCAGTCCGAGACTGTTTGGCGTCAGGCGGACAACTATCATGTTCCGCGTATGGTTTACGTCAACAAGATGGACATCACGGGCGCGGACTTCTACCATGTTCTGCAGATGATGAAGGACAGACTCAAATGTAACGCTGTTCCGATCCAGCTGCCGATCGGCTTTGAGGATACCTTCACCGGTATCATCGATCTGGTCGAGATGACCGCCGAGACCTACACCGGTCCTAACGGTGAGAAGCGCGAGACCATCCCGATCCCCGATGACATGAAGGACAAGGCTCAGGAGTATCATGACGCTCTGATCGAGTCCGTTGCTGAGACCAGCGACGAGCTCATGGAAAAATATTTTGCAGGCGAGGAGCTGACGATCGACGAGATCAAGGCTGCGATCCGTAAGGCGACCATCGCGAATGAAATGGTTCCCGTATGCTGCGGTACTTCCTACCGTAACAAGGGCGTACAGAAGCTGCTCGACGCGATCGTAGATTACATGCCTGCTCCCACCGACATCCCCGCTATCAAGGGTGAGGATGTCAACACAGGCGAAGAGGTTGACCGTCACGCAAGCGACGATGAGCCGTTCTCCGCTCTCGCGTTCAAGATCGCGACAGACCCCTATGTCGGTAAGCTCTGCTTCTTCCGCGTTTATTCCGGTAAGGTAGAGAAGGGTACGTCCGTATTCAACTCCACCAAGGGCAAGAACGAGCGTATCGGTCGTATCCTGCAGATGCACGCGAATGACCGTAAGGACATCGAAGTTTGCTACGCAGGTGATATCGCCGCCGCTGTCGGTCTGAAAAACACCACCACCGGTGACACCCTGTGTGACGAGGATCATCCCGTTATCCTCGAGTCCATGGAGTTCCCGGAGCCTGTTATCAAGGTCGCGATCGAGCCCAAGACGAAGGCAGGCCAGGAGAAGATGGGTATCGCTCTCGCGAAGCTCGCTGAGGAAGACCCCACCTTCAAGGCTTACACCGATGAAGAGACCGGTCAGACCATCATCGCCGGTATGGGTGAGCTTCACCTCGAGATCATCGTAGACAGACTGCTGCGTGAGTTCAAGGTCGAGGCGAACATCGGTAAGCCGCAGGTTGCTTACAAAGAGACGATCCGTCGCGAGGCGGACGTTGACCAGAAGTACGCTCGTCAGTCGGGTGGTAAGGGTCAGTACGGTCACGTTAAGATGCGTATCTCTCCCAACCCCGGTAAGGGCTACGAGTTTGTTAACTCCGTTGTCGGCGGCGCGATCCCGAAGGAATACATCCCTGCTGTTGATCAGGGTATTCAGGGCGCGATGCTCGCCGGTGTACTCGCAGGCTACAACGTAGTTGACGTCAAGTGTGAGGTTTATGACGGTTCTTATCACGAGGTCGACTCCTCTGAGATGGCGTTCAAGATCGCCGGTTCCATGGCGTTCAAGGAAGCGATGAAGAAGGCGGATCCCGTCCTGCTCGAGCCGATCATGAAGGTCAGCGTCACTGTTCCCGAGGAGTACGCAGGTACCGTCTTCGGTGACTTCAACGCTCGCCGCGGCGCGGTAAGAGATCAGGAGATCTCAGACGGCGTTGCCCGTATCGTCGCAGACGTTCCGCTCTCCAACATGTTCGGTTACGCGACCGACCTGCGTTCCAAGACTCAGGGCCGCGGCAACTACGTCATGGAGCCCTCGCATCACGCCGAGGTTCCCAAGAACGTGGGAGAAGAGATTATGTCTGAGCGCGCAAAGAAGGACTAATTAAGGCACGGGGTCCCCGAAACGCCTGCGTTTTGGGGAAAGGCGGAGCAACGGAGCGATACGGAAATGATCATAACGATTATTTCCAATAAGCAAAGTTTGTGACGCCGCCGGTGAAGAGATCATGTCCGAGCGTGCTAAGAAGGACTAATGTGCTTCGCATGGTGAATAGTGAATGGCGGCGGATTCTCGCCGCGCTCGATCATGTATATTTACTATTCATGTCATTCCGAGGAGTGAACGCAGTTCGCGACGTGGGAATCTCAACCGATTCAATTGGAGGAGATTGCCACGGCTGATATGATCAGCCTCGCAATGACAAGCATTAGCGACATCAATCGACACGACAGATTGGGTTTTCCTAAAATAAAACCACCATTTGTTGTGAAAAATTGAAAAAACCACTTGCAATTCCTTGACGGAATTGTTACAATAACCATAATCGGTAATTTAACTACCTATATTAAAGGAGGAAATTTTCCAATGGCAAGAGAAAAGTTTAACAGAACGAAACCGCATGTAAACATCGGTACGATCGGCCACGTTGACCATGGTAAGACCACTCTGACCGCAGCTATCACCAAGGTTCTGAACTTTGACGGCGACGCTGATTTCGTTGATTACGCTAACATCGATAAGGCTCCCGAAGAGAGAGAGCGTGGTATCACCATCAACACCGCTCACG
>CAMJJL010000030.1 GCA_946406145.1 uncultured Clostridia bacterium | reverse complement strand
AAATCGATTTTGTGATCTGCAACGGTGAGAACTCCGCCGACGGCAACGGCATCACGCCGCGTTCCGCCGAGCATCTGTTCACCTCGGGGGTGGATTTCATCACGTTGGGTAATCACAGCTTCCGCCGCAAGGAGGTCTATTCCTTCCTCGATGAACACCCTCACATCATCCGACCGGCGAATTACCCCACATCCGCGACTCCCGGCTGCGGCTGGGCGGTGGTCGATATGGGCTTTACCTCTATCGGGGTCATTAACCTGATGGGTCAGCAATTCATGGACGCGAACCTTGAGAATCCTTTTATCCGAGCGGATCGGATCCTCAAGGAGATCGACGCGAAGATCATTGTTGTCGATTTTCATGCCGAAGCTACCTCCGAGAAGCGTGCGATGGGCTTTTATCTGGACGGCAGAGTATCCGCGGTGTTCGGCACGCATACTCATGTTTTGACAGGGGATGCCCAGGTGCTCCCAGAGGGTACGGGCTATATCACCGACGTCGGTATGACGGGCGTGATTGACAGCATCCTCGGCGTGAAGAAGGAGATCATCCTCAGGCGTTTTACCACGCAACTTCCCGAGCGCTTTGATCTGGCTAAGGGCGATTGCAAGCTAAACTGCGTGGTATTCGATATCGATCGCAACAGTTCAAAATGCACCGCCGCTCAGTCATATGAACTAATATAATTCAATTTTTTTCTTACTTTTTTGTATACAAAATGCTTGCTTATTGAACCATTTTAGTGTATAATAATACAAGTTTGTAACAAATAGTATTTTGTACGTCCCGCGCACTTGGTTAGCATGTGCTGACGATGTACGGAAAAGGATGTGTTTACGTTGATTAACGGTGAAACTCTAAAACAAGCGATTATTTCCGGTGCGAATAACATCTCGTCCATCAAGGCGAGAATCAACGACCTCAATATTTTCCCTGTTCCCGACGGCGATACAGGTACCAATATGTCGATGACGATCACTGCGGCGGCTGACGCTCTTAAGGACGCCGAGCCTGCCGATGTATCCGAAGTTGCTAAGATGACCGCTTCCGCCATGCTGCGCGGCGCTCGCGGTAACTCCGGCGTTATCACCTCTCTGTTGTTCAGAGGTATCTCCAAGGGTCTGGAGGGTAAGGCTGAGGCTTCCGGCGCCGATCTGATCCATGCGCTGGGTCTGGGTGTTGAGGCGGCTTACAACGCTGTCACCAAGCCCACCGAGGGTACCATCCTCACCGTAGCCCGTATGGGTTATGAGGCAGGCTTAGAGGCACTGGATAATGAAGAGGATCCCGCTGTACTGTGGGAGATCGTCTGTGACGCTTCTTTGGAAGCGCTCGATCTGACGCCCACCATGCTCCCTGTCCTTAAGAAGGCAGGCGTAGTTGACGCGGGCGGTAAGGGTATCCTGACCATCTTCGAGGGTATGCTCTCTGTTCTGCGCGACGGCGTTGTTGTTGAACTGAAGGAAGAGGAGTATGAGAAGGAGACCGAGGATGATTTCTTCCGCTCCGCTGCGGCTGAGTTTGACCAGGTGATCAACTTCACCTATTGTACCGAGTTCATCGTCGGTCGTAATACCGAGTGTGAGAAAGAGCCCAACGATCTTCGACTGTATCTCGAAACCATCGGCGACAGTATCGTTATGGTAGCGGATGACGAGATCATCAAGGTTCATGTACACACCGAGACTCCCGGCGACGCGCTCCAGCACGGTCTTGAATACGGTCAGCTCCTTACCGTTAAGATCGAGAATATGAAGGAGCAGCACAGAAAAGCGAAGGAAGAGAACGATAAGGCGAAGGAGAAGGTCGAGAAAAAGGCTGAACTCATTGTCGCCGAGCCTACCGAGGAATACGGCTTTGTTGCTGTCGCGGCAGGTGAGGGTCTGTGCAATCTCTTCAATGAGCTGGGATGTCAGAATGTCGTATCCGGCGGTCAGAGCATGAACCCCTCCACCGAGGATATCTATGCGGCTGTTATGGCGACTCCTGCCAAGTGCATCTATGTTCTCCCCAACAACAAGAACATCATCATGGCGGCTCAGCAGACTGCCGCGATCGTTGAGGACAGAACGGTCATCATCGTTCCGACCCGTACCATTCCGCAGGGACTCTCCGCGATGCTGGTATTTGATCCCGATTCCGACGCTGAGACCAATGTCGATAACATGCTCCAGGCGGCTAAGAACGTTTCTACCGGTCAGGTCACCTTTGCGGCGCGTGACTCCGAGTTCGGCGCCAGAAGAATCAGAGAGGGCGAGATCATCGGTCTGGATAACGGTAAGCTCACCGTTACCTCCTCTTCTCCGAATAAGGCGCTGTATAAGCTCGCTAAGACCATGATCAATAAGGAAATGTCCTTTGTGACCCTGATCTCCGGCGAGGGCGTCTCTGAGGAAGAAGCTGCTTCCGCGGTCGAAATGCTCGAGAACAAGTTTGCCGATCAGGTCGACATCACCTACATCAAGGGCGATCAGCCCATCTACTACTACATTTTCAGTGTAGAATGACGCGCGCGTCTTCAACCGACGCTATGATGTGTTCATCATAATGATGAAAGCGCAACCGGTAATCTCTACGTATTAACATGGCTGTTCCTTCGGGAGCAGCCTTTTTATATCACATAGTTATTACGAAGCCCTTGATACGCGCGTCAAGGGCTGTGGCAATCTCAACTGACTCATACTCTTCCAAGCAGTTCGGTCTAAAACTTCATGCAACTGCAAGCAAAACATCGATTTACAATTGACATATATGTTCGAATTTAGTACAATGATAATATCATAACAGAAAGGCGGTGCGATATGTCCTTATATGAAGTCCCGATCACGAAGCTCAGCGGCATAGGGGAGAAGCGCGCCGCTTTGTTCCGCAAGCTCGGTATCGAATCTGTCGGTGATATGATCTCCTGCTATCCGCGCTCCTATGAGAACTGGTCGGATACCACCGATATCGGCAATGTTCAGCCGGAGGAAAAGTGTGTGGTGCGCGGCAGAGTCATGACGCCCGTGAACACCATCCGTATCTCGGGCGGCCGCACAATGGCAAAGCTGAGTATCAGCGATGACACCGGCTATCTGAACCTCGTTTTCTTCAACAATAAATATATCTCGTCCATGCTCCGATACGGTGAGACCTATCTTTTTATGGGTAAGGTCGCCTATGATAAATACGGCTATCAAATGGTTTCTCCCGAATTCTGTAAAGAAACCGACGGCGATACGATCACGCCCGTCTATCATCTCACCGCAGGGCTGAACAATCATATGATGATCCGCGCCGCAAGGGAAGCGCTGTCCATGCTGCCGCAAACGATCCACGATCCTCTGCCCGATGTCATTCGCAAGCGCTATGATCTCTGCGATCTGTCCTACGCCTTGAACAACGTCCATTTCCCGACAAGTCTGAACGCGATGGAAAAGGCGCGTCACCGCCTGATCTTTGAAGAACTGTTGGTGCTGAATCTCGGTATGCGGATGATGAAATCGCAGTCCCGTGAGCAGACGGCAGTGCATTTGAATACGGATTATACGCGGGAGTTTATTCAGACATTACCTTATGAGCTTACCAATGCGCAGAAACGCGCCATAAGCGACTGCGTCGCCGATATGCGTGACAAGCCCTCGCCGATGAATCGCCTGATTCAGGGTGACGTCGGTTCGGGTAAGACCGCCGTGTGTGCCGCCGTTTGCTATCACACCGTCAAAAACGGCTTTCAGGCGGCGTTTATGGCGCCGACAGAGATTCTGGCGCAACAGCATTTCGAGACCTTCTCTGAGATGTTCGCGCATACCGACGTCCGTGTGGAGCTTCTGACAGGCTCCATGACGGCGGCTGAGAAAAGAAACACCCGTGAGCGGATCGAAAACGGTGAGAGCGATATCGTGATCGGCACCCATGCGCTGGTGAGTGAGAGCACGGTATTTCATCGTCTCGGGTGCGCCATCACCGATGAACAACACCGTTTCGGTGTGGCTCAGCGTGCCCGACTTGCCTCAAAGGGCGAGCATCCTCATGTGCTTGTACTGTCAGCGACCCCGATCCCGCGTACCCTTGGACTGATCATCTACGGCGATCTGGATATCACCGTCATCGATGAGTTGCCCCCGGGTCGTACCGAGGTGGATACCTTCTTTATCCGCACCGATAAGCGTGATCGTGCACTGGGCTTCCTCAAAAGGCAGGTCGAAGAGGGCAGACAGTGCTACATTGTATGCCCCCTTGTCGAGGAGAGCGAGGGCGTGGATGCGGACGAGCTCAAGAACGCCAACGATTACGCCGCCGAACTGATGCTGGGACCGTTTCGTGATATTTCCGTCGGCATCCTGCACGGCAAGATGAAGCCGAAGGATAAGGAAAGTGTCATGGCGCAATTTGCTGAAAACAAGATCTCGATCCTTGTTTCCACGACCGTGGTCGAGGTTGGTGTTGACGTCAGGAACGCCACCGTAATGATGGTCGAAAACGCCGACAGATTCGGTCTTTCCACCCTCCACCAGTTACGCGGACGCGTCGGAAGAGGACGGTATAAGAGCTATTGCATCCTTGTATCCGACAATAAAGGTGAGAATACGGAACAGCGTTTAGGCGTGATGTGCCGCACCAACAACGGCTTTGAGATCGCCGATATGGATTTAAAGCTCCGCGGTCCCGGTGATTTCTTCGGCAATCGTCAACACGGTCTGCCGCAGCTGGATATCGCCGACTTCTCCGATACCGAGACCCTGGCGCAAAGTCAGGAGGCGGCAGAAGCCCTGCTGCGATTTTCGCCCGATCTGAGCGATGATTCTCTCAGAGCACTGCGCGCAAAGATGCGCCGACTCTTTGCCGTAACCGAAAACACAATGAACTGATCGGGATCAGCATACCTATCGTGAATAATGTCCGCAACTCTGTAACGAGCTGCGGACATTTTTGTAGGGTGGGGACTTGCTCCCGCTGTTCTTCTGTTTTGATTTGTCGATGACAAACTTTTATCCGATTCTATGAACATCCTCAAACACACAGATCAGGCTGTTGCTGATCTGTCTGTCCTCGTGCAGACTGCCGAAAAACCATTTCTGATACCGTGTGTTGTGCATTACCGTGTCGAGGAAGATGTTGAGGTCGTTGATGGAAGCGCCGCGATGGATCATTCGCTTGACGGACGCAGGCGCTTCATGCGTGATGATAATATCCACCATATGGCGCTGTTCCTCAATGTTGACGACAGCGTATTCCAGCTCTTCATCCGTAGGGAGTGAGGGAGATGCTTCCGTTTCATCCGCTTCGGGAGGAAGACCTCCGCCCAAAGCAAAGATCGTGTGATCCTCGATCAGATATAACTCACCGCGGTTCAGACAATAGATATTGTCGGCGATTTTGCGCGCGGTACCCTCGTGAAACTTGACCTCCTCAAACTCGTTTAACCGTTCAAAATTCTCGTGAGCACCTTCGACAAAGAGGATATCGTACTTCTTCTTGGTGAGCTTTTTGAGGTTTTTTATTTCTTCTTTAGAATTATCCCATATAAAACCAAAGTCGCCCGTGACGATCAGGGTATCGCCTTTTTTCAGCTGACCGAGCCGTCTTTCGTTAAATACCTCGATATCTCCGTGAGTATCTCCTGTAATGTATATCAAAATGAGCCCCCAAAAAATTTGTAAATTTATGAATTTTGTGATTGATATCATGCGATAAATAGTGTAGAATAAGTATGTGTATGAGAAAAATTTGTTTCTGCAAAATAATTATAACATATTGTCGAGGGAAAAGCTATGAATAAAAGAATTAAATTTTTCGTATCAGCCTTATTGGTTTTTGCATTATTTGTCAGCAGCTTTATGATTCCCGTTTCATCCTATGAGACGGATGTCCAGACATCCACCTCGGATCTGCTGTTGGTAAATTTGGATACCGACACCATCGTCTTTTCTCAAAAGCCCGATACCAACTGGTACGCAGGTACCCTTTCCAGGCTGATGACGTTCCTGCTTGCATATGAAATGATCTCTGAGCCAAAGAAAGTGACCTTCAAGGTGGAGGAGTCCTATATCGAAGAGCTGCCGTACACTGACGGTTGTCTGGATAAATTTGTCGGAAAGACTCTGACGGCACAGGATCTCATGGCGATCATGCTGCTCACCTCGGGCAATGACGCCGCCTATGCGCTGGCGGATCTGGCAACAGAGAATGACAGGGATGCCTTTGTCGCCGCGATGAATGAACGTGTCACGACCCTCGGCATGAAGAGCACGGCGTATGTCAGCCCCGGCTTCGATAATACCAGCGCCCAGCATACCACCTGCCGTGATGTGTATATTCTGTATAAAGAAGTGCTCAAGAACGAGTTCTATAAGAGTGTGATGAAGGAAAAAGCATATACACCTGCAAAGACGAAAGTATCCGTTTCTGCAGAGCCTTCGATCCTCGACCCCAACAGTCCGTATTACTTCCGTTATACGAACGACGCGATTTATTCGTATACCGAGGACACCTATGAGGAGCTTGCTCTGACAACCACTTATCACGGTCAGACCTATCTCTTTGTCGGCTTGCTCGGACTGCACCAGAGTGAGCGCAATGTTTTTGCGGACGCCCGTAAGCTGACCACATGGGCGTATCTGAACCTTTCCGATGTCAAGATCCTCAATTCGGATGAAGTTATCTCTGATATTACCGTAACAACGGATTGGGGTTCTTATAAAACCAACTTGTATCCCGATCATTCTGCGCTCAAAACCCTGCCCAATGATTACGATGAATCCAAGCTGAGCCATACGTTTGAGATCCCGAAATCTGTGAAAACGCCTCTGCTCGCCGGACAAAAGGTCGGCAGTATCAAGATCAACTACGGCGACGAGCAGATCGATACGATCTCTCTGTCCGTCAACTCGGATGAAGGTCTGGGCATGCTCTCTGATTTCGGCAGATTCAGCGATTATGTTTTTCACCGCCTGACCCCTCACCGTGAGGATACGGCAACCGAAGCTCCCACTGAGGCTCCCACTGTAGCTCCCACTGAGGCTCCTGTCGCAACAGCCGCTGAAGAACCCTCCGGCGCGGCAGAAGAAACGGCTGCGGAGGGTTAAGCATGAGAAAAATCTTTCGATGCGTTGCTGTTATGCTGGCATTGATGATCCTTGTGTCTTGCGCCTGTACGGTTTCGACCGGAGCGCTCAGCTTTGAATGTGATGTCGAGCAGTATTCCGATTCGCTGTTGATGGTCAATCTGGACACCGGTATGGAGGTCTTTGCCAAGGAAGCGGATGCAAAGCGCTACCCCTCGTCATTGACCAAGATCATGACCTTTATCATTGCGGCAGAGCATTTTGACGATTATCAGACACAGATCCCGATCAAGCAGACCTGTATCGATAATGTGCTCAATCAGGGGATGGGCTGTACCGGTGTTGACTGGTATATCGGCGAATCCCTGACCGTAGAGAACCTGCTCTATGCGCTGATGCTCCCTACCGGTGATGACGCCGCGATGGTGCTGGCGGATAATATCGGAGAAGGCAATATAGCGACTTTTGTTGATAAAATGAATGCCAAAGCCGAGGAGCTCGGCTGCAAGGACACACACTTTACCAATCCGTTCGGCACGCACGATGATAATCACTATACCACGGCACATGATCTGTATACCATCACCCGATACGCGATGGGACTGCCGCTGTTCTCCAAGATCTGCAATACGACTACATATTACGCCAAAGAGAATGACGATGTGCCTTTCATCACAAGTAACTGGCTGATCGATTCTGCGCGAGGCGGCGATTATTACTATGTTTACGCGACGGGCGTCAAGAACGCGACCTCCCCTCAGGCGGGACGCTGTCTGATTTCTACCGCGGTTTACGACGGTTACTCCTATATGTGTATCGGTCTGCATGCTCCGTATGATGAGAGCAAGGAGGAAAACGAGCAGTACTGTATGCTGGAAGCCGCCAATATGTTTCGCTGGGCGTTTTTGAATCTTTCCTTTGTCACACCTGTCACCAAGGATACGCCGGTTTGTGAACAAAAGATCGACCATGCGTGGGACACCGAAAGTATCCTCCTTGTTCCGCAGTCGGACTGCAACGTGATCTTACCGCAGGGCTATTCCAAGGGTGATATCCGTATTTTGCCCGACAGCACCGATGCGGTAAGCGCCCCGATCAAAAAGGGCGATATCATCACGACAGCCACCGTATACTATAAGAATGAGCCGTTTACACAGATCAATCTTGTGGCAAATGAGGATATCGGCGTCAGCCCGATCCTGTATACCACCGACGCGATCAGAGGCGTATTGACCTCGCCGTGGTTTCTGATGGCGGTCGGATTGGTTGTCATCCTGTTTATTATTTATGTTTCCGTTTCTTCCTCTTATGCGAAAAAGCGTAAACGTGATAAAATGCCCAAGACAAGAAAGTAGGAATACCGTTAATCCGACGCTGTTACAGCGTCGGATTTTTTAATATGATCGTCTTTTTTTCTATTGAAAATCTGAGAATGATATGTTAAAATAATTATGATTATATGCGAAATTTCAATTACTGTATGCCTTTATTCTTATCAACCGGTTCTGGCTGACGTCGTTGTTGCTTCGCAAATGATGTTACCGATGTATCTCAATGATTCGCGCGGTGACAAAAAGGAGAGATGTCATATGAAAAACAAATGGACGACCAAGTTTTTCGCAGTGGTTCTCAGTGTCATGCTGCTCGTATCGAGCTTGCCTGTCACAACCGCCTTTGCGGAAGACGTGTCCGAACCCGTCGCTATGACCGCAGGTGATGTGATCGCGGACTTCGCGCCGGCAGAGACCGAGTGCACATCATCCGATCCCTCTGTAGCGTGGGTGGATCAGTCCGGCGCCCTGAACGCTCTCAAGGCTGGCACCGCGACCGTTACGGTACCCTCTGAGGACGGTGCCGCGGAGTATACCGTTACGGTACAGGGCTATTCGGACGGCACGCCCGTAATGGGTAATTTGAAGATTCTGGCACGTTATAACGACAATATGCAGTTCTATGACGGCCATGTTTATCTTCTCTTTACCTCTTATCAGGACGGCGTTACGATCAATGTTCCCGATCTGTACGCGGGATATGAGATCAGCGACGTCTATTACAAGGATATCAAGGAAGATATCGCCAACGGCTCCAACCACTCCGGTAACGATACGGACAAGTATTTCACCTTTAATAAGGATATGAAGTCCGTAACACTGGATCGCGGTGAGATCGTTACGATCGGTATGTACCGTGATTTCGATCTGACCGTACCGCAGGCGGCATTGGGTTCTATCCAAAACAGCTCCCTGTGGACTGAAATCGTTAAAAGCGGTAAATCCGGCGTCATCGAAACGATCTTCCGTATGCTCGATTCCGGCGAGATGAAATTCGATATCGCTCTTGAAAAGATCAAGGCTGTACTGGATGAAGCCGGGATGGATTACAACCAACTGCTCGACGGCGTAGTGGACGGCGGCGTTTGTTTCAACCGTGAGCTGTATAACCAGAAGCTCGAATGGGATCAGTATGAGAATGTCGCCTATGAAATGGATATCACCGAGAAGCAGCTCAATACGATGCAGATGTACCTCGGCGGTAACCTTAATAAGTTCTCTGTCTTAAAGAACAGCTGCGTCACCGTAGCGCTCAGAGCGTGGAACGCGGCTGTCGGTACCACCGACGGTGAGCCGAACGCCTATTATCTGGATCCGACCGGCGAGGGTATCTTTGAATTCGTTGACGCGCCCAAGACCGTCCGTGACGACATCGTGGACAGACTGCCCGGCTACTACCTGAATAATGCCGAGGGCGTTGCGGAGCCTGACGCAGGCTTCCAAGATGAAACCGGCTGGGTCTATGTCAGCGCGCCTGAGAAGGTCAGCCCCGTTACATATCGCTACGCCGATGACAACTACTATGTCGATGAGAACAAGACAAAGATGGCTGATCTGATCAATGCCGCTAAAGGTGATCAGAAGGTTTACTATAACAAGGATGCGCAGGATATCGATGTTTCCGTCGAATGGACTGATATCCAGGTCCTCGGCGGCTGTGAAACCATTAACAGCATTACCTTTGACGTTAACGGTACTATGCTGACGCTCGACGCGGATAACGCTCCCGAGGACGGCATTTGGTTCACAACGCAGATTGCGGATCCTTACGAGGGAAATACTTACTACGTGGTCGGCGCTGATAATAAAGCGCTCGCCAGTGAATATGACGACGGTACGCTGAGCTTCTTTTCGCCCACTCTGCCCGCATCCTTCAAGATCATCGGCAACAGTATCGGTGTTATGAATCAGCTCAAGACTGTTATCAAAGGCGGCGCCGACACGATTGAGACTTCTGTGTACACCTTGGAGGATAATCAGGAACAGAAATTAGCTTCAATCGATGAGGTTGAAAAGGGCACCAAAGTTTATGTAAAGAACATCTTTGATGACGTAGAGCATGTTTTGACCGATATCACCGTCAGCGGTGAGTCGATCTTTAACGATGCGCATTATGATGAGACGGAACATGCTTACTTCTTCATCATGCCCGCGAAATACACGGTCCTCAACATCACCTTTGATACCGCTGAATTCGATTATTCCACCCGGTCTGTCTATCAGATGGCACTCGGCGAATCCGTTGACGTGACTCAGTTTGTCAAGCTGATGATCGGTGGTACCGAAGCTTCCGCCGACCGGATTGAATCCGACTTATGGTCATCGAAAGGCGGTCTTGAAAAGAACGGTAATGTATATACTGCTGTTAAGGAAGGCTATGAACTGGTCAGAGTTTCCGCGGTCGGTAATAATCAGATCGGTATGGCATTTGCGATCCAGGTATTTGCCGACAGAGATGATATGGTCAAGATCACCTATGATGAAGAGTCCGAGGCGAATCCGGCAATCAACTTCAGATACGACGAAACATGGAGAGAAGTTCCTTTCTCCGGCTTCTTGGTGCCGAAGGGATCCGAAATTCAGGTTGGAACAAAGATTCCCAACGGCAAGGCGATCTTCACGATGTCCGCCAACGACAGCACCATCTGGCCCAATGAGTCCGTCACTGTCACCGAGGATACACAGATCAATATCAAGCTGGCTGACGCAGCCGTCGAGAATATGCCCAGGGAGATCAAGCTCGACAAAAAGGGAGATACCTATCAGCTTAACGCGAAAACGATGTACAGCGGCGTTTACAAGCTTATTCCTATGTACGACAGCAGCATCGCGTACTATTCCTCCGATGAGTTGCTCTCCGTCGATCAGAATGGTCTGATCACCGTTGAGGGCGAGGTTCCCGAGGATGGCGCCGTTGTTTATATCGTTGCGTTCGATTCCGCCTCCGCTACCAGCGCGTCCGCTATGACCAGGGTCGTGATCGGTGATTATGCCGGTGACAAGATCGTCGGCAAACTGACCATCCATGCTCGCCGTATCGCAAAGGGTAAGCTGATCGCACACGGCTGCGTTACTTATACCACTTACGAGGATCTGGATCTTGACACCAGCTACTATGAGTACTACAAACCGAATGATCAATATAACGACCTGATGCTCGATTATGAAGAAAATCCCGAGAATTATCACTCTGATCCCGCTCTTTATGAGATGAATGAGCTGGGCATTGAGAACCGCGAATCCTATTTTGATATTACGAAGAACGGTGCTTTTTCCGCTCCTGCACCCGTTTCTCTGGTTGCCGGTGAAACCATCAGCATCTCCAATTACGGCTTTGACCCGACAAACATGATCTCTGTCTGCTCAGCGCTCAAGGACAGCACGCTGTATCAAAACAGCAAGGAGTGCCGGGCGCTGGTCTACGAGATGGAACAGTATATGAACAGCGGTGAGGATTATGACGGATCGACTGCGTTTGACGCTACGGCAGCGACGTTGATGCAGATCTATCAGATCAGCAGACAGACCGGCTACAATCCGGCTGACAATCATTCCGAGGGCGGACTGTGCATCAACCGTGAGCTGTATAACCAGTTCAGAAGAAATGATACACAGTTCCCGAACAACTTCTATACCGTAGAGATCACCGCCGACGAGCTTGCCATAATGAAGGCGTATATCGCTAATCCCGATAACAACCAATATTCCTTCATGTCAAAGAACTGCGCGACCGGTTCCGTGGACATCTGGAACGCTGTTCTGTCCGACAAACCCGAGCTGCAGCTGGAAGGCAATATTACCGGCGTTGCGGTCGATCCCCAGTCCCTGTATTTCGATATCGGTATCTTGACCGCAAAGGATCGTTGCAATGATCTTCCCGGTTACGGCGGAACTGATTTCTATATACGCTCCGTTCGCTACAGCGACACTGTCAAGGACGCGATCGATAAGATCAATGCGATCGGCGCCGTTGAATACACTCCCGAATCCAAGGAGAAGATCGACGCGGCTCGTGAAGCGTATGATAAGCTGAATGAACTTCAGAAGGAACACGTATGGAATGCCGACAAGCTGATCGAAGCGGAAAAAGCTTATCACGAGTTGAAGGTCGCCGCTGATAATGCCGCTTATGAAACCTATCAGAACGAGCTGGTCGACTTCATCGATACGATGATCGCGAAGGAAGATGACAGCCTGCGCTGCCGCATGCTGACAACTGTCACCAAGGCTTCCATCAAGGCTCTTCCGTATGATGAAGCAAAGTCGCTCGAGGATAACAAAGCGGATCTGGATACCATTATGACGCTCTATCTCGCCGCGCTCGACGAGCTGCGCTACAGAGATAATCCGTATCTCGGCGACGTCGATCTGGATCGCAAGGTCACCATCGCTGACGCGACCTACATCCTGAGAGATTCTTGTTTGATGCTGACCCCGATCACATTGGATTATTCCGTAGCGGATACCAATGAAGACGGTATGGTCAATGTTATGGATGTAACCGAGCTCCAGAGATGGTTAGCCAATATGCCGGCAAACGAGAATATCGGAATGCCTTTATACTAAAGCAATCGCTCCATCGCTTCGGCGGTGGAGCTTTTTGCACCCTTCATCGGATCTATTAATCATTATATTATTTACAAAACCTTAACTTGACAGTGCCCGATCCTTCATATACAATATATGGTAGCAAAATTGTGTGTTTTATCGCGTTATCATCGCTGTTGATAGGGTGATGACGGATAGATCGCTGTCTGATATTACAGCGATTGCAGCTGTATTGATACGATCAGACAAGTATTAAGGAGTATGATTATGAGATCCAAGCTATCATGGATTCCCTTTGTTCCGCTGTTTTTGGCGGCAGGATTTTTTAAATTCGCTCAGGCGCTGTTGCCTTCGGGCAGTGTATTCGGGCTGACCGCATTACAGATGGAATATTGCTATATCGGCGCCGCTGTTCTGATTCTTCTGTTCACCGTATTGTTTGTTGCTATGGATAAGAAGATCGCGCCGTATTATGTGCCGCATAAAAATGTGCCTGCCGGCTTGATCTGCTTTTTGTTGTCGGTGCTGTTGGCGGCTGACGGCGGCTTGACCGTTTTTCAGATGTTCAATTCCGGAACGGTCGCGATCGTTCCGATCCTCGGTGCAGTACTGGCGCTTTTTTCCGCTGTTGTGTTCATTATCTTTGGTTTGAATCATATTTTCCGCCGTAAAGAGGGCAAGAATCTCAATCTGCTCAATGCGATTCCCGCGGTATTTTGCGGTGTTCGGATGATCCTCGTCTTTATTCAGTTTACGACGATCTCCATCAAGCTCGCGGATGTCAGCGCCTTGATCTGCTACGTCTTTGCGACCTTGTTCTTCTATCACTACGCAGTTGTCCTGTCGCTGATCAAGAATAAGAGCTCACTCAAATCCTGCTTTGTATTCGGATTACCGGCTATCGCGATGATGATCCCGTACGGCGTCTATCATTTGTGCTTCCGTTTTGATTCCGTTACGATCCTCAACAACGCACAGCCGCTCGAGATGCTCTTGTTCGGTCTGTATATTTTATCGATCCTGATCGAGATCACCATGTTCGTCAAGGATAAGGATTCTGTGAAGGTCATCGAAAAAGAGGAGGAGTCTACTCCCGATCCTGCCGATGAAAAGGTCGACGGCTTTATCGCCACGAATGTGTCGGAGGATCAAAGCGACAGTCAGAAGAATGACGAATACCGTTTCAGCAGTGATACAGAAGGCTATTTGTATCAGGATACGCATAACACGAATGATAAGGTTGATGACCCTCTGCGCGAGTACGATCACTTGAACACCGATACCGAAGGTTATCTGACTGAGATCCGGGAAGAATCCGACGAGGCAGATGACAGACCGAAGGATTATGAATCCAGACTGGATGACATAGACAAGCTGATACTTGATATTTCCAAAAAATCCGAATAATCGAAATTTGTAAAAAGGAGGATGGTAGCATGAAAAAGCTGTGTTGTTTCGTCATAGCTTGTGTTTTGCTGTGTTCTCCCTTTTTTGTTATCCCGACATCGGCGTCACAGGAGGATTTTAGCGTGCAGTCCGGTGTGCTGATCAAGTACAATGGCAGTGACGCCAATGTGACGATCCCGGCACATGTCACCGCGATCGGTAACGCCGCCTTTGCCGAGAATACAAAGGTGCAGAGCATAAAGCTCAACGATACGGTACGTGTGATAGGGGACAGAGCGTTCTACGGCTGTTCCTCATTGCAGAGCGTTTCATCGGGCAATAACATCACCGAGGTCGGCGATCTTGCCTTTTACAGTACGCCGTATCTCGATTATTCGTCCGACAAATATGTAATGCTCGGCAGTGTGCTGATATGGTACAACGGCACCTCCGAGAGCGTCACGATCCCCACGCGCTGTACTTCGATCGCATCCTACGCGTTCGCGCGCTGTGAGTATCTCAAGTCGTTTACCGCGTATGAGGGGCTTTCGAGCATCGGTACAGGCGCTTTTTACGGCTGTACCAAGCTCAGTAACGTCAGCCTGCCGGGGTCTCTCAGCGCCGTCGGCGCGTATGCCTTTGACGGTACGCCGTATTTGAGTAAGGCAGGCGACTTTGCTGTAGTCGGCGACGGTGTTTTGCTGCGATATCAGGGCGCGGATACCGAGGTGGCTGTACCCGATACCGTCAAACGGATCGCCTCACACGCCTTTATCAGCTCCAAGATCAAGTCTGTCACGATTCCCGAGAGTGTTTATTCGATCGACGGCTACGCGTTTGCCGATTGTACCGGGCTGGAAAACCTCATATATTCCGAAGGATTGGTGACCATCGGCGACGGCGCCTTCAGAGGCTGCAAGAGCCTGACCGAGTTCAAGGCGCCCTCTACCTTGTCCTATATCGGTCAGAATGCTTTTCACGGTGCTGCAGCGATCAACAACGCTGTTCTTAGCGGCGATCGTCTGACCGTATCCTATAACGCGTTCAAGAGCTGTACTTCGCTGAATTACGTGCTGATGACAGGCGGTGTGATGCAGCTGTACGACAATGCGTTTGATGGCTGTACCGCGCTGGAGGGTGTTTCCGTTGCACCTGAGACAAAAGATATCAGTTCCTCGGCGCTCAGCGGCTGTCCCAAGGCTGTTGTGTGCTGTAATGCGGACGCTCCGGCGAAGAGCGCTTTGTCCGATCACACCTTCAATACCGTAATGGGTGATGTGGACAGCAGCACGGAGCTTGATCTGCTCGATGCCTCCACAATTCAGTATTATATTGCTCATCTGGTATCGCTCAACGGCACGCAGACTGCCTCCGCGGATGTAAATTTTGACGGCGATATCAATATACTGGACGCGTATATTTGCCAGTTGAAAATCGTTTATTTGCTGTAAATTTCACGATAAACCATTGACAGCCGACATGATAGGTGATATATTATTCCTTGAATCCAATATCTTGAATAGGGGACAATGTCCGCTGTTCCCGCGTTACAGAGAGCCGTCGTTTGGTGCAAGACGGTACGCGCATAACGGAATACCACCCCTCATATCGTTAGATGTGTCTCGCTCAGGAAATGGGGCGACGTGTGCCGCGTTAAGGCATATAATGAGGATATTATTTCATCACGTATCATCAAAAGGTGATGATTGATATCGAATCAGGTGGAACCGCGTTAATACGCCCTGTTATTTCTTCGGAAATAGCAGGGCTTTTTTGCCTCCCTTTCCCAAGGGAGGTGTCATCGATTATTTCGATGACGGAGGGTTGCCGTTATTGTATCAGGCAACTATATAAACAAAAAGGAGAGGATCAATATGATCAATGTAGAGTTAAAAGGCGGAGTGGTACAACAGTTTGAGGAGAACATCACTCCTGCTCAGATCGCTAAGTCCATTTCCATGGGACTGTATAAAAACGTATGCGCCGCGCTGATCGACGGCAAGGTGTGCGACCTGCGCACCGAACTGACATCGGATTGCAAGGTCGAGCTGCTCACCTTTGATAACGACGAGGGTAAGCAGGCGTTCTGGCATACGACCTCTCACATCCTCGCTCAGGCGGTCAAGCGCCTGTTCCCCGGAGCCAAGCTCGCGATCGGCCCGTCGATCGATGAGGGCTTCTATTATGATTTTGATGTCGAAAAGCCTTTTGATAACGAGGATCTTGCTAAAATCGAGGCGGAGATGAAGAAGATCGTCAAGTCCGGTATCGAGATCTCCCGCTTTGAGAAGGCGCCGCAGGACGCGCTTGATTTTCTGAATGAGATCGGAGAACCCTACAAGGTAGAGCTTGCGTCCGAGCACGCTGATAAGGGCGAGCCGATCAGCTTCTACAAGCAGGCGGAGTTCGTCGATCTGTGCGCGGGGCCTCACCTGATGTCCGTCGCACCCGTCAAGGCGTTCAAGCTCACCAACTGCACCGGCGCGTATTGGCGCGGTGACTCCAAGAATCAACAGCTATGCCGTGTCTATGGTATCTCTTTCCCGAAGGCTTCCATGCTCGAGGAGTTCATCACACGCAGAGAAGAAGCCTTAAAGCGCGACCACAACAAGCTCGGCAGAGAGCTTGAGCTGTTCACCACCGTTGATTATATCGGTCAGGGTTTGCCGATTATGCTTCCCAAGGGCGCTCGTATCATCCAGCTGTTACAGCGCTGGGTCGAGGATCTCGAGCAGAAGAACGGCTGGCAGCTCACCAAAACGCCGTTTATGGCGAAGTCCGACCTGTACAAGATCAGCGGACACTGGGATCATTATCAGGACGGTATGTTCATCCTCGGTGATCCCGATAACGATGATGATGTATATGCGCTTCGTCCGATGACCTGTCCGTTCCAGTATCAGGTATTCCTCAATCGCGGCAGAAGCTATCGTGATCTGCCCATGCGACTGAACGAGACCTCCACGCTGTTCCGTAACGAAGCCTCGGGTGAGATGCACGGATTGATCCGTGTCCGTCAGTTTACCATTTCCGAGGGTCACCTGATGTGTACGCCCGAGCAGCTCGAGGGCGAGTTCGAGCACTGCCTGAGCCTTGCCATTACCTGCTTAAAGACCTTAGGTCTGTATGAGGATGTTTCCTATCGCTTCTCCCAGTGGGATCCCGATGACCGTGAGAAGTACATCGGTACGGAGGAAGAGTGGAACAATGTCCAGGGTATGATGGGCAAGATCCTCGACGATCTCGGCATCGACTACAAGATCGGTATCGGCGAGGCGGCGTTCTACGGCCCCAAGCTCGATATCCAGATCAAGAACGTATTCGGTAAGGAAGATACCCTGATCACCATCCAGATCGACCCCATGATCGCCGAAAAGTTTGGTATGGAATATGTGGATCGTGACGGCGTGAAGAAGCATCCGTTCATCATCCATCGTACCTCCATCGGCTGCTATGAGCGTACCCTCGCGTTGCTGATCGAGAAGTACGCCGGCGCGTTCCCGTTGTGGCTGGCGCCCGTACAGGTCAAGCTGCTGCCGATCGCGGATCGCCATCATGACCGCGTGTTTGAGATTGCGAAGGAGCTCGAGGATATGGGCATGCGTGTTGAGGTCGATGATCGCAACGAGAAGATCGGCTATAAGATCCGTGAGGCACAGGTGCAGAAGATCCCGTACATGGTCATCATCGGCGACAAGGATATCGAGAATAACACCGTATCCGTCCGTCACCGCAAGGAAGGCGATCTCGGCTCTATGTCCCTGAACGAATTCAAGGCTATGATGCGCGAAGAGATCGATACCAAGGCGATTAAGTGATGCGGTGCTGTCCAAGAGCAGACGAAGTCTGCGATTGGCTTACAGCACCCACGCAAGGATCTCCCAAGAAGCCGAGCGCTTTCGCGACGGCTGATTGGCTGAGATCTACTGCGATATACGAATATTATCTTATAAAGGCAGGACAAATTGAGCAGGAACCAACGAAACATTAAACTCGGAAAAGTGAATCGCGGCGTTCTGGAGGAACAGCAGGCTCGGGAGGAGAACAAGGTACAAAATCAGCGTGCCTTGCTCTATATCCTTCCATTGGTCATGCTCGCTGTTCTGATCGTCGGCATCTTTTTCGGGTACAAGTTTTATGTGAATTCTCTCAACGAGACAAGCCCCATCTCACCTTCGGAGTTTATGGAGGATGATACCCATTCCTCCAATCCGATGTTTTTAAAGACTGTCAGCGCCGCTTCGCCGATCGACAGCAGCTTTGTGCCCGAGACTGTTGAGTGCTGTGGGGTTCAGATCGCGCCCGACGCGGCGGACGGACTGAACGCAATGGTAGCCGACGCGAAGAAGGCAGGCTATGATCTGATGGTCGTGGAGGGCTATGTGTCCTATGAGGATCAGGCAAAGCGCTATAAGGAAGAGGTCGAAAAATACCGTAAGGATTCCAAGGCGAGTTTGGTCATGGCGGAGGCTCATGTCAAAAAGGAACTGCCGCCGGCAGGGGAGAGTGAGCAGCAGACGGGATTGTTGGTCTATCTGACTGTCAAGACTGACGGAAAGTTTGCCGATACGCCTGCTTACTCATGGCTGACCCGGCACTGCGTCGACTACGGCCTTATCCTGCGCTATCCCAACAAGGAAAACGCGGGCGGTATCACGTATTCCTCCCATTTGTTCCGCTATGTCGGCAAGACCTATGCCCGTAATATGCGTGCGTTGGATATGAATTTTGATCGATATATGGAATACCTTTCGGCGCATTAAGCTATCTTTTTATCTGTCATGATAAAAAATTAGAAAAAACACTTGCTTTTTGAAGATTATTAGTGTATAATACCTATGTTAATTATGGCTACACGCTAATGGCTATGTGAAAGAGGTGAATGAAATGCAGGAAAAGATCCATCCTAATTATGGCCAGACTACCATTACCTGCGCTTGCGGTAATGTGATCGAGACCGGCTCTACCAAGAAGGATATCCGTGTTGAAATTTGCTCCAAGTGCCATCCGTTCTTTACCGGTAAACAGAAGCTTGTTGATACAGGCGGCCGTGTTGACCGTTTCAAGAAGCGCTTCGGTATGGAGAAATAATGAAAATGAGTTGAAGGCGGTACATCAGTACCGCCTTACTTAGTTATTGCCTTCTCCTTGTGGTGCTCCCCGTTGGGGAGACGTCGCGCAGCGACAGAGGGGGATCCGCTTACGGCGGGGAGGCTGTCAGCGTAAGCTGACTGAGGGATTGTATCTATTGAACGAATTTTGTTTTGCGACAAAACAAATCATAATTATGAATACTTATAAAACCGTCAAGGACTTCGCCTGTGATGAATTGGTCGAAAAACGTTCGCGTTTTATCGGCTACTGTAAGCCTGTGAAAACGCAGGATGAGGCGATCGCCTTTATCAATGAGATTAAAACAAAACATTGGGACGCGCGCCATAACGTTTATGCCTATGTCATCAAGGATGAGGGCGTATCGCGTTACAGCGATGATAATGAGCCGCAGGGTACCGCCGGTATCCCGGTGCTTGATGCGATCCGCAAGCGCGATATTACCGACTGCGTCATTGTGGTGACGCGCTACTTCGGCGGCGTACTGCTCGGCGCCGGCGGCTTGGTGCGCGCCTATTCCGCTGCGGCCAAGCTCGCGATCGACGCGGCTCAGGAGCGCGAAATGGAGTTGTGCTCCGTCTGTGAGCTGCGCTGTTCCTATACCTTGTACGGAAAGCTCCCTTCTCTGGTCGCCAAGTTCGGCGGCAGTATCGACGATTCGGATTATACCGACGAGGTCGCTGTCCGTTTCCATTTGCCCGAAGACGATCTTGTCGCTTTTAATAAGGCGCTCAGCGAAGAATCCTCGGGTAAAGTCGCGGCGACAGAGATAAATAAAGATTTTTTTGACAAAGTTCAAAAATAAAAAGGGTATTTGCAGATTTTTGCGTAATTAATAGATGTGACGTTTTTTCGGGGGATGATGATCTGTTTGAAGATGATTCCCTGATACTGTGAATGATGACGCTTTAGAAGTAAATGATCAACCGACGCTTCGGTGTCGGTGAAAGTGAGAGCTTATGCCACGCTTATCGGATGACTTTATCAGTGAAATCAAATATCGCAACGACCTCGGCGAGCTGGCGGCTTCCTATATGCAGCTCAAGCGCCGCGGCAGGAATCTGGTCGGATTATGCCCGTTCCACGGTGAAAAAACACCTTCCTTCAACATCTATACCGAAAACGGTTCTTTTTACTGTTTCGGCTGCGGCGTCGGAGGCGACGTCATCACCTTTGTGATGAAGATCGAGAACCTCGATTATATGGAGGCGGTCAAGTTCCTCGCCGAACGTGCCGGCATGTCCATTCCAGAGGACGATTATGACGACTCCGTGAGCAAGCTGCGCACTCGTATTTATGAAGCGAACCGTGAGGCGGCGCGTTTCTTTTACGCAAAGCTGATGTCAAAAGAGGGCGCTGAGGGGCTCGCTTATCTGCGCAATCGCGGACTGGCGGACAGAACGATCCGTCATTTCGGTCTGGGCTTCGCGCCCGACGAGCGCTTTGCCTTAGGCAATCATTTGCGCTCACGCGGATTCACCGAGAACGAGATGATCGCGGCGAATCTGGTGTTCAAATCTCGTTCGGGCAATTCTGTGCTCGACCGTTTTTATAACCGTGTGATGTTCCCGATCATCGATGTACGCGGCAATGTGATCGCCTTCGGCGGACGTATCATGACCGATCAAAAGCCAAAGTACCTCAACACCTCCGATACGCTGGTGTTCAACAAGAGCTATAACCTCTTTTCGCTGAATAATGCGAAGAACAGCAAGTCGGATTCGCTGATCCTCTGTGAGGGCTACATGGATGTTATCTCGCTGAATCAGGCAGGCTTTACCAATGCCGTCGCCACACTCGGTACGGCGCTGACCGCCGATCAGGCGGCGTTGATGAAGCGCTACAGCAAGGAGGTCATCATCTGCTATGACGCGGATGAAGCCGGTCAGAAGGCGACCGCCAGAGCGATCGATATCCTGCGCCGCGCCGGATTAGTGGTCAAGGTGATCTCGATCCCCGACGGCAAGGATCCCGATGAGTTCATCCGTCGCCACGGCGACAAGGGACATGCCGCTTTTCAAAATGTGTTGGATAACAGCGGCAACGATATGGAATACCGGATGCAAAAGCTCAAATCGCGTTATGATATGAACAGTCCGCAGGACAAGCTGAATTATCTCAATGAGGGCGTCAAGCTGCTCTGTGAGCTGGATAATCCCATGGAGCGTGATATCTACGCCTCACGGCTGAGCGATGAGACCGATGTTTCCAAAGCCTCGATTATGGAGCAGGTCAAGCAGGGTATGCGCCGCAAAGAGCGCTATCGCCGCAAGAATGAGTTCTCTCAGCTCCAAAAGAATATTTCCGCAAGGGATGACAGGATCAATCCCCAACACGCGTCCAATCTGCGCGCCGTATCCGCGGAGGAGAACTTGATCGCATTCCTCGTGAACAATCCCGATAAGCTCGTTTATATCCATGAAAAACTCCGACCCGAGGATTTTACGACAGATTTCAATCGGAATCTGTTTGAATATTTCTCTGTGAGAATTATAAAACACCAAGATCCCATGACGGCATTGTCGATGGATTTCACCGCCGACGAGCAGGCGAAGATTGTTCGTATCGTGAATTCCGGCGCCGATCTGACGCGTACCCGGCAGGCGCTGGATGAATATATCGATATCATTCTCGATGAAAAGGCAAAGCCGACCGAGAGTGACATCCGCAACAGTACACAAGACGAGTTTACAGAAATGTTCTCTCGTCTGAAAGATAAACATGAATAACCGTTTTTCGGTTGATCAGCACGGAGCAACCGCTCCCCATTATGAATTGATTTGGAAAGGATGATGCCCTATGTCCGCAGCAGCAGATAAGAAGAGCCTTTTAAAGGAATTGACCGATCTCGCCAAGACCAAGGGAAATATTACCAACAAGGATATCCTCGACGCGATCGGCGAGATGGATATCGACCCCGAACAGCTCGAAAAGCTCTATGATTCTCTGGAATCCGCCGGTATCGAGATCGTCGAGACCGACCTAGAAGAGGATCTGAATATCGATAACCTCAACATCAGCGGCAATGCCAAGGATGACGATGATACCGGTGAGAGCAATACCGTTGAGTCGACTGACAATATCTCGATCGATGACCCTGTCAAGGTTTACCTCAAAGAGATCGGCCGCGTACCGCTGCTCACTCCCGAAGAAGAGGTCGAGCTCGCGATCAAGATCTCTGAGGGCGACGTCAACGCGAAGAAGCGCCTGTCAGAAGCCAACCTCCGACTGGTTGTCAGTATCGCCAAGCGTTATCTCGGACGCGGTATGCACTTCCTCGATCTGATCCAGGAGGGCAACCTCGGACTGATCAAGGCGGTCGAAAAGTTCGATTATACCAAGGGCTTCAAGTTCTCTACCTACGCGACATGGTGGATCCGTCAGGCGATCACCCGTGCGATCGCGGATCAGGCGCGTACCATCCGTATCCCTGTCCATATGGTCGAGACCATCAATAAGGTCAAGAAGGTTTCTTCTCAGCTGCTGCATCAAAACGGCAGAGAGCCCTCCGCCGACGAGATCGCCGAGGAGCTGAATATGCCTGTCGATAAGGTGCGCGAGATCATGCGTGTGGCGCAGGAGCCTGTTTCTCTCGAGACCCCGATCGGTGAGGAGGAGGACAGCCATCTGGGCGATTTCATTCCCGATGATGACGCGCCTGCACCTGCCGATGCCGCTTCCCATACCATGCTCCGTGAACAGCTCATGGAGGTGCTCGATACCCTGACTCCCCGTGAGGAAAAGGTGTTGAGACTGCGCTTCGGTCTGGAGGACGGCAGAAGCCGCACCCTCGAAGAGGTCGGCAAGGAGTTCAACGTCACCCGTGAGCGTATCCGCCAGATCGAGGCAAAGGCGCTCAGAAAGCTCCGTCATCCATCGCGCTCCAAAAAGCTCAAGGATTTCTTAGATTGAGCCTATGACGTATGAAGAATGCGGCGCGCTCCTTGATGAGATCGCCGAGACCCTTCCGCAGGAGCTGTACCGTGAGCTCAACGGCGGTATTGTGCTGGAGGACGGCGTTCGCTACCACTGGTACGCGCAGAACAACGATCTTTACATACTCGGCGTATATGTTCGCGATAATCTGGGCAAGTCCATCAAGATCTATTACGGCAGTATCATCCGCGCTTATATCAATAAAACACTCGATGAATACCGGGAGATCCTCAGAAGAGTGTTGGTGCATGAACTAAAGCATCATAACGAATATCTCGCCGGCGCCGACGACCTCGAGTATTACGACGATGAACAGATCAGCAAGTATCTTGCTTCAAAGGGCTATACCATCAAATAACACAGCGCTCCTGCACCCGCAGGAGCGTTATTGTATAGAAAAACCTATTCAGCCCCCTCTGACGAGGGGGCATGCGGGCTGACTCTCAGAAAGAGAATACTGTTTTGTTCGCGGGGGGAGAGATAACGCGACGATATAAAGAAATACAGAGATTGACTCAATAACACGTAAAAAGGCACTTTATATGCGGCTTGAGTCAAAAGCTGAAGAATCATTGTTATGGTTCGTTATCTCTCCCTCAGTCGCCTAAACGGCGACAGCTCCCTCGTCAGAGGGAGCTTTGGAAACGTTTTGCGTTTTATATCATATACTTTTTCGACAAACCGGCTCTCCTGTATTCATGAGCGTTTTTTGCCTCCCTTTGGTAAAGGGAGGTGCCGAGGCACGAGGCGGAGGGATTGCATTAAATGATCGACCGAAGGGAGAACCGCTCTTTCTTATCACACTTTAAACCGTGTATAAATATTTATGCAATTCATTATTATTTCTATTTACATTTGTGTTTTCGTGTGGTAAAATAGTAAAGCAAGAAAATGTCACATCGGATAAAAAGGAGTAAGACTATGCCTGCAAAACCCAACGCTGAGTTTACGAATGATTTGTATAAAGCGATTTTGACCCTTGAAACCGTAGAGGAATGCGAGGCGTTCTTCAAGGATCTTTGCACGATCCCCGAGCTGAAAGCATTGTCCCAGCGCTTTGCCGTAGCGATGATGCTGGATAAGAACATGGTCTACAACAAGATTGTCGAGGCGACAGGTGCGTCCACCGCCACCATCAGCCGCGTCAAGCGTTCACTCGATTATGAGAATGCCGGCGGCTATACCCTCGTCTTTGAGCGCTTAAAGGAAGAAGAATGAGCGGTTATCGGTATTTCTCCCAGTTCTATGACAATCTGACCTTTAATGTGGATTACAAAAAACGCGCTGATTATATTCAGAGCGTTTTATCTTTATACGACCACGACTGGGGCTTGACGCTCGATCTCGCCTGCGGTACCGGCTCACTGACGCTGGAGCTCAAAAGCAGGGGAGTGGATGTGTTCGGCATCGACGGCTCTGCGGAAATGCTCAGCGTCGCGATGGATAAGGCGTATGACACAGAAATGCAAGTGCTGTTTTTGTGTCAGCAGATGGAACAGCTCGACCTGTACGGCACCATCGACACCTGCGTCTGCACATTGGACAGCCTCAACCACATCATCGATCAAGATCAGCTGCAAAAGGTGTTCGACCGTGTGGCGTTGTTCATGAACCCCGGCGGTACCTTTGTGTTCGACGTCAACACGATTTACAAACACCAACATATTTTGGCGAACAATACCTTTGTCTATGATACGGACAGTGTGTTTTGTGTTTGGCAAAATTCTTTGAAAGAAAATAATATCGTCAATATCGAGCTGGATCTCTTTGAACGTGAGGGAGAGGTATATCACCGCAGCTCGGAGCATTTCAGCGAGCGCGCGTATGAGATCGATGAACTCACAAGGATGCTGACGAAAGCCGGCTTTGAGGAACTCAAGGTCTTTCACGATATGACAACTCAACCTCTGCGCAATGACACCGACCGTGCGGTATTCGCCGCGCGGATCATTGAACCTATCAATGACGTAATGTAGGGGAGGGGCTTGCTCCTCCCGTTCTAGCAGGGTTAATCGACGCAAAACATGACGGAATCCTATGATAGATAGGAAAAGCTGCACTGGTATCGGACGAGCAATACTATCGTCCGTGCAATTATGTTTGAAAGGATCAAAGCAATTATGGATAAAATCACCAGATGTATCACCTCCGACGGAGCCGTGATGGTCTCTGCGATCGACTCGACCGATATCGCCTACAAGGCGAGCATCATCCATCATACAAGTCCTGTGGCGTCCGCCGCACTGGGCAGACTGCTTTCTGCCGCGTCCATGATGGGCGCACAGCTCAAATCCTCCAAATCGACCCTCAACATCCGCTTTGAGGGTGACGGTGAGCTGGGCGCGTTCATGGCGGTCGCCGACAGCAACGGCAACGTCAAGGGCTTTGTCACCCATCCCGATTGCCCGACTGCTCATTATGAAAACGGCAAGCTGAATGTCGCGCAGGCAGTTGGCGCAGGTATCATCAGCGTGATGAAGGATTTCGGTGAGGGAGAGCCGTATATCGGTAAGATCCCGATCGTATCGGGCGAGATCGCCGAGGATATCACCAATTACTACGCGACTTCTGAGCAGATCCCGACCGTATGCGCTCTGGGCGTTCTGATCGATAAGGACAGCTCTCAGGTTTTATTATCCGGCGGCTTGCTGATCCAGCTTCTGCCCGGAGCGGATGACACTACCATCGATAAGATCGAAGCGAATGTCGCCAAGCTCGACTCGATCACCACCATGCTTGCAAAGGGGCTTTCCGCGCTCGATATGTGTAAACAGGCGCTCGACGGATTTGAGGTCGAGGTGCTCGATGAATGGGAGGTCAAGTATGTCTGCGGCTGCTCCAAGGAGAAGATCCGCTCGCTGATCGCCTCCATGCCCAAGGAAGAGATACAGGCGATGATCGACGAGAATCACGGCGCCGAGGCGAATTGCCGATTCTGCAATAAACGATATACATTTTCTGAAAACGAGTTGGAAGAATTGTTAAAGAAAAAATAAGAAAATTTAGAAAAACCTCTTGACTTTTTCGTTCGGATATAGTATTATATACGAGTCGCAAACAAAGAGGCGAACGGTTTGGGAGCATAGCTCAGCTGGGAGAGCACCTGCCTTACAAGCAGGGGGTCACAGGTTCGAGCCCTGTTGTTCCCACCATACCATGGCCCGGTAGTTCAGTTGGTTAGAACGCTAGCCTGTCACGCTAGAGGTCGACG
>CAMJJL010000029.1 GCA_946406145.1 uncultured Clostridia bacterium | reverse complement strand
GAATGAATAATTATGTTTTTGTGCATGTTGCACAAAATGACGATTTTATGTAGGTCAAATCAGACCGGTGAAAACACGTCGATTCCGTGCGACAAACCTGCAAAAAGACAGACTTACCCTTATCATCCTATTATTATTACTAGCATTATAGCAAATCGAAGTCAAATAGTCAATAAATTGTTACATGTTTTTGAATCGATTTTTATTTTTTGTACAAATCGCACAGATAATTGTGGGATGGTTCGTATAATACAACAATATATGGTGTTTTTGAAGGATGAAGCCGGGATTTGAAGGAATGAGCGCCCGAAGCGGTCGAGAGAGTGTCTGATCGGCTGAAAAAAACATCTCATCAACCCTCCGCCTCTATCGTGCACCTTCCTCGCCGAAAACGGCTTCTTCTGCGAAGACAGCCGACCCTTTTGTCCGAGCTGAGGACATTTCCCCTAACAGGGGAATCTCCCCTTGTCCTTCGGACATTCCCCCAACGGGGCACCTTAGGAAAGGGAGGTGATATAAAAAAAGCTCCCTGCGTGAGGGAGCTTTGGTGATTGAATAATCGGTTGAGATTGCCACAGTCCTTACGGACTTCGCAATGACAATCTTAGTCCGAAGTATAAGGTAAAAGAGCCAGCTGGCGCGCACGCTTGATGGCGGTGGTCAGGTCGCGCTGATGCGCGGCGCAGGTACCGGTTACGCGGCGGGGCAGGATCTTGGCGCGCTCGGACATGTAACGGCGCAGACGAGAGATATCTTTGTAATCGATATGCTCTACCTTATCTACACAGAAACCGCATACCTTACGGCGGCGTCTGTTACCCATAGGTCTATCAGCCATGTTGGGTTCTCCTTTCGTAAATATGTGGTGACTCGGCATTGCCTCGAACAAGGATACAATCCCTCAGTCACCTTCGGTGACAGCTCCCTTTACCAAAGGGAGCCTATTTTTAGAACGGTAAATCGTCGTCCAAAGGCATTGCCTGGAAGTCGTCGGCGGAGCCTGCGGAATACGCGGCAGGCTGCTGCGGCGCCGCAGGAGCTTCGGGAGCTACCTGAGAGCCGCCGTAGGCATTCGGAACACGTGTGTTCACGGGAGCCTGTGAATAACCGCCGCCATAGGTGCCGGAGGATGTATCACGGCGCTCACCGGTGAAGCTGACGTTATCAGCTACGACCTCGATCGCGGTGCGGTTCTGTCCGTCCTTCGTCTGATAATTACGGGACTGGAGCTGACCGTCGATCGCGATGAGAGAGCCCTTGGAGAAATTACGGCATACAAATTCCGCCGAGCTGCGCCATGCGACGATATCAAAGAAATCCGCCTGACGCTGTTCACCCGCCTTGACGTAGTTGCGATCGACCGCAATACGGAAAGAGGTGACGGAGATGCCGGTGTTGGTTGTCTTTAACTCGGGATCAGCTACTAAGCGACCCATCAAAATTACTCTGTTAATCATAATGAAATCCTTTCGTTCCGGTCGATCGACCGCAGTCACACTTTATTCGTTCCATTATTCTGCTGCGGGAGCTTCGGCAGCTTCCTCGGCAGGAGCCTCAGCGTCCTGATCAGCTTTGGGCTCTTCTTCCTTTTGAACAGGAATCTCGGAACCCTCGGGCTTGCGGATGATCAATGAGCGGATAACGCCGTCTGTGATCTTGTAGATACGATCCAGCTCAGCCGGGAACTCAGCTTCACTCTCGAAGTTCATCAGCACATAGTAACCCTCAGACTCTTTGTTGATCAGATAAGCCAGCTTGCGCTTGCCCCATTCGTCAACACTCTGCAGAGTAGCGTGCTTCTCGATAAGAGCCTTGAACTTCTCGATGAGAGCCTGGATGCCATCCTCGCCCTGCTTCATTGAAAATACCATTACGGTCTCGTAATTCGCCTTCAATGCCATGTTTACACCTCCTTATGGACTATTGGCGCCGTACCAATCGATACGGCACAAGGTTATTTGGTTATGGGCATACTTGCACACATAACATGAGTCATTATAGTGGAAAAATCAGGATTTGTCAAGGGGTGCCGCGGCACTTTTCTATATTACGGTTGAGATTGCCACAGTCCCCGACACGCGTGTCAGGGACTTCGCAATGACAGTTTATATTGAAAAGCCCAATCCGGAGATCGCGGTGGCGGTGGCAGTGATAATGAAGGCGGTAGGATCGGCAGTGATGACGGCGGTATTGACACGATAGGCGTCATGCGGTCGGACGGCGCAGAGGATCACGCCCTTGGGCATATGACTGTAGCCGCCCTGCGCGGAAAGGACGGTCACTCCCCTATTGACCCTGCCGGTAAGCTCGGCGGTAACTTCATCGGGCACGGCGGTGATGATGATCATCAGCTTTCCGTTGTCTCGCGACAATCCGAAAACGACCGCATCGATCAGCTTGGACGAGGTGAAGATGGCGATCACGGCATAGAGGGCGTTCTCCAGACTGCCGTAGACGATCGCAGACAACGCGACAACGACCGCGTCGGATATCAGCACGATACTGCCGATGCTGAGATACGGAAAACGATGATTCAGATTGCGCGCGATGATATCGGTGCCGCCGGTACTGCCGCCTCGCAGGAAGATCAGTCCGAGTCCCACGCCCGATAAGATGCCGCCGAAGATGGCGGCGATGATCCTGTCACCGTGATAGGAGATACGGAGCAGTGAAAAAATGTCGATCAGCACCGACACGAACACCGTAGCGAAGATCGTGCGGATAATAAAGCGTCTGCCGCTTTCGACCGCGCCCCATACCAACAGCGGTATATTGAGCAAAAGCGCGGTCGTGCCGATCGGGATAGATATCAAATGGTTCAGCATGGTCGCAATACCCGTGATACCGCCGGGGGCGATCTCGTTGGGCGCGGTAAAAAAAGAGACCGACAGAGCGTATACGGCGGCGCCGAGGATCATCACAAGATAATCCGCGACACTTCGCCGGCACAGGCGCCTTACTCTGTCGGTTAAGTTCATGGGATCACGCTTTCATTTCAAATCGGATGAGATTGCCACAGCCCCCGACACGCGTGTCAGGGACTTCGCAATGACATTATAATGTATTTATTATCAGCGTGAAAAGTTTATTTATGCGTTCCTGTCTATCTTTGAGGTACAGCCAGCCGAATAACGCCTCCATACCGGTAGCGGCATGGTAGTCGGAGAGCGTCGAATGCTTGGACGCGGAGTTGACCTTAGCGTTTCTGCCGCGTTTATAGACCTCGATCTCTTCCTCAGTCAAATGCGCCATGATCTGCTTCATGAAAGCCGCCTGACTCTTGCAGTTGACAAGATCGACCTTCATCTTGTTCAGCTCGCCGACATGAGCGGAGCTGTGGGTCACGAGATATTCGCGCACCAAAAGATCATAGACGCCATCGCCGATGAATGCGAGATTCAGCGTCGGAACGGAATTGATTGTTTTATCATCCATCTTCATCACTCATTTATTTATAATAGTCATTGCGAAGGGCGCAAGCGTTAAGGTTGAGATTGCCACGTCGGAACAAGGTTCCTCCTCGCAATGACAATCTGAATTGCGCCCTGTGGCAATCTCAACATCTCTAAATCGTCATTACCACAGCTCGAACACGCGTGTTCGGGACTTCGAACAGACTAATTTATTCAATAAAATCAAATTCCAGATCATAGATGGAGACGGTATCACCCTCCTGACAGCCTGCTTCACGCAGCTTGTCGATGACGCCCGATTGTTGGAGCAGGCGTTCAAAGTAGGACAGACCGTCATAATCATCGAAGTTGACGCCGCGCAGGATACGCAGCAGCCACTTGCCCTCGACCATGTATACGCCGTCCTGTACGGTGATCTTGACGTCGCCGAACTGCTCTTCATCCGGTTCAGGCATCGGCTCGGGCTCATACACCTTGATCGGCGGGAGCTTGCTGAGCTCCTCGATGATCTGATTCAGCAGCGGATCAACGTCGTAGCGGATCGCCGCCATGATCGGGAAAAACTGATAGCCCTGATCCTCGACCCACGTCTTGAAATCCGCGATCTGTTCATCGGTGGCGAGGTCGCATTTATTGCCGACAACCAGCATCGGACGTTCGGCAAGCTCGGGGTTGAACTTCTTCAATTCCTCGTTGATGACGCGGAAATCCTCTTTGGGATCACGCGCTTCAGAACCCGAAACATCGACGATATGCACGAGCAGTCGGCAGCGTTCGACATGGCGCAGGAACTGGTGACCCAGACCCGTACCGTCGGCGGCGCCCTCGATCAGACCGGGGATATCCGCCATGACAAACGATACGCCGTCCCCCATCGATACTACACCGAGGGTGGGGTTGATGGTGGTGAAGTGGTAGTTGGCGATCTGCGGCTTTGCCTGAGAAACGACCGAGATCAGGGTCGATTTGCCGACGTTAGGATAGCCGACCAGACCGACGTCAGCCAACAGCTTTAATTCCAGTGTGACCTCGAATTCCTCACCGGGCAGACCGGGCTTGGCAAAGCGCGGCGTCTGACGCGTCGGGGTAGCGAAGTGCTTGTTGCCCCAACCGCCTTTGCCGCCTTTCGCGACGATCACGGGCTCTTTGCCGGAAAGATCCGCCATGATGCGGCCGGTAGCGGCATCCTTGACCAATGTGCCGACAGGAACTTTGACGATCAAATCATCCGCCGCTTTGCCGTACTTTCTGCCACCGGAGCCGTTATTGCCCTTTTTTGCTTCAAACTTACGCTTATATCGGAAATCGGCAAGGGTGGAGAGGTTGGAATCCGCGACAAAGATCACATCGCCGCCCTTTCCCCCATCGCCGCCGTCAGGACCGCCGGAGGCGACATATTTTTCACGGTGAAACGCTACGGCGCCGTCGCCGCCGTCACCGGCTTTGATCAATATTTTCGCTTTATCTACAAACATGATGAAACCTCACAAATGCCTTCCCCTTGAGAGGAAGGTGGGCAATTTGCTTATCAAAGCAAATTGGTCGGATGAGGTGGAAACCTTTCCGAGATATCAATAAACGGAATCCGGCAGAAATGTTTCCACCTCATCCGTCACCGTTGGTGACACCTTCCCCTCAAGGGGAAGGCAAATAAAAAGGGCGGTATTTGAACCGCCCCAAAAGTCATTACTGCTCGACAGGATAAACGCTGGCGCGCTTTCTGTCTCTGCCCATACGCTCAAAGCGTACAACGCCGTCAACCTTAGCGAAGAGGGAATCATCGGAACCGCGGCCAACATTGTTACCGGGGTGGATGTGTGTACCTCTCTGCTTCACGAGGATATTGCCGGCTAATACGAACTGACCGTCAGCACGCTTTACGCCGAGGCGCTTAGACTCACTGTCACGACCGTTCTTCGTTGAACCCATACCTTTTTTATGAGCGAACAACTGCAGATTTATTTTAAGCATTACCTTACACCTCCGAATTAGTTATTATCAAATACTTGGGATAGTCCTGAGCGATCGCGCTCAGATGAAGCTTCAAGCCGTCGAAAAGATCACGGCACCTGATCGCTTCTTGTTCAGTCTTAACTTTCAGGTACATATCGCCATCCGACACCTGTAACTCAGGCTTCAGGCGGATCACATCCGTCACCGTGTTGGCTGTCATATACGCCGCGGAGCTGACCGCCGCGCACAGGATCTCGGGACCCTCGGGGTTGATATCCGAATGACCGGTGATATGAAAGCCGTAAACAGGCTCAGTACCGAAAAATTCGACCTTGATCATCAGGCGTTGATCGCCTTGATTTCAACCTTAGTGTAAGGCTGACGGTGACCCATCTTTCTCTTCTCACCCTTCTTGGGCTTGTAGGTGGATACATAGATCTTCTTCGCCTTGTCGGTCTTGATGACCTTGGCGGAAACCTTTGCGCCGTCAACATAAGGTGTGCCGGCCTTGATACCGTCGTCGGTAGAAACAGCGACAACGTCAAACTCTACGGTAGCGTCGTTCTCCGCATCGAGCTTCTCGATGTAGATCACGTCGCCCTCGCTGACCTTGTACTGCTTACCGCCGGTCTCGATTACTGCGAACATTTTATCATTCCTTTTACTCAGACTCGCTACTCTTGGGTGGCAGTGAAATCACTATACAATCGTATAGTCGATTTAAGCGCACTTAATAAACCCACAGTATGCGGCTTATATACTATATCATAAAGGGTTTTTCTTGTCAAGAAAAAGTTTCAGCCTCCCTTTACCAAAGAGAGCCTTATTTGTTCTGGATATGATACGCCTTTAAGGTGTTCTGCATCAGCATGGCGATGGTCATGGGGCCTACGCCGCCGGGAACGGGCGTGATGTAGGAACATTTTTCTTTTACAGAATCAAAGTCAACATCACCGCAGAGCTTGCCGTTCTCATCACGGTTCATGCCGACGTCGATCACGACAGCGCCGTCCCCCACCATATCCGCGGTAACAAACTTTGCTCTGCCGACAGCGGCTACCAGAATATCCGCTTCTTTCGTGAAAGACGCGAGATCCTTGGTGCGGCTGTGGGTCATGGTCACGGTACCGTTCTCATGGAGCAGGAGCATGGACATCGGCTTGCCGACGATATTACTCCTGCCGATCACGACGCAGTTCTTGCCCTCGACCGCGATATCATAGTAATGCAGCATTTCCATCACGCCCGCGGGAGTGCAGGGCAGGAAATCATAATCACCGATCATAATCTTGCCGACATTATAGGACGAGAACGCGTCAACGTCCTTTTCGACGGAAATAGCGGCGATGACCGCCTTATCGTCGATGTGCTTCGGAACCGGAAGTTGACAGAGGATGCCGTTGACGTCATCACGATCGTTCAGCTCCTCGATCAAAGCGATCAGCTCCTCCTGCGTTGTTTCGGCAGGCAGGGCATATTCGAGCGAGCGGAAGCCGACATATTCACATGCCTTCTTCTTGTTATTGACATAAACGCGAGACGCGGGATCGTCGCCGACGATGATCACGGCGAGGGTGATCTCTTTGCCGTTCTCTTTCAGAACCGCGACCTCGTCACGGATCCTGTCCTTTACGCTTTGCGATACCAATTTACCATCGATTAACTGAGCCATATGATTAACCTCTTTTCTTGGATTTTTTACGCTGCTTCGGGAAGGTTCTCTCCCTCATGCCGTCGTCCTTTTTGCGATTGACGATCAGCAGGATGATACCGACGATCACCAGCACCGCGGACAGCGCCTGAGAAACGCGGATATCGTAGCCGAATACCTGAAACGGCAGATACAGACTGTCGGTTCGCAGTCCTTCAACAAAGGTGCGCTCCAACCCGTACCATACCAGATACAGATAGAACACCTGTCCGTGATATTTCTGGAATTTGCGGTTGAAGATGAACAGGAACAAAAATCCCAGCGCGCACCAAACCGATTCATACAGAAAGCAGGGATGCACCCCTACCCCACCGGTATTTTCGCTGACCATACGGAAAACGTTATCTGTGGGAGTACCAAAGGCTTCCTGATTGAAGAAGTTGCCCCAGCGACCGATCGCCTGACCGATCAAGAAACTGGTCATGGTGATATCGAGGATCGGCAGGAATTTCATCTTGCGGATCTTCGCCATGATCAGACCGCCGACTAACGCGCCGATGATCGCGCCGTAGATGGCGATACCGCCGTCACGGATATCGATAATCTCGCCCGGATGCGCCGAGAAATAATCCCATTTGAAGATGACATAGTAGGCACGAGCGCCGATAACGGAGGTGATGATGCCGACGATCACACAGTCGATCAGCTTATTGCGGTCAACGTCATAGCGATGCGCATTGCAATAAGCGTAGGTCACCGCCAACAGCAGACCGATCGCGATCAGGATACCGTACCAATATACGTTGAACGAGCCGATCGAAAAGGCTACGCGATTAATGGGCAGGTCGTTGATCCCTAACCCGGGAAAAGATACATGAAACATGGGTATACCTCTATATTAGTTAATGGTTAGTAAAACCATCACAGTATTACACAAGCAAATCAGGGAACGTCCGTATGGACGGATTGTGGTGCGAGTGACTACGCGGGATATGGAGGATATGTCCGCTTTCGTCGACTGTACGCTGCTGCGTCGTCGATGGCAGTACTCGGTAGTCACTAAACCGTGACTTGACCTCGTGTCGCCTCTCCTCCTTCCCCCAAAAAGCAGGCTTTTCGGGGACCCCATATAATTCAACAACAAACGTATGCAGGAAAGAATAATAGGACTGTTTTCTTAACGCCCTTTCAAGTCCCGTCACTCTATTATACAAGCAAATCAGGGAACGTCCGTATGGATAGCTTATGGTGCGAGTGACTACGCGGGTTATGGAGGATACGTCCGCTTTCGTCAACTGTACGCTGCTCCTGACGAACCAATTATCAGCTCCACGGGCTAAAAACAGTCCGCCGGACTGTTTTCTTCACGCCCTTTCAAGTCCCGTCACTCAGGAACAAAAGCAAAAATTGCACAGCACAAAATGTGCTGTGCAATTTTTGTGGTGCGAGTGACGGGACTTGAACCCGTACGTCAAAGACACACGCCCCTCAAACGTGCCTGTCTGCCTATTCCAGCACACTCGCATATCGAACAGTCGAATTATAGCATTATTCTTAACAAATGTCAATACACTAATTTTATAAATGATCAATTTTCGTTTTCATCATACAAACAATTTGACATATTGACTAAAAATCATTGATATACTATGAAAAATATGCTATGATAATATGAAAACATCATGCAGGCAAAGGAGGATTATGATGAACCTCAAGAGAATCATTGATGTAGCGATGGGGCGTGAAAAAGCCGACCTCGTCCTCAAGGGCGCCAGTGTACTGAACGTCTTTACCGAACAGCTCGAGCACAAGGATGTGGCGATCTGCGACGGAATCATCGCCGGCTTAGGTCTTTATGACGGCATAGAAGAGATTGACGTCAGCGGCAAGATCATTGTCCCGGGCTTTATGGACGCGCATATGCACTTAGAGAGCACCCTGCTGACCCCTGCTCAATTTGAGCGAGGTTCTCTCCCCTGCGGCACGACCGCGGTGATGGCGGATCCGCACGAGATCGCCAATGTTGCAGGCACCAAAGGTCTCGACTATATCATGCAGCTGTGCGAATATCTCGACATGCATATCTATTTCAATCTTCCCTCCTGTGTGCCTGCGGCGCCGCTCGAAGAAAGCGGTGAAACGCTGGAGGCTGAGGAACTCAAGCCGTATTATCAGCGAAAGAACGTCCTCGGACTTGCCGAGATGATGAATTCCGTCGGCGTATGCGAGGGTGAAAAAGCGCTGCTCAACAAGCTCGCGGACGCAAAGGAGTTCGGCGGTATCATCGACGGTCACGCGCCGTTCCTCGGCGGCAAGGATCTCAACGCCTATGTCGCGTCGGGCGTCAGATCCGACCATGAATGTACCGACGCGCAGGAAGCGCTTGATAAGCTCGCGCGCGGACAGTGGATCATGGTGCGCGAGGGTACGGCGGCAAAGAACCTCAATGCCCTGCTCCCTATCTGCAAACCGCCCTACTGTAACAGGGCAATGCTGTGCACCGATGACCGACATCCCGAGGATCTGCTCAGGGAAGGTCATCTGGACGCGATCATACGCAAGGCGGTGGAAAAGGGCGTCAAGCCGGCTCACGCGATCCAAATGTGTACCCTCAACACGGCGACTTACTTCGGCTTGAAGGATTACGGCGCGATCGCACCGGGCTATCACGCGGACATCGTCGTGCTGAGCGACTTCATCGACTTTACCGTCGAACAGGTCTACATCGACGGTAAGGCAGTCGCGAAAAACGGCGCTGTCATCAACAACAACATCAAGCCGTTGCCTGACTGCGATAAAGTGCTGCACTCCTTCCACATGCAAGCAGTCAATGCGAAAAAGCTGCTTTTGCCGATCAAAGAGCGTCAGCGCGTCATAGGACTGAAGAAGCATGAGCTGCTGACGGATGAGATCATCATCCAGCCTACCGAACAAGGCTTGCAGAACAACGGCATCGACATCGACCGCGATGTATTGAAGGCGGCGGTATTCGAACGCCATCACAACACAGGACACATCGGAATCGGCTTTATCAGCGGCTACGGTATCAGGCGCGGCGCGATCGCCACCAGTGTCGCGCACGATTCGCACAACCTGATCGCGGTCGGATGCAGTGACGAGGATATCGCGACAGCGGCGGAAGCCGTACGTGAGCTGGGAGGCGGAATGGTCGTCGTCGACAACGGCAAGGTCATCGAATCCCTGCCCCTGCCGATCGCCGGACTGATGAGCGATCTGTCGATCGAAGAGGTGGAAAGCCGCGTCAACAGGCTCAAAGAAGCCGCGACAGATTTAGGCGCGTCCGCCGACATCGACCCCTTTATGACCCTGTCGTTCGTGAGTTTGCCGGTCATCCCGGTCATCCGACTCAACGGCAAAGGCGTTATCAATGTCAACAGACAGGAGATCGTAGAAGCGACCTTCTGATCGCGGCTTTTCCTGTCGATAGGAATACAAAAGGAATCAGCAGCAACCCTCCGTCACTTCGTGACACCTCTCCGGTGTATGGATTCTGTAACCCAAAACAAGTTTTGGACAGAATCTCACCTTAGGAAAGGGAGGCTGTTTCACTTCTATATTACATCATGAGGAGATCATTCATATGAATTACGATATCATTATTATCGGAGCGGGTCCGGGAGGAATCTTCTCGGCATATGAACTGGCGACCAGACGTCCCGATCTGAAAATCGCCGTGTTTGAGACCGGCAACGCACTCGAAAAGCGCAAATGCCCCATCGACGGCAACAAGGTCAAGTCCTGCATCAAATGCAAGACCTGCGCGATCATGTCGGGCTTCGGCGGAGCGGGCGCGTTCTCGGACGGCAAATACAATATCACCAATGATTTCGGCGGCACGATGCACGAATACATCGGGCGTGACAAGGCGCTCGAGCTGATGCGTTATGTTGACAAGATCAATGTCGAAAACGGCGGTGAATCGACTAAGCTCTATACCACGGCAGGAACTGACTTCAAGAAGATCTGCACCCAGAATCGCCTCAAGCTGCTCGACGCCTCCGTCCGTCACCTCGGCACGGATATCAACTACATTGTGCTGGGCAACATCTACAACAAGATCTGTGACATCGTGGATTTCAAATTCAATACACCGGTTGAGCATATCGAGATCATCGACGGCGGTTATCGCGTCCATCACAAGGACGGCTCCGACGACTGCAAGGACTGCATCGTCTCCGTCGGACGATCGGGCTCGAAGTGGATGGAAAAGATCTGCGAGGAGCTGAACATAGAGACCAAATCCAACCGCGTCGATATCGGCGTGCGTGTGGAGCTGCCCGCGGTCATCTTCTCGCATTTGACCGATGAGCTCTATGAGAGCAAGATCGTGTATCGCACACAGAAATTCGAGGACAATGTCCGCACCTTCTGCATGAATCCCAACGGCATTGTCGTCAACGAGAACACCAACGGCATCGTCACCGTTAACGGTCACAGCTTTGAGGATCCGTCAAAAAAGACCGAGAACACCAACTTTGCATTATTAGTCAGCAAGCATTTTTCCGAGCCGTTCGAGGACAGCAACGGCTACGGCGAGAGTATCGCGCTGCTGAGCAACATGCTCGGCGGCGGCGTGATCGTACAGCGCTTCGGCGATCTGGAACGCGGCAGGCGCTCCAATCATAACCGAATCGCGGAGAGCACTGTGCGCCCGACCTTGCAGGCAACGCCGGGTGATCTGAGTCTGGTACTGCCCAAGCGTATCCTCGACGACATCATCGAGATGATCTACGCGCTCGACAAGATCGCGCCCGGTACGGCGAACGACGATACCCTGCTCTACGGCGTAGAGGTCAAGTTCTATAACATGGAGGTCGCACTGGATGAGAATTTGATGACCAAATACGAGGGACTGTATGTCATCGGCGACGGCTCGGGCGTTACCCACTCCCTCTCCCATGCTTCTGCCAGCGGCGTCTATGTCGCGCAGAAGATTTTGGAGAAGGCTGAATGATCTGAAACGTTTGCTCCGTATAGATTTCAAACCTGACAATGATCAACTTATATAAGATGTTTCTCGCTTTGCTCGATCATTGATACAATCCCTCAGTTTCGGCGTATGCCTCAACAGCTCCCTTTACCAAAGGGGAGCCTCGGAAAGCGACTGATCATAACACGATAAAACACCCCTTTGTCACAATGACAAAGGGGTGTCGTTATATGCTTTATACTAATCCTTGATAAAAAGATTTAATCAGATATTAGTGATAAATTTCGCAGAGCGAGGCGAGTGACGCAGGCAGGCTGGCGCCTGTCAAGGAGCTCAACAAAGCTATGCGGAATTTAGCGCCATAGATGATAAAGGTTTTTATTAAGGATTAGTATTAGTAATTTCTGTATCTGCGTCTTGATCTCTCGCGCTCTCTCTTCTTTTTGCGTGAATTGGCTACCGCGGCGAGGACGATGATCAGCGCGATAATCACAACCGCGATGATCACGATCAGGATAAAGTTCTTCTTGAACCAATCACCGACATTCTTCCAAAAGACCTTCGCTCTGTCGAGCTCGATATCCTTAGAGGCAATCGCCTCGGTCGTGCCGACAATCATATCATCATACTTGACGGTGACCTTTCCGACTGCCTGACCCTTGGTCACGGGAGCGTCGATGGCGTCATCACATTCGACCTCGACCTTGACCAGAGACTGGTCATAGTTACTCGGCAGCAGCGCCGTCAACTCGCCTTGCGGCATCAGGCTGACCTTATCCTCACCCTTACCGAAATTGACGTTGACAGTCTTGACGACCTCGGTCGCGCCGTATACGGTACGCTGTGCCAGATTCTCAAAGACCCAGTCATAGAGATCGCAGGAATCGAGCATGGCGTAGTTGATATCCTCCTCAAAGGAGTAATCCGCGCCCAAGCAAACGATCAGATAGGTCAAGCCGTCCTTGGAGGCAGTCGTCACCAGACATTTGCCTGCCTCGTCCGTATAGCCCGTCTTGATACCCTTGACGTTGGGATAGTAATACTTGGCGGTATCGGCGTTGTTGATCATCATGTAATTGGTGTTGGTGATCGGCTGATCAAAACGCGCGGGCGTATAGCTGACGGTACCGGTGATCGTCATAAAGTCCTGCTTTGAGATCGCGTATTTTGTGATGGTCGCCAGATCCTTAGCGGTGGTGTAATGATTCGGATCATGCAGTCCGTGGGGATTCACAAAGTTCGTGCCGGAGCATCCCAGCTCCTGCGCCTTAGCGTTCATCTTCTCAACAAACGCGGGGATACTGCCGCCGCCGATATAATCCGCAAGCACCAGCGCAGCGTCATTACCCGAGGGCAGCATCATGCCGTAGAGCAGATCACGGATGGAATACTTCTCACCGACATGCTTGGAGAGCCCCATCACCGTGCTCTCGGGATCGAGATCCTTGAATACCGCTTCATTGATCTCGACCATGGTGTTGTCGAGATCCTCCACATGATCGGCAACGATCGCATAGGTCATGATCTTGGTCGTGGATGCAGGATACATCCTTTCTCCGGCGCTTTTATCGAGAATGACCGCACCGGTATCCAGATTTTCGAGGTATACTGCTTTGGATTTGGTTGCGACATTACAGCCGTAATCGACTGCCGATGCACAGATCACGGTCGCACAGATCACGATCAGTGCCATTATCAGACAAACTACTCGTTTCATTTTGAACCCCCAAAAGATTGATTCAGGCAACTAAATCTAGTTGAAGCATAACAACCCTCCGACTCCAACACACATGTCCGAGCCGCCTCCCATAGAAAAGGGAGACTAAAAGATCGCGTTTTACTTTTTCGCTTTGATGCGCTTTTCTTCTCCGTTGAACAACCGCTTGAGATTGTCCTTGTGACGGAAGATGACGATCGCGCCGACCAAAAAGGCACAGCCGGTCGAGATCAGCACAAAGCGGAACCTCAACTCATTTTCTGTCCCGAGCGCCGGCAGATAATCACAGAAATAGGTGATGATCAACGTGTAAACGGGATACAGCATCGCGCAGGCGATCGAGCCGAGAGAAACCAGCTTGGCGATAAGGAAAATGATCAGGAATGAAGCGAGGATCATCAGGAACACACGCCAGTCCACAACCAGCATCAGCGCGTTCGCCGTGACGACGCTCTTGCCGCCCTTGAAGCCGTAAAAGATCGGGAAGGAATGTCCGAGGATGACGAACAGACCGGCGAGATACCGTCCGTACTTGACGTACTCGATAGGAGATACGTCGTTGGTGACGGTCAGCGTCGAGAACAGCCACCAGCCGATCAGCACGGCAGCGATGCCCTTGAGATAGTCAAAAACGATCGTCGCGATGGCGGGACCCTTGCCGACGGAGCGCAGCACATTGGTAAATCCGGCGTTACCGGAACCCATGGTGCGGATATCCTTGCCTGTTTTCAGTTTTGTGATCATAATCGCGGGATTCAGGCTGCCGAGCAGATACGCGATGATGATCGTCGCCAGCGTGCGAATAATCAAATCAACTGTCATTTGTTATTCCTCTCCCTTATGATAAATCTGATGGGTGTACCGCTGAAATCAAACGCCTCGCGCAGACGGTTCTCCAGATAGCGCTGATAGGAGAAGTGGAACAGCTCGGCGTCATTGCAGAAGAAGATGAATGTCGGCGGCTTGACGGACACCTGCGTCATGTAGAAAATCTTGAGGCGCCTGCCTTTATCCGTCGGCGGCTGTACACGCGCCGTAGCGGTTGCCAGCACATCGTTCAAAAGACCGGTGGTGATCCGCATCGCGGAGGTATTGGTGACATGAACGATATTCTCAAAAAGATTGTCGAGGCGCTGACCTGTCTTGGCGGAGATAAACACCGCGGGCGCGTAACTCATAAAGGCAAAATCGCGCTCGATATCCTTGCGGAAGTTCGGCATGGTACTGTTATCCTTTTCGATCGCGTCCCACTTGTTGACCGCGATGATACACGCCTTGCCGGCTTCGAGCGCCAGTCCGGCGACCTTGGTATCCTGTTCGGTGATACCGGTCTCGGCGTCAAGCATGATCACGCAGACGTCACAGCGCTCGATCGCCATCTTGGCGCGCAGGATGGAATAGCGCTCGATCTGATCGGTCACCTTGCTTTTACGGCGCATACCGGCGGTATCGATGAAATTGAAGGTGCCGTGCTTATTCTCGATCATCGTGTCGATACTGTCGCGGGTCGTACCGGCGATATCGGAGACGATACAGCGGTTCTCACCGGTGATCTTATTGATCAGCGAACTTTTGCCGACATTCGGTCTGCCGATGACAGCCACCGAGATCACCTCGGGGTCAGCCTCTTCCTCGGTATCATTCTCCAGCTCCCTGAAAACAGCGTCAAGCAGATCGCCCGTGCCGTGTCCGTGTACGGAGGATACGGCGATCGGCTCTAGGGGCAGCTTGTAGAACTCGTAGAATTCAGGCGGCGGATCGCCGACAGAATCACATTTGTTGACACAAAGCACCAGGGGCTTATTGCTCTTGAGCAGCATATGCGCTACCTCTTCATCGGTAGCGACAAGACCGGATCGGACGTCGGTCACCATGATGATGACGTCCGCGGTATCAATGGCGAGCTGTGCCTGCTCACGCATCTGGGACAAAATGACGTCATCCGAAAACGGCTCGATACCGCCCGTATCGATGAGCAGGGCTGATCTGCCGTTCCAATCCACGTCGCCGTAGATACGGTCGCGTGTTACGCCGGGGGTATCGTCCACAATGGAGATACGCTCACCGACGAGCTTATTGAACAGTGTGCTTTTGCCGACATTCGGTCTGCCGACAATCGCGACTACAGGTTTTGACATCCTCATCCTCCTTCCATAACTGTCATCGAAAAGACAAAATGTCTTTTTCAATCTTATTCAACCTGATCCGAATAATTGTCTTTGCGAAGCCTTCGACACTTGTGTCAAGGCTGTGGCAATCTCAACCTTATTCATCGGTTGTTCCCAGAACGGCGTTCAACAACATCACGCCGTCATTGTGGATCGGGTAGATCTCAATATGTAACTTTCTCGACAGATCGTCGATATGGACGTCATCGAGGAAAAGATCGTTTTCAAATCGTAACATTGCCGAGGAAATGAGCAAGGCATCTCCCAACGGTTTCTCCTTGAGCTGATTGTGCAGATCCTGTCCGACGATCAGTCCGCTGACGTTGATCTGCTCACCGAAAAAGTTGTTGACGATCGGATATACAGTCACCTTCACGCCGGGGAATTTTTGCTGCGCCTCATCCATCAACTCTCTCAGATACGGCGCGGCGGAGGTGCCGCAGGCGATGGATACGGTGCGTTTGATCGAAGCATCCGCCTCGCGCCAATTGAGCTCATCGCGAAAATCCTCTCGCAGCTGGGCGATCAGACCGATCCCGTTCTCAATCGCCTCAAAGTCGCCGTAAAAAGACGCGTCGGGGATCTCATAGCCTGCCTTGATATACAATTCATCGGCGGCATAAGCAATACGCTTGCCGCGTGTTTTCAGGCACATTTCACCGAATTCCTCGAGGATATCCACGGTCTCACGCGCCTTTTCTTCCGTGAAGGGCGTAAGCTTTGCCAATTCCTCACGATACTTGGTGATACCGACAGGCACCACGCCGATCAGATTGACATTCAATTCATACAGATCGCGCAAAGAGCGCTTGAGCTCCTCCCCATCGTTCCATCCGGGACAGCAGACGATCTGCGTATTGATCGCGATATTGTGATCCGACAGGCGCTTTAAAATCTTCAATGCGTCCCCGGCAAAGCGGTTGTTCATCATCTTCACGCGCAGTTCGGGGTTGGTGGTATGTACGCTGACGTTGATCGGGCTGATGTGCATCTTGATGATGCGGCTGATCTCATGCTCCGTCAGGTTGGTAAGCGTGATATAATTACCGAACAAAAAGGACAGTCGGCTGTCGTCATCCTTGAAATAAAGGCTCTCGCGCATGCCCCGGGGCAGCTGATCAATAAAGCAGAAGATACACTTATTGCGGCAGGACTTCTCCTTATCCATCAGATAGGTGTCAAATTCCAGACCCAGCTCCTCATACTCGGGCTTGCGCACCTTGACGGTATGTACCTGACCCTTGCGGTCACGGATTTTTAATTCTAAATCAGAATTAAGCTGATAAAAACGATAGTCGAGTACATCGACGATATCGTTCCCGTTGATCGACAGCAGGGTATCCCCTGCCTCACAGCCTGCGCGATAGGCATAGCTGTTACGATATACGTCTTTGATTGTAACAGCCATAAAAACCTCCAAAAGCCTTCCCCTCGAGGGGAAGGTGGGCTTTTTGGCTCAAAAGCCAAAAAGGTCGGATGAGGTGGAAACGCTTCAAACAAAAAGATTTCATTGATAAAGCAGAAATGTTTCCACCTCATCCGTCAACGATGTTGACACCTTCTCCTCAAGGAGAAGGCTGAAAAACAAAAGGGCGACCGGAAATATTCCGCCCGCCGCCGTTGTTCAAAAAATATGATTAGTCCTCGTTTACAGCGATGACCTGTCTGCCGTTATACTTACCGCAGTTGGGGCAAACCCTATGGGGAGCCTTATACTCACCGCACTCAGGGCAGATAGACAGAGCAGGAGCCTGGAGCTTCCATACGTTGGATCTTCTCTTCATCTTACGAGCATGTGAATGTTTTCTTGCCGGTACAGCCATGAAAAACCCTCCTTACATATTATAGGTTTAGATTGGACGCGCGTCATTCAAATCTTTCAAAGAATGACATAATGAAACACACGTTCTCAAATTCATAATAACGCTTTTAACGCCTCGAGCCGTGGGTCGATCTCCTTCTTATCACAGCCGCAGTCACCCAAGTTAAGATTGTGTCCACATTTTTGACAGAGACCTTGACAGTCTCCCCTGCAAAGGAACTTGGTCGGCAGCTCTAAGAGGATATCGGATGAGGCAAGCTCATCTAAATCCAGACTCAGGTCGGGCGTTTCGATGTAGTCGTCGTTGAAATCCTCCTCCAGATTCTCGATGATCTTATGAGAGAAGTGATATTCCATACGGCGCTCGATCGGCGAAAGGCATCGGTTGCAGGAGGTATGGAAATCAAATGCCGTATCCAGCTCCAGCGTTACCATGCCCGCCTTGTTCTCAACATGAGCGTGAAGCGCAACAGGTGAAGTGAATGGATGTTCACCCGCGATCTCGACATCGCCCATAGAGAGTGTATCACTGACGTCCTTTGAGGCGCCGTCGGATACGAAAATGTCTTTCAAATCTAACAGCATAACTCCTCCGAAACCAACACGCAGTTATCTACATTAAAACGCTATTTGTTATTATAATAAATGCGTTAGTTTTTGTCAAGTAAAAATCTTGTAATTCGGCAGGTTTTTTCCGTTATTTGCAGGACACAGGTTTTTTTCACGCTTTGATAATAAAAGATGGCTTTCCGCTTTGTATGACGCCTCATGTCAAAAAGACAGAAGGTGGATCTGTGGTGGCGTACAGGTGGAGTGTCCGACAAAAGTCCACCTCTCAAAAAGCGCATGATAGCGCGGTTATTTGAATATTGGGTGGCGTAGGTAGACTTCTTTTGATTCCATTCACAACTTTTACTGTACAATAATACAGCTCCTTATAGCGATACGCCGAGATTCACGCCGTTTTTCTATGAGTTGATGTTACGCCACCAAGTCCACCATTTTATGCAGAAGCCCTGATAAACAGTGTGTTTCTTCGTGGTGGAGAAGAGTAAATCCACTCCACCTCACCTTCACCTCACTCCACCAAAAAGCCTGTATACTCAATGTTACCGAGCAAAAAGCCGCCCCGAAAGGAGCGGCTATGGATCGTTGGATTAAAATCAGATCTCTTCGCAGACAGCCTTGAGACCGGTGGGCAGATCAGCCTCGGCAGCGGATACCAGCAGAGTGATATGCGCCTCGCTCTCCTTGGAGAGCGCGTCGAGCTTGGTGATGAATTCCTCGATACCCTCAACGCCCTGAGGAGCGATCTTGAAGGTAGAATCAACAAAGATATCGGTAACGTCATAGTTACCTGCGCAAATACCGCTGATAAAGCCGAGAAGCATCTCATAGCCCTTGATACCGTAAACGTCGGTATCGATCAGACGAGCCTTGTGGGTCACGTCGTAGGTCAGTCCCGCGCCCTTTTCGATAACAACAACGTTACCGCTGGACTTTGCGACTGCCTCGTTTGTGAGATGGATGAGCTTCTTGGTCTTACCGGAGCCTTTTTTGCCAATAATTAATGTAACCATTTGTACATTCCTCCTGTTTGTTATATACAGTCTGTTCACACAGAAAAATTACTTCAATCTTGCCTCGAGAGCAGCCTTCTGATCCTCATAGCCGGGCTTGCCGAGCAGAGCGAACATATTCTTCTTATAGCTCTCAACACCGGGCTGGTTGAAGGGATTCACGCCGAGGATGTAACCCGAGATCGCGCACGCCTTCTCGAAGAAGTAGATCAGATAACCGAGGTTATACTCATCCATCTTGTCGACGGTGAGAACAACATTGGGAACGCCGCCGTCGTTGTGCGCCAGCACGGTACCCTCGAACGCCTTGCGGTTGACGAATTCCATCGTCTTGCCGGACAGGAAGTTCAGACCGTCTACATTCTCGGGATCGGTGCCGAGCTTGATCTCTCTCTGTACGCTGTCAAAGAGCACGACGGTCTCAAAGAGATTGCGTCTGCCGTCCTGGATGTACTGACCCATAGAGTGCAGGTCGGTGGAGAAGATGACGGAAGCCGGGAAAATACCCTTCTGATCCTTACCCTCGGATTCACCGTAGAGCTGCTTGAACCACTCGTTCATCAGGGTGAACGCAGGCTCGTAGCTGACGAGGATCTCGGTAGTCTTGCCCTTGTTGTAAAGCATATTGCGGATCGCCGCGTACTTGTAGCAATCATTCTTGTCCAGATCGGGATCGGCAAACTTGTCCTGCGCGTCACGAGCGCCCTGCATCAGCGCGTCGATATCCGCGCCGGATACCGCGATCGGCAGCAGACCGACAGCGGTCAGAACACTGTAGCGTCCGCCGACGTCATCCGGAACGACGAAGGTCTCATAGCCCTCGCGGTCGGCGAGCTGCTTTAAGGTGCCGCGCGCCTTATCGGTGGTGCAGAAGATACGATCCTTCGCTCCGTCCTTGCCGTACTTCTTCTCGAGCATCTCACGGAATACGCGGAACGCGATCGCGGGCTCGGTTGTGGTACCGGACTTACTGATCATGTTGATGGAAACATCCTTGCCCTCACAGATCTCGAGCAGCTCAGCCAGCGCGTTGGAGCTGATGGAGTTACCGGTGTAGTAGATCTGCGGCGTGTCCTTGCACAGCGCGTTGTAGTTCGGGGACTTGATGAATTCGATAGCGGCACGGGCGCCCAAATAGGATCCGCCGATACCGATGACAACGAATATATCGGAATTTGATTTGATCTTCTCCGCGGCAACCTTGATGCGCGCGAACTCGTCCTTGTCATAGTCAGTGGGCAGGTTCAGCCAGCCGATAAAGTCGTTGCCGAGTCCCTTGCCGGAATGAAGCGCTTCGTGAGCGGCTTTAACGGCAGGGGCGATACCGACATATTCATCGGCGCCCAAAAAGCCCTGTAAATGCTTATCGCTAAGAGTTGTAGGCATAAATACCCTCCTTATAATTCCCAAGAAGAAATATAGTGCATTCATGTTTCTTTGCAGGAAATATACACACTTCTTCTTATATGATTAATAGCATTATACTATATTTCGGCGGGCATTGCAACATTTTTATCCGATAAATTGTGAATGAATTCTAAATTTAGTCGGGAACATAAACCGGGGACACAAGATGTTGAGGGCGCGTGCGCCTTTATTTTTGTCTATCGGATGAGCCTTCCTTATATAAAAGCCTTCCCCTCGGGGGGAAGGTGGGCAATTTGCCATAGCAAATTGGTCGGATGAGGGGCATACTTATCCGAATGATCATTTTAACAAAGAGTGCGTAGCATTTCCGTTATTCTCGGTAAACACACAGCCTCACCGAGTCCGACATCTACAGGAAAGGTTATCCCCTCATCCGTCACCTCCGGTGACACCTTCTCCTCGCCGGAAGCGGCTCCCCCCCTTGTCCTTCGGACATTCCCCCAACGGGGGTACCCCGAGGGGAAGGCTTAAACATCTGTTACAGCTTCACCATTGACTGTAACAGCAATCTCAATATACTGCCAAAACTCTTTTTGTCCACATCCTCATCCGCCGTGACAGCGAAGGACGCGATCTCTTCATCGCCGAGGGTAAAGCGCAAACTGCCGATCACATCGCCCTTGGCGACAGGGGCGGTGATACTCTCGGGGATCTCCAAATGCTGCTGCAATCCCCCACCCTCGCCCTTGGGTAAGGTGAGATAGGTCGAGTCATTACATGAGATCGACACAGAATTCTGCATGCCGCCCTCCACGGTGATCGGGGACAGTTCCTCCTGTAAGCGCAGCTCGCGCGTCTCGTAATTCGCAAAGCCGTAATCAAGCAGTGCCGCCGCGTCCTTAAAGCGCCCTTTGCCGGTATCCGCGCCCAACACCACCCCGATCAGGCTCAAGCCGTTGCGCTGCGCGGTCGCAGAGATACACGAGCCTGCGTCACCTGTGGTACCCGTTTTCAGCCCTGTGATGCCATCATAGCTTTTGAGGAGCTTATTGGTATTGACGATCTGGGTCTCTCCCCCACGCAGCTCATCGATCCAGATGGAGGTATAGTCATAGATCTTTTCGTGCTTGATCAGCTCACGTGACATAAGGGCGACGTCATACGCCGAGGTGATGTGTCCCTCTTCATCCAACCCGTTGCAGTTCTTGAAGGTGGTATCGGTCATCCCGAGATCGGCAGCCTTTTTGTTCATCGCCGCGACAAAATCCTCTTCACTGCCGCTGACGAACTCTGCCAGCGCGACAGCCGCGTCATTGGCGGAGGCAACAGCGGTCGCCTTGATCATATCATCCACACTCATCTGCTCGCCCTCCTCGAGCCAGATGTCGGAGCCGCCCATCGAAGCGGCATGCGCGGAAGCCGTCACAACGTCATCCATATGGATCCTGCCGCTGTCGATCGCCTCCATCACGAGTGTCAACGTCATCACCTTAGTGATGGACGCGCAGGCTCGCTGATCATGCGCATTTTTCTCAAAAAGAATTTTACCCGAGTTGGCGTCCATCAATACCGCCGCAGGTGACGCAATATCGCTCTCGCTCAGTGCGCTGACTGAGAATGTCGGGATCATCAACAGCAGGACGGACAGAAATACAGCAGTCAAATGTTTTATCTTCATAAAAAAGCACCTCTCTCATTATGTCTATGAGAGAGGTGTGTGAATCATGATAATAGTCTATCGTTGAATAAGTTGAGATTGCCACGGAACCGTTTTGACACGGTTCCTCGCAATGACAATTATACTTCATCTAATAAGCAGACCGCGGTCGCGGACATGCCCTGCATCGACCCGGTAAAGCCCAGACCTTCTTCCGTGGTCGCTTTGACGCTCACGGCGCTTCTCTTCAAGCCGCAGGCTACCGCGATATTGGAGCGCATTTCATCGATATACGGCGCGAGCTTCGGCGCCTGTGCGCAGATGGTGCAGTCGATGTTATGGGGCTTGAAGCCGTTTTCCTCAATCAAACCGACCACATCCCAGAGCAGCTTGGTGCTCTCGGCGTCCTTATACTTGGGATCGGTGTCGGGAAAATGCTTGCCGATATCGCCGAGCGCCGCCGCGCCTAACAGCGCGTCCATCACGGCGTGAAGCAGTACATCCGCGTCGGAATGACCGTCGAGCCCCATCTCATACGGGATCTCAACGCCGCCGAGGATCAGCTCTCTGCCCTTCTTAAAACAATGTACATCATATCCGTGTCCGATTCTCATAAAGTCACAGCCTTTCTTTGCCTTTTTTTGTAACCAATATAATCACCAAGCTAAGAAAAAGAAGCTCGCTGACGCTCGAGCAATTAATACAATCCCTCAGTCTTTTTATCAGTTTGAGCCCTCCTAGCGGAGGCAGCAGACCCTTTTGTCCGCATTGCGGACATTTCCCCTAGCAGGGGAATCTCCTTTCCCAAAGGGAGCCTAATATATGATTATTTTCTCTTTTTGAGCAATGACTCCGCCAGCGTGATATCCACCGGTGTGGTGAGCTTGATGTTGGAATATTCTCCGCGGATCAAACGCACCTTTTCGCCGATCGCCTCGACCATTGAGCAGTCGTCCGTTACGGCGAGCTGATTCGATTCCGCGTAATCCATCGCACGGCGGTACAGCTCTTTTTCAAATATCTGAGGTGTTTGTACCGCCCACATAGCGGAGCGGTCTGGCGTGGATAAGATCACGCCGTTTTCATCGATCATCTTGACGGTATCCGTCACGGGAGTACCGGGAGCCGCCGCGCCGAATTCAAACGCCGCTTTGAGCACCTTCTCGATCTGATCGGGTGTGATCAATACTCTCGCGCCGTCGTGGATCGCGTAATGCGTCACGCGCTTATCCGCGGCACGGATACCCCTTTTAACGCTCAGTGTACGGGTAGCGCCGCCGGAGGTGACGGAGCTGACCTTCTTGAAGTTAAAGGCAATGTGCGCGATACTGTCGATGTCGGCGGATCGCGCCACAACGATGATCTCGTCGATCAGGCTGCAATCCTGAAACGCCTTGAGTGTATATTCGATCGCCGCGTGACCGTTGAGGGGGATCAGCTGTTTGGACATCTTGAAGCCCATACGGGTGCTGTCGCCTGCCGCAACAATGATCGCGGATGTGAATCTGTCCGACATATTATACCTGCTCCAAAGCCTGCTTGAGATCGGCGATGATATCCTCGGGATCCTCAATACCGACGGACAAACGCACCATGTTAGGCGCGATACCGGCGTCGATCAGCTGTTGATCGGTGAGCTGACGGTGGGTCGTGGACGCGGGATGGAGCACACAGGTACGCGCATCCGCGACATGGATAACGATCTTCGCGAGCTTGAGCCCTTCCATAAAGCGTACTGCGCCCTCTTTGCCGCCCTTGAGGCAGACGGAGATAACGCCGCAGGAGCCGTTGGGCATATACTTCTTCGCGATATCATAATACTGATTGGATCTCAGTCCCGGGTAATTGACGGACTCGACCTTGTCGTGATTCTCGAGGAACTCGGCGGCAGTCTGCGCATTGGAGCAATGACGCGCCATTCTCAGCGCCAGGGTATCCAGACCGAGATTGAGCAGGAACGCATTCTGCGGCGACTGCTGCGCGCCGAAGTCGCGCATGAGGTGGGTACAGCACTTGGTGATATATGCCGCCTTGCCGAACTGCTCGGTATAGATCACGCCGTGATAGGTCTCATCAGGCGTGGTGAGCATCGGGAAATCGCCGCTTGTCCAGTCAAAGTTACCGGAATCGACAACAACGCCGCCCAGTGCGACAGCGTGACCGTCCATGTATTTGGAGGTAGAATGAACGACGATATCGGCGCCCCACTCAAAGGGACGGCAATTGATCGGGGTCGCGAAGGTATTGTCGACGATCAGCGGCACATGGTGCGCGTGAGCGACCTTGGCGAACATCTCAATATCAACGACATCCAAAGAAGGATTGGTGACGGTCTCGATGAACACCGCCTTGGTGTTGGGCTTGAACATCTTGTCGAGTTCCCCGGCAGTGATCACGGGGCTGACAAAATCAAACGCGATACCGAGATCACGCAGGGTCTTGTTGAACAGGTTGAACGTACCGCCGTAGATCGCGGCAGACGCGATGACATGATCGCCCGCCTTCGCGATATTGGTGATGCTGATCAAAGACGCTGCCTGTCCGGAGGCTGTCAGCATGGCGCCGACGCCGCCTTCGAGCGCGGCGATCTTGCTCGCGACGGTGTTGAGCGTGGGATTCGCCAGACGGGTGTAGAAACAGCCCTCCGCTTCCAGATCGAACAGCTTGCCCATGGTCTCGGCGCTGTCATAAACAAAGGTCGTGCTCTGAGCGATCGGGAGAACGCGAGGTTCACCGTTCTTCGGCTCATAGCCTGCCTGTACGCATTTTGTATCGATTTTCATATCATTAACCTCCAAATGGAATTATATCATACTGAATTGGGTTGAGAGCTACCGCCAAGCAACCCTCCGGCACCGGACATGTGTGTCCGTGCCATCTTCCTCGCCGGAAAAGAGAGGCTTTTCAGCTTCGCAAGGACTCTTTATGATGGCTCAGAACAAGCCCTTAAACCAGCCGGTGAGCGCGTCCGTACCGAACACCGCCAGCGCGATCAGCGCCAGAAACACCAGTGCGGTGAGCACCTTGATGGTGGTACGCAGCGCGGGGCTCATGGATTTTGCTTCTTCCTTTTGCGCTTTCAGGTGTTCGATCTGCGCCTTGATCTCGTCCATATGCGGTTCGAGATCATTGTGAAGCGTTTCAATGGTGCCGAGCAGCTCACTTGCCTTGGGCAGTGCGGAAAACGGCACGACGATCGAGATGTTGGAGAGCTTGACGTCATAGCCGGTGACGATCTCATTCGCAACGCCCTGCGGATAGACGTTCTCCTCCATATAGGGAATGTTCGCGTCCTTAAGCATACCGGTCAGCATCGCGCGCTCCGTACCGCCGGCGATACACAGGCGGACAGGCTCGTTGATGTCCTCGATCTCTCTGAGTTTATGCTTACAGCCGTCAAACGGTAAGGTGTCCCCGAAGCACAGCTGTTTACAGGTTTTGCAATACTTCATTGTTTTCTCCTAATCGATGATTTTGATTCATAATCAGAAATATACTATTAATTCTCTAATTTGATATTCTATCATAATTATTCCTGCATTTCAATAACAAAGGGCAGAAAAGTTTCACCTTCTCTGCCCTGTTTGAAAAATTGTTTGAGATCGCCGCTGCCCCTGACCTTGGTATCAAGGACTTATGATGACAATTATGATCTGAATATCGGCTGGAGCTGCTGTCCTTTGAGCGCCTTTTCAATGCACCGGGGGATCAGATCGAAATGCGCTACCAGCGAACTCGGTTTCTTGACAGGATCATCCTGTGAGAACGGTACAAAGTACACGTTTTTGCGGTTGAGCAATTTGCCGACATTCTCCGCTGACGCGCCGAGTGCGTCGTTGCTTGCGACACACAACACCACCGGCGCGCCGATCCTCAGCTGAGATTTGACCGCCATGGTGACAGGCGTATCGGTGATACCCAACGCGATCTTTGACAGCGTATTGCCGGTGCATGGTGCGACCAGCAGGATGTCGCACATACCGCGCGGACCGATCGGCTCAGCGCCGCTGACGGTATGGATCACACTCTTTTGCGAAATATTTTCGATCCGCGTCACGATGTCATGCGCCTTCCCGAAGCGTGTCGAAACCGTATAGGCATTCTCCGACATGATCGGCAGGATGTCATAGTTCTGCGACTCGAGCCGCGCCATTTCTTTGATGCTTTTATCCAAGGTGCAAAAGGAGCCGGTCAAAGCATAGCCCAGTTTAATCTTTTCCACCGTTTTCCTCCTTTATCCGAGAATCTCCTCTCGGTCGAGCAGATTCATGATGGTATCTTTGATGATGATTCCCGCGGTGAGAGGCGCCGTTTTGCCCGGCAGAGAGAGCGCGTGCATACAGGTGAGCTCCCGATCCCTCGCCGCGCTGAAATCCACGCCGCCCGGCATAGACGCGAGATCGATAATGAACACATCCTCACGCATTTTTGCCATCGCTTCTTTGTCGATCACCTCGGCAGGCACAGTGTTGACAATCACCTGATAGCGTGAAAAGTCGAGCTCAGGATAATCCGCGGCAGTCATGCCTTTTGCGCTGATCTGATCACGATCAAAAGCTTTGCGTGCCGCTACGGTCATATCAGCGCCCATCATGCTGAGATATCGCGACAGCACCTTGCCGATGCGGCCGTAGCCCGTGACCAGTATCCTGCTGCCGCAGACAGCGCCCTCATACTCACGCAAAATCAGCTCAACAGCGCCCTCGGCGGTCAGCTCGGCGTTGCGCAGGGTAAAGATCTCATCGTCGGTGTAGTCGTAAATATCGCCCGTATAATACGGCTTGATCATCTGAGAGCTGCCGCAGAAAACAGGCTTATTCCCGAGTAACGCCATGAGACCCCTCATACGGATCGGATGCTGAGAATACGGCGCAAACAGATTGCCGTCCGCTACAGGACGCACAGGCAATACGGCGACATCACATTCATCCGCCGCCTGATGTACCGTGCATACACGGATCTCGCACAAACTCACCAGTGAATCAAAGCCTGTCAAAAGCACCTCGTGTCCCCTATCGGCAAACGCCTTTGCCGCAAACAACATCCGTTTATCGCCGCCGAATACCGTGATCTTCATACACTCACCTCACCACAGAATACGTTGTATACTATGCAAAATGATGACAAACGTGAAAAAGCTCCCTTAACGGGAGCATTACAGGCTGTAGAAAAACCTTTCCAGCCCCCTCTGACGAGGGGGCACGCAAGTAGG
>CAMJJL010000028.1 GCA_946406145.1 uncultured Clostridia bacterium | reverse complement strand
CTACTTGCGTGCCCCCTCGTCAGAGGGGGCTGGAAAGGTTTTTCTACAGCCTGAAGCGGTACGAGAAATCGTACCGCTTTTTTCTAATGAAGGGGTTTCATCTGCTTCACGTTCAGATGACATAGACCGGATAGACTGTGGGATGTCGCAAGCGTCATCCCCTACAATTGACGTTTCATTTACGCATAAATTCCTTACATCTTCAAACTCCTCCCTATCTCCCCTTCGTTGGACTTTTTTCACAGTTTTTCCGCCGTATTTTCTATGCACCGTATGATTGATTTTTTTTGCTAAAAATAATACAATAGTATTAACAAATGACAATGGAGGAAAATCATGGCAAACAGAATTATTCTTAACAACACTTCCTACCACGGCAAAGGCGCGATCAACGAGATCCCCGCGATTGCCAAAACCAAGGGCTTTACCAAAGCTCTCATCGTCACCGATCCCGATCTGATCAAGTTCAATGTCGCGCAGAAGGTCACCGCGCTTCTTGACGAATGCGGTCTCCCCTATGACGTTTTCTCTGAGGTCAAGGCAAATCCGACCATCGAGAACGTACAGGCAGGCGTGGACGCGTTCAAGGCGGCGAAGGCTGATTCCATCATCGCCATCGGCGGCGGCTCCGCGATGGATACCGCTAAGGCGATCGGCGTGATCATCACCAATCCCGCGTTCGCTGACGTCCGCTCCTTAGAGGGCGTTGCCCCCACCAAGAACCATGCGGTTCCGACTATCGCGGTCCCCACCACTGCCGGCACTGCCGCTGAGGTCACCATCAACTACGTCATCACCGATGTGCAGAAGGAGCGCAAGTTCGTATGCGTTGACGAGCACGATATCCCTGAGATCGCCGTTGTCGATCCCGATATGATGAGCAGCATGCCTAAGGGTCTGACCGCTTCCACCGGTATGGACGCGCTCACCCACGCGATCGAGGGCTATACCACTGCCGCGGCTTGGGAAATGACCGATATGTTCCACCTCGAGGCGATCCGTCTGATCGCTAAGCACCTGCGCGGCGCTGTGGAGAACAAGCCCGAGGACAGAGAGGGCATGGCGCTGGCGCAGTATATCGCCGGCATGGGCTTCTCCAACGTCGGCTTGGGTATCGCTCACAGTATCGCTCACACCCTCGGCGCGCATTATGACACGCCGCACGGCGTTGCATGCGCGATGATGCTGCCGATCGTCATGGAATACAACCAGGAATACACCGGTGAGAAATTCCGTGAGATCGCGCGCGCGATGGGCGTAGAGGGCGTAGACAGCATGTCACAGGCTGAGTATCGCAAGGCGGCGATCGACGCGGTCAAGCAGCTCTCCAAGGACGTCGGCATCCCCGAGAAGAACGAAAAGGTCAGGGCAGAGGATCTGGAGGTGCTCGCCGCGGACGCATACGCGGACGCTTGCCGCCCCGGCAATCCGAGAGATACCAGCGTCGAGGATCTGAAAGAGCTGTATAAGAAGATCATGGCGTGATCCTTTAATGTATCATCATAATTAAATTGTCATTGAGAGGGCTCGACACGCGTGTCAGCCCGTGGCAGTCTCAACCGATTATTCCACCGAACGTGACAATCTCCCTGTCATGGGATAATGTTAATGTATCAGAAAAGCAGTACGCTGCTTTGTGGGATTGCCACGGTCGCAGGCTCCCTCGCAATGACTTTTGATAAACATGATAAAAGCTCCCGAGTCGTGATGACTCGGGAGCTTTGTTATGTAGTGATTCTATTGAGTAGCCTAAGCAACCCTCAGTCAGCGTCAACAAGTTGTCGCTGACAGCCCTCCTCCGCGGAGGCAGCAGACCCCTTTGTCCGCTTTGCGGACATTTCCCCTAACAGGGGAATCTCCTTAGGAAAGGGAGCCTTTTGAAAGCATTATATAACGTAAGCCTTATTCCTCTTCTGCAGGGATATCACCGGTACAATGCGGACACTTGGTCGCGTTAATGTTGACCTCTTCACAGCAGTGAGGGCACAGCTTGGTGGTCGCTGCTTCTTCCTCTTCTTCCTTCTTCTTGCCGATCGACATCAGCTTGTTGATGCCCTTGACCATCAGGAAGATGATCAGCGCCATGATCAGGAAGTTGATCACCGCAGTCAGGAAAGCGCCGTAGCGGATCTCGACGTTGCCGACCTTTGCAACCAGCTGAGAGAAGTCGAGGTTGCCGAAGAGTCCGAGGATCGGAGAGATGATGTCCTCCGTCAAAGAGGTAACGATCGCGCCGAACGCGCCGCCGATGATAACGCCGACTGCCAAATCCATGACATTGCCGCGCATGATGAATTCTTTGAATTCGCCAAATAATTTTTTCATGTTCTGCACTCCTTTTTATTCTTTATCGGAATTATCCGATGAAATACTATGATAAGCCTTCCCCTTGAGGGGAAGGTGTCTCCGGCAACTTGTTGACGGTGACGGATGAGGTGGAATCCTTTCCACTCCATCAGTATTCAACATAGGACAGAAGCGTTTCCACCTCATCCGACCAATTCACCTTTAACGGTGAATTGCCCACCTTCCCCTCAAGGGGAAGGCTGTTTTACAATGTCACCTTATGGAAGACCTTCTTACCCTTCTTGATGATCACATGACCCTTCTCAAAGGCGTCCTTCGTGACCATATGGAACATATCGGTAATCTTCTCGTCATCCAGCGAGATACCGCCCTGCTTGATCAGGCGTTTGCCCTCGCCCTTGCTCGGGATCAGATTGCATTTGATCAGCAGATCGAGGATCGAGATGCCCTCGTCGGTAAAATCATCGTCGGTGATCTCGGTGGTCGGCATGTTATCGGTGTTCGCGCCGCCGCCAAAGAGCGCTCTGGCGCCCTCCTGCGCCTTGTTCGCCTCTTCCTCACCGTGGATCATCTTGGTCAGCTCAAAGGCTAAGATCTCTTTCGCCTTGTTCAGCTGTGAGCCCTCCCACTGTGCCATCTCTTCGATCTGATCGAGCGGCAGGAAGGTCAGCATCTTGAGGCACTTGATGACGTCGGCGTCATCGACGTTGCGCCAGTACTGATAGAACTCGAACGGCGTGGTCTTGTTCGCGTCGAGCCATACCGCGCCCTTCTGGGTCTTGCCCATCTTCTTGCCCTCGGAGTTGAGGAGCAGGTTGATGGTCATAGCGTAAGCGTCCTTGCCGAGCTTTTTGCGGATCAGCTCCGTACCGCCGAGCATATTGCTCCACTGGTCGTCGCCGCCGAACTGCATATTACAGCCGTATTTCTGATACAAAGCGTAGAAATCGTAGCTCTGCATGATCATGTAGTTGAATTCGAGGAAGGACAGACCCTTCTCCATGCGCTGCTTGTAGCACTCGGCACGCAGCATGTTGTTGACCGAGAAGCACGCGCCTACCTCACGGAGCAGCTCGACATAGTTGAGGTCCAAGAGCCAATCGGCGTTATTGACCATCATCGCCTTGTCATCGGAAAAGTCGATGAACTTGGACATCTGCTCCTTGAAGCAGTCGCAGTTATGTTGGATGGTCTCCTTGGTCATCATCTGGCGCATATCGGTTCTGCCGGACGGATCGCCGATCATCGCGGTACCGCCGCCGATCAGGGCGATCGGCTTATTGCCGGCGAGCTGCAAGCGCTTCATCAGGCAGAGCGCCATAAAGTGACCGACGTGCAGGCTGTCGGCAGTCGGGTCAAAGCCGATATAGAACACAGCCTTGCCGTTGTTCACTAAATCTCTGATTTCTTTTTCATCGGTGACCTGCGCGATCAGGCCGCGGGCTACCAGTTCTTCATATACTCCCAAAAGATTTCCTCCTAAGTTTAAACGGTCATTGCGCGCCTCTTCACGAGGTGTGGCAATCTCAACCGAATCATGTTATATCAATTCTGTAGTATAGTATAGCTTTAAAATGGTAATACGTCAAGATGTTATCGAAAATAGCATCCCTTTCCTTAGAAACGCAGCACAATGTAAGGATTTGCTTCGCATTTGGGCGACATTAAACGGAAAGGTTACGGGAGGAGCAAGCCTCGGCGGAGACGCCTCCCCCTACTCCTATTATTCAACGCTCAAATAATGACACTGTTGATGGTTCTGAGAAAAAGCACCTGCAGTAGCTCTCAGCCAATCATCGTTCGTGGGCTCAATGCCCACTCCGATTCTTGGGAGAGCCTTGCATGGGAGTTGTTAACCAAATCAAAGATTTGGACAACTCCTCATCACCACGGATCATCGTCGTCGGATGCTCCCTCTGACTCACCGGCGGCGTCGTCCTCCGGTGAACCGAGCATATTGTTGCGCTCGAGCCAATCGTTATAGGTGATCAGCACCTCACGCGGCTTGGAGCCCTGATGCGGGCCGACAATGCCCATCTGCTCCATGTCGTCGATCATTCTGCCGGCTCTCGCGTAGCCGACCTTGAGCCGGCGCTGGAGCATGGAGGTGGAAGCCTGTCCGCTTTCGATGACAAACTTGATCGCGTCCTCCATCATGGAATCGACCTCGGGCGCGTTACCGGGCGTCGCGCCGTTATCCTTGCCCTTGTTGCCGTTGAGCTCCTCCGCGGCGATTTTGCGGATCTTGTCCTCGATCTCCTTATTATACTCTGCGGTATGAGATTTTTTGAGGAAGGCGGTGACGCGGTCGATCTCATCGTCGCGCGTGAAGCAGCACTGGACACGGATGGGCTTCGGCGCGCCGACAGGAGCGTACAGCAGATCGCCTCGACCGATCAGCTTCTCCGCGCCGCCGGTATCGAGGATGGTACGTGAGTCGATCTGGGAGCTGACCTTCAGGGCGATTCTGGAAGGAATATTCGCCTTGATCAGACCGGTGATGACATTGACGGTCGGACGCTGAGTTGCCAAAATCAGGTGCATACCGGCGGCACGCGCCATCTGCGCCAAGCGGCAGATGCTTTCCTCGACCTCGGAGGGCGCCGCCATCATCAGGTCAGCCAACTCGTCGATCGCGATCACGATACGGCACATGTGCTCGGTGGGCACCTTCAAGCCGTCGATATCCAGGCAGGGCTGTTCCTCCGCCTCGGGATCGTAGTCGGGCTTTTGCTTTTGTTCTTCGATGTAAGCAAGGTTTTTATCGACCAGCTCATTGAAGCTGTCGATACCCTTGCAGTCATATTCTGAGAAAACGCGGTAGCGCTGGAGCATTTCGGAGACCGCCCAGTTGAGCGCGCCCGCCGCCTTTTTCGCGTCGGATACGACGGGTACGAGCAGATGCGGAATCCCCTTGTATTTACTGAATTCGACCATCTTCGGGTCGACCAGCAGGAGCTTGACCTCATCGGGCGTCGCCTTAAAGAGGATCGACATCAACAGCGCGTTGACGCAGACCGACTTACCGGAACCGGTGGTACCGGCGATCAGCAGGTGGGGCATCTTCGCCAGATCGGTGGTGATGATCTCGCCGGAGATATCTCTGCCCAATACGCAGTTGAGCTTGCTCTTATGATTGCGGAACTCATCCGTTTCGACCAGCTCGCGGAGGGTGACCATCGAAGTGACCTTGTTCGGCACCTCGATACCGACCGCCGCCTTGCCGGGGATCGGCGCTTCGATACGCACGCCGTTGGCGGCGAGGTTCAGCGCGATATCATCGGACAGATTCGTGATCTTGCTGATCTTTACGCCGGGCGCAGGCTGCAGCTCATAGCGTGTGACAGACGGGCCGCGGCAGATATCGACGATATTCGCCTTGACGCCGAAGCTGTTGAGGGTCTCGACCAGCTTGGTGGCGTTGTTCTGCATTTCCATATAAGCGCTCTCGCTCTCACTGTCCACAGCAGGCTCGAGCAGCTTGGTGGGCGGATAGACATACTGCGCCTGCTCCGCCTTTTGATTTTGCTTGACCTCAGCGCCGACACGCCGGGTCTCTCCCTTCAGATCAAAGGTATCGTCGGTATTATACTCGTCAACCGCATCCTCCTCCGCGGTGCCCGGATCGGGCTGTTTTGCGCCTGCGGACATCTTGCGTGATTTCTTTTTGTCGGAAATACGGCGCGCCACATCGGAAGCGGTCAGCTCCTCGTCGGGCACGATACCGGAATTTGCGTTACGGATGATGTTGATGATATCCTGATCCTGCTGTTCCTCGGCGATCTCGGTCGCGTCCTTGGTACGCGGCTTCTTGCCGGGCTTGTCCAGCGGTATATCGATACGGTCATTGGAGCGTCTGCCCGAAACCGCCTCGGACACGGTATAGTCGGGCACATCATTCGACTGTGATCGATTGCCCAGACGCTCGAACTCCTCACGCTCCTCCCTCTCGCGGCGGCGTTCTTCACGGCGCTCGGTGCGGTGCTCATGGATCTGTCGCTGTTTGTCACGGGTTCTGGTATAGCCCTTCTTCGCGACATTGGCGATATCGACCAGCGTCACGCCGAACAGCACCATGATCGCGGCGATCAGGATGATGAACGAGGTGATCACGGCAGGAGCGGTCGTGAGAAGGGCGCGCATCGGATAGCCGAGTACAGCGCCGATCAAGCCGCACAGGCTCTCGAGCGCAAAGGATTTTTGATACGCGGCGCCGAGGGCGGCAAAATATGTATAGCCATCGTTGAAATCGGTTTTGCCGAAAAGGTAGACCAGTGTGCATACCATCACGACGATAACGGCAGACAGGGCGATCTTGGCGCCCTTATGCGCCATCTGCTTTTCCTTGGCGGTCATGACGCCGAGGTAGATGAACACGAGCGGCACTAAGATCGAACATACGCCGAACACGCCGAAGAGGAATGAGCGCATCGTCTTCCAGAACGCGCCGCCGGGGATGATCACCAGCGCGAGCAGTATTGCGCCGACCGCGCACAGGATGATCGCCTTGGTCTGGGGATTCAATCCGCGTTTGATCGGCTCGCTCTTGGCGCTGCGCGAGGATCGCCTTGTGTTCCCTCTCGCGGCGCTTTTGGATGTTGATTTCTTATTTTTTTTGGAGCTTGTTTTGCCTTTGGTAGTCTTGGCAGCCAAATAATCACTCCTGACTTTACTTGGTTTTGGTTTCTGTGTGTATTATATGAAGAAATCTAAAGTATCTCTCTTCGGTCGAGTAATTCATGCAATCCCTCCGCCTCGTACCTCGGCACCTCCCTTTACCAAAGGGAGGCTTTTAGTAGGGACGAGCATTGCTCGTCCGCGGATGGTCGATGACTATCCCTACGGTAAGAATGATTTGCTTCGCGTTAATAGAGCATTGCGATAAACGTTGCGGAACGTCGACAAGCGGCGTTTACTACGCAATCGTATTGATATATCGGTTGAGATTGCCACGGCTCTATTGAGCCTCGCAATGACGTTTTCATTATGTCAACGGTGTACCGGAGAAGATGTTGATACCCTTGGTCAGCTCGATGATGCTGATGATGATCACGGCGATACCGACAACGGCGGTATACACGATGAAGATGATCATCTTATCGGTCTTTAACAGCCATTTAAAGAGGGCGATCGCCAGATAGCCGACAATAGCGGAAACGACCATGCCGATGAGGATGGGTACGAGATCCGCTTTGATCGCGTCAAAGCCGCCTTCCAGCGCGTCCTTGCCCTCGAGCACCGCCGCCGCGACGATCGCGGGCGTACCGAGGATAAAGGTATAGTCGAGAGCGGTCTGCTTCTCCAGTCCGCGCATCTGACCTGCCGCGAGGGTAGAACCCGAACGGGAAATACCCGGCATGGTCGCAAAGCATTGGGTCACGCCGACGACCAGCGCGTCCACTACGTTCAGCGAGGTACGGCCGCGATCGCCGCCCTTTTTGGCATGCTTAAGCGGAACAGCGCTGTGCGAAATGCGGTTGCCGATGAACAGCAGGATGGAGGTGATCAGCAGGCAGATACCGACGACGATGAAATTGCGTTCACTGTCGGTGATGCCTTCGACAAAATCCTTGAGCTTCATATCCGTACCGGGAATGGGAATGAACAGCAGGAAGAGCGGCAAAAGTCCGATGATCACCATGATGACCATACGCTTATCATCGCTGAGCTCCTTCCACTTGAACTTACCGGTGAAGATATCGCCGATGATCGAGAAAAACGCCTTGATCAGCCGCCAGATCAGCTTGTGATAGAATACGACGACCGCTACCAGCGTGCCGATATGTAACATAACATTGAAGAAGAGGTTGTTGCCCTCCAGATTGATCCCCAGCACGTGCTGGGTGATCGTCAAATGTCCGCTGCTGGATACAGGCAGGAACTCGGTGAGTCCCTGAACCACACCCTGAATGATCGCTTCGATAATGGTCATAGGTAAAACTCCTTTTTGATAGCGGATAACGATCCGCAACCGTTCATTGCTCTTGATCGTTATCCGTTTTTATCATTTCGTATAGCGCGTCGGTCGCGTCGCGCAGGGTACCGACCGCGTCGATCAAGCCGCAGTCGACCGCTTCCTTGCCCTCAAGCACCGTACCGATATCGGTGACGAGCTCGCCGGTGTTGAGCACCAGCTCACGGTACTTTTCCTCACTGATATGGGAATTCTCGACCGTAAAGCGCATGATGCGATCCTGCATCTTCTGAAAATACCGATAGGTCTGCGGCGCGCCGACCGTCAGCCCCGTGGTGCGCACGGGATGCACCGTCATGGACGCGGTACTGACGATAAAGCTTTTATCACACGCGACCGCGAGCGGAATACCGATGCTGTGACCGCCGCCGAGCACCAGTGATACCGAGGGCTTTTTCATCCCGGCGATCATCTCCGCAATGGCAAGCCCTGCCTCCACATCGCCGCCCGAGGTGTTGAGCAGGACAAGCAGTCCGTCGATATCCTCATCCTCGTCGATGGCGAGCAGTGAGGGGATCACATGCTCATACTTGGTCGTTTTGTTGGAGGGCGGCAGGATATAATGCCCCTCGATCTGACCGATCACCGTCAGGCAGTAGATGATACTCTCACCCCGATGGGTAATCACACTGCCCATCGCGGTGACACTGTCACGCGGCTTTTGATCGGCGGATCCGTTGTTTTCATTCTCCTCGGAGATCCCGTTATCGTTCCACATACAATCACCTCGGTGATAGTATTTGTATGATAAACTAAATCATGTATCGCCCTTTCGTAATTCACCAACATACAGTATACCATTAACTTGCAAATTCTTCAAGAGAAAAATGATTATATTTCTAAATTGTCATATTAATCATATGAGGATAGTGTATGCTTAATGTATATAAGGCTCCCTTTGGTAAAGGTGCCCCCGTTGGGGGAATGTCTGCAAAGCAGACAAGGGGGGAGCCGCTTCCGGCGAGGAGGCTGTCTACGAACGGAGACTGAGGGATTGCAATAATTGATCGACCGCGACATTTTGTCGCGGAAGAAACAAACAATTAAATTGCTATGATGTTTGGTGATTGATACAATCCCTCCGAGTCAAAACAAGTTTTGACCCACCTCCCTTTACCAAAGGGAGGCTTTATACTTGGAGGAACAATGAGCACAAACGCTGTATACGGCGTCGTCATCGCCGTATTGATCTTACTGTCGGGCTTTTTCTCGTGTGTGGAAACGGCATATTCCTTTGCCAACACCATCCGACTCAAATCGCTGATCGACAACGGCAACAAGCGTGCCAAGCACGCCCTGTGGGTCTGTGATAACTTTGACAAAGCCTTGACCGCTATCCTCATCGGCAACAACGTCGTCAATCTGGGCTGTTCGTCACTGGCGACGATCCTGTGCCTGAATCTGTTCAAAAACTACGGCGCGGCGATCGCGACCGGCGGCACGACGCTGTTGGTGCTGACCTTCGGCGAGGTCATTCCGAAGTGCATCGGTAAGGAAAAGAGCGACGCTATCGTCCTGCACACGGGGTTGATCCTCAAAGTATTCACCTACATTCTGACGCCGCTGGTACTCTTCTTCACCGGTATCAAGAGCCTGGTGATGAAGATCGGACACATCAAGAAGGACTCCCCCTCCGTGACCGAGGACGAGCTCAAGTATATCATCGAAAGCATTGAGGAAGAAGGCATCCTCGAGGAACAGGAAAGCGAGCTGGTGCAGTCGGCGCTGGAATTCGATGAAAAGACCGCGCAGGAGATATTGACGCCGCGCGTCGACGTGACCGCCATCGACATCGAGGACGATAAAGACGAGATCCACGACCTGATCATCCGCGAACGCTATTCGCGCATTCCCGTGTATGAGGGGGATATCGACAATATCATCGGCATCCTGCATACACGCGACTACCTGGAAAAGGTCATCGACGGCGATGCTGATCTGCGCGAGCTGATCACCCCTGCTCACTTCATCTACAAAAACCTCAAGCTCTCCGACATCCTCAACGATTTCCGCGCCAACCGCCTGCATATCGCCATCGTTACCGACGAATACGGCGGATTCCTCGGCATCGTCACGATGGAGGATCTCCTTGAGGAGATCGTCGGCGATATCTGGGATGAGGACGAGGATGTGGAGCACACCTGCACCAAGCTGGGTGAGAACCGCTATCTGGTATCGGGCGATATGGATCTCAGTGAGCTGTTCGAGCTGTTTGAGATCAAACCCGATGACGAGATCGAAAGCAACTCTGTCGGCGGCTTCATCGTCGAACGGCTGGGCGAACTCCCCATCCGCGGACAGCGCGTCGAATACAAGGATGTGATCTTCACCGTCAAGCGTGTAAAAAACAGGCGCATCATCTCGGCAATGGCGACAAAGAAAAAGCCGATCAAGGAATCAACAAAATAAATGAAGCTCCTTCACATAATGGAGCTTCGAACTGCATAAAGCCTCCCTTTGGTAAAGGGAGGTGGGCTCGCTTGCGAGGTCGGAGGGATTGCATTATTTGACCGACCGAAGGGAGATACTATGTTATGATACTTTGCGATAACATCAAGATATATAATTGAGATACTCGCTTCGCTCAAACAATTTAGTACAATCCCTCAGTTTTTTATCGGTTTGAGCCCTCCTAGCGGAGGCAGCAGACCCTTTTGTCCGCATTGCGGACATTTCCCCTAGCAGGGGAATCTCCTTTACCAAAGGGAGCCTTTTTAGTGACAGCACCACACGACCCTTTTTCCAAAAACAACTGCTCATATATTAAATTCATTACGGCAAAATAAAAGCTCCTTCACGCTGAAGGAGCTTTTATTTTACAACAGATCTTTTAATTCTGATTCGGAAATATAAATCCTGTTATTGTCAAGCGGCTTTGCCGAGCAAACAGACAGGCAGTATCCATCCAAAGCACTTGTATAAAGCTGAGCACTGAGCGGCTGAGCCGTCGTATCAAAGGCGGTCAGGTCGGTGCTGATCCCTTCACCCGTCATTTTGAGCACCGCTTCCTTGCGCGTCCATATCTCACAGAAAGCGCGGCACGGATCCTGTGACCCCTTCACATACGCGCGCTCACAGGGATGATAAAACCGATCGGCGATCGACAGGCGGCTTTCATCGGGGAGCTGCTCCACGTCCAAGCCCACCTCCGCGTCATCGGTCGCGATCGCCGCAACCGAGCCGCTGTGGGATATCGAAAAGTACACGCCGCTCTCGGCATAGGGCTTGTCATGCTCGCCGAAAAAGATCGGGCTCTCCCCTATCGCGCGGCGGATCAACAGCCCTGCCGCGAGTGACAGGAGCTTGTCCTTTTCAAAGCGGTAACGCGCGATCTTCGCCTGACGTTCGGGCGGCAGGAGGGCGACGGCGTCTTTGATTTCTTCCAATCTTAAGTTTTCATCCAAAACCACATACTCAATCTTCATACTTTTATCATACTATAAAACGCCGCAGCATGCAAATACTTATTTACAAAAGGCACGCCGGATGGTAAGATAATAACAGGTTGAGATTGCCGCATCCCGACACGATGCGCAATGACGTTTGCAATTAAATCACTGTATCATCCATAACAGCAAAGGAGGTTTCCGTCATGAGTATTTTTGATCATCTGAACCATGCCCCTGCGGCTGACGCCGCTCAGCCCGAGGAAGGCAGCTTTACCTTTGTATTCAACGCGCTTCCCGAAAGCGCGGAGGAGATGAAACGACTGCCCGAAGCGAGTCTTGACACACCGTACAAGACCGCAGCGCTGACCGTATGCGCGCTGTGCGCTTATGCCGCCGCTCCCGGGATCGGCAAGGAAATGCTGGACTTTCTGAAAGGTCCTGCTCCCCTCTCGCCGTATGAGATCAGCTTTTTGAACGATCGTTTCCGTGACGGAAAGCACATTCCTTTCTCCTACTTTGCCGGAGCTGCTCCCGAAAACAACTACACCCCCTCTCAGCCGTTCACCGTTACGATCTTCTCCAACCCGTACTCGTTCCAAAACGAGGGTTGGGCGACATTACACCTCAACTCCGGCGGAGCGGATTCTCCGCGCCAGATCAAGCTGCGCCTCAAGCCCTCCGAGGGTAAATGGTACCTCAGCGAGCAGATGATCATGGTGGGCGTCCGCACACCGCAAAAGGACGATCCGTGGGCATAACAATGAATACAAAACAGGCTCCCTCCGCCTTGGCAGAGGGAGCCGTTTTGCTTTGCAACAATAAACAGCCGCCGCGAGGGACGACTGTTCATCCGTTCTGTTATTGCTGTTCCGCCAGCATCTTTTTGGACTTGGACAAGAACGAAAGATACAGGATGTATTTGATGAAGCTGATCAGAAGTGACGCTACCATCAGTACCAGCGAAATGAGCGATGTCGTATCACTGCGAAAGAAGGTAGAGATAAAGCTGAGTACAAATGTGATACATTCCACCGCAATGATCAGCTTCAGCACCGTAGCGCCCTTTTGATTGATATCCTCACGCCCAAGCTGAAAGGCGATCTGCATCACACCGGCGATAACAAAGATCGTCGCGAGCGTGTCGGACAGTGTGGAAAGCGCATACAATATACTGCTGATGCCCTGATTGATTACTAAAGCCGACAACACCGAGAAAACGATACCGACGATCAAAAAGACAAGCGCCGTCTTAAAATTCTCATTATCACTCCGTGCTTTGATATACCCGGTCAGGTTGAAAATGAACGCAACGATCATCAAAACCGCATACGCGATCCCCGCGATAACAGTGAGGACAAACGTCCCGAACGACAAAGAATCGCTGAGGCCGGACGTCCCTCCTTCCTCCGTTGAAGCCAAAACAACGGAAGCGGCAACAGACAAGATCACCAAACAAAAATAAGCGAACAGCTTCAATACCTCTGCTGCGTAGATCCGCTTGATTCCCTTTGCGGCATTAGGAAAACTCATACATTCCTTCCCCTTTCTCAAGCAATGATGCAATTACCTGTCTATTGTATCACAGCTTTTGTGATTAATAAAGAGATAATCGGAAAAAAGTAGAAAGAAAAAGCAGCCGCCCTTGCGGACGACTGCAAAAGAATCGGTCATTAACCTTCATTCAGCATCTTCTTAGCCTGAGAAAGAAGCGTAAGGAACATGATGTACTGAATAATGGACAGGACTATCGAGACCACTATGAGGATCACAGCGGTGACCATGATCGCGGTGTTAGCCATCATAAAGGAAGAAACGATGCTGAGGATCAGGGAGAGACCCGCGATAACGATGATCATCTTCAGGATGTTGGAACCCTTGGTGCTGACGTCGCCTCTGTTGAGCTGGTCAGCCAGCTTAATGATACCGCTGATGATGAAGATCGTCACGAACAGACCCATCAGATTACCGACGGACAAGCACAGGCTCGAAATGACGGGGCTGACGCGAGAGAACAGAGCGCCGATGATCGGAACGACGATACCGATGATCAGGCAGATCAGAGCAGACTTGAAGCTCTCTTCATCCTTCTTTGCGTTGACGATACCGACAATCTGCATAATAAAGGCGATGAGCGCCAGAATCGAATACGCAACCAAGAAAATAGAAGCGCCTGCCGCTTGACTGAGCGCTGCGACCAGACCGGCATCACTGCCCTTGGTCAGAACCGCGGTAACGCCGCTGGAAATTAAAATGATACAGCCGATGACCGCGCACCCGGAGCCGATCAGCTGTAAAATCTGTGCTGTGAAAATGTTCTTCACACCTTTTGCTGCATTAGGAAACCTCATGTAACAAATTCTCCTTTTAGTATTATTATTCACCGTTCATTCAGTGAATTTACTATAATTATAACATACCGAATTGTAAATGTCACTAATTTTCTCAGAATTTTAATCAAATATTTTGATCGTTTTCGTTTGTTCCGTGCCGCAGGCGCCTTTTTCCTTGAGCATGAAGCCCTCTCTTTATTAATAAATACTGAATAATAATACTGCTCTATTGACGGTATCTCCTTTCATATGGTATATTTTGTATAATGAGTACGCTCGATCGGCTGTGTTGACCGGGCAAAATACGGGAGGAAGATATGGAAGAAAAGCAACAATCTCTACAGGGACTGACCACCGCAGAGGTGGAAGAACGCGTCCGCGAAGGCAAGATCAATACCGCTACGACCGTCAAGACAAAATCCATCAAGCGGATCTTCATCGATAACATCTGCACCGTATTCAACGGGATCAACGTCATCCTGTTCATCCTGCTGCTGCTCGTCGGCTCCTACAAGAACCTGCTGTTCATCGGCGTTGTATTATTCAACACCGTCATCGGTATCGTGCAGGAGATCCGCTCCAAGCAGAGCGTGGACAAGCTGACGATCCTCACAGAAAGCAAGCTGACTGTCCTGCGCGACGGCAAGGAGGTGCAGCTCAATAAAGACGATCTCGTGCTTGACGACGTCATCGTCCTGTCACGCGGCAATCAGGTACCTGCCGACTGTATCGTGATCGACGGCGAATGCAGCGCGAACGAGAGCCTGCTGACGGGCGAATCCGATCTGATCGTCAAAAAGGTCGGCGACGAACTGCTCTCGGGCAGCTTTATCGCGTCGGGCAGCTGCTGCTGCCGCGTCAACCGCGTCGGCGCCGACAGCTATGCCGCCAAGATCAACAACGAAGCCAAGTATCTCAAAAAGAACAATTCACAGATCCTCCACTCCTTCAACACCATCATCAAGATCTGCTCCTGCATCATCTTCCCTGTCGGTATTCTGATGTTTGTGATCAAGTACTTTGTCCAGCACCAGGAGATGACCGACACGGTCGTATCCACTGTCGGCGCGTTAGTCGGCATGATCCCGGGCGGCATGATCCTGCTCACCTCGGGCGTGCTGGCGGTATCGGTCGTGCGACTGGCAAAGAAAAAGGTGCTGGTCAACGAGATGTACTGCATCGAAACGCTCGCGCGCGTCGATGTTATCTGTCTGGATAAGACCGGCACCCTGACCGCTGAGATCATGAACGTGCACGATCTCATCCCGATCGACTGTGACCGCGACGAGATCATGACGGCGCTGTCCTCGATCGTCTCAGTCGACGAGGTCAACGCCACAGCGGAGGCAGTCCGCAAATATACCGAGAATGTCGAGCCGCTCTCATGCAGGGGCTTTACTCCCTTTTCCTCCGAGACCAAGTGGTCGGGCGGTAATTTTGAGAACGGCAGAACCTATATCATGGGCGCAGCGGAATTTGTATTTTCTGATCAAGAAAAATACAAGGAGGTATACCAAGCGATCGCGGATGTGCATGACACGGTTCGCATCCTTGTCTTAGCAAAGTCCTCCACCCCCATCGAGAATAAACAGCTCCCCGAAGAGCGTCAGCCCATGGCGCTGGTGCTGATCAAGGATCAGCTTCGTGACAACGTACAGGATACGGTCAACTATTTTAAGGAACAGGGTGTCACCCTCAAGGTCATCTCGGGCGACAGCGTCAAGACCGTACAGAATATCGCCAAGGACTGCGGTATCGAGGGCGCCGGGAACGCCGTGGATATGTCCACCGTCACTACCGATGAAGAATTGGCGGAGGTTGCCGAGCGCTGTAACGTATTCGGCAGAGTCACCCCGGCTCAGAAGAAAAAGCTCTTGATCGCGCTCAAGGAGAAGGGTCACAAGGTCGCGATGACAGGCGACGGCGTCAACGACGTACTGGCGCTCAAGGAGGCGGACTGTTCCGTCGCGATGGCGGCAGGCAGTGAAGCGGCACGCAACGTATCACAGCTCGTGCTGGTCAACAACGATTTTGCCGCCATGCCCCATGTTGTGGCGGAAGGCAGAAAGACCATCAACAATATCGAACGCAGCTCCTCGCTGTATCTGGTTAAAACCATGTACTCGATCCTGCTCTCCGTCTTCTTCCTGTTCTCGAGCTTCATCTATCCCTTTGAGCCGATCCAGCTCTCACTGATCGGCGCTCTGACCGTCGGATTCCCGTCCTTTGTACTGGCGCTGCAGCCGAACAAGAACATCGTCCGCGGCAACTTTACCTTTAATATTATTACGCGTGCGGCGCCTGCGGCGATCTGTATCGCGCTGAACACCATTGTGATCACCCTGCTGAGCAACACGCTCGGCATCTCTCAGCCCGAGATCTCCACCATGGCAATGTACACCACCTCGCTGATCGGGCTGATGCTGATCTTCAGACTTTGTGTCCCGTTCAACGCGCTGCGCGGCGCGATGCTGGCGGTCAGCACGGCGGGTCTTGTCCTCGCGATGGTCATCTTCAGCGATTTCTTCAAGCTCGTACCGCTCACAAATAACGCGCTGATCCTGGAGATCGTCACAGCGGTCGCGGTCGTCATTCTGTTCAATGTCCTCTACAGCATCGCAGACAAAGAGATCGAAAGACGCAAGCTCCAACCCCATAAAACAACGGCATAAACGCAACACAATCATCCCCTGTCAAATGATAGGGGATTTTTCTATAATGGAATATAAAAACTTTTTTCAAAAAAATTCGTTTTGTCACGATTTTTGTCACACTGTTGTCATACTGCCTTTGTTATACTGTAACCACAGTCAAGGGAAAGAGAAAAGCCGAGGCACGGAGCCCTCGGATAACGACGGACGAGGACTGAGCTGTGAAGTCGCGACAAGCGACGCAACAGATCAGACGAGTAGGAGTTATACGAGGATCAGCGCAGTGCAACGAGGCCGGACAGAGAAAAGCCGAGGCACGGAGCCCTCGGATAACGACGGACGAGGACTGAGCTGTGAAGTCGCGACAAGCGACGCAACAGATCAGACGAGTAGGAGTTATACGAGGATCAGCGCAGTGCAACGAGGCCGGACAGAGCCCGAAACAAAATCCAAAAACAATGACTGAAACAAGGAGGAACACAAAATGACAAACAACAGAATGAACAACAACGACTACAGAAACAACGATTACAATAACGATAACAGAACCACCATCTACTACGATGACAGCACAAGACGCCAAATGGCAAGACCCACCGAGGAAGCCAGAGCCTACACCAAGTCGAAGAGCAGAAAGCAGACCATCCTGCTCTCCTGCGCGGCATTCGCGCTGGTTGCGGCGATCGCGGTAGGCGGCATGGCGGCAGGCGGCTTGTTCAATCAAAAGAAAGTACCTACCGTGCCCGCCGCTGTCGTCACTACACAGGCTGACAAGGGCGCTAACAAAGCGGCTCAAAACACGAAGCAGGCAGCACCGCAGACAGAAGCCAAGCAGAACACTACCGCTGTAAAGCCTGCTCAGAACACTGCTCAGAACACCGCTCAACAGAACACCGCACAGACTGTCAAGAACAACACACAGCAGACCCCTACGCAGACCGAACAGACCAACACCCGGCAGACACAGAAGAACGAGGACAAGATCGAGGTCGTCAACGGTGAGCGCGTATACAAGGACACCAAGCGTCAGGCACCCGACAAGACCGGCACCCCTGCTCACTACTATGCAAACGGCAAGACGTCCTACGGCTTCAACTGGGACTACGATGCCGATAACGCCAACTTCGTCGTCAAGTGTGACTACAACTTCGACCAGCAGCAGTATGACTTCACCTTCTACGGCACCACCCCCGGCACCGCGCATGTGACCCTGTACTACTACACCTCCGACACCAACAAGGTACCCGTCAACCTGACCGTTACCGTTGACAATGATCTGAACGTATCTGTCGGTTAATACTTTATGATCAATATGATCACCTAACAACACTTTCTCCACACATTTGAATTGTGTTCATCATAAAAACCTCACTTCAGCCAAAGTCATCCTTTACGGGATGGCTTTGGTGTTTTTAAGCAAAAACCGACCGGGATATACCCGATCGGTTGAGTGTTTTTTCGGTTGAGATTGCCATGTCGTAACCCTTTATCATTAATAGCTTGAACAGTGAGATTCTACACCTATCAAGGGGATTCCCACGGTCGCTTAATCGCTCCCTCGGAATGACAACGAATACGATAACAGCATTAATCGGCGATTACTCGGAATGACGATTCTTTATTGTCAAAAGATCTTATGCAGGAAGTTGTAGAAGCACTGACGCCAGAAGTTCTCGTCGTGACCGAAGCCGTCTACATAATCCGTCCGGTTCCTCACGCCCATTTCATTGAGCTGATCGCGGTAATAGAGCGTGCAATCGATGTTCCACGGATCCTCGGAGCCGACCGTCATGTACAGATAATACGGCGTATTCTCCGCTGTCGGCTGAGGGAACTTCTCAAACACAGGGGTATTCCAGAAAGTGCCCTTGTAGTATTCGGTAGGGATCACGCCCGTATCGGGAGCAAAACCGCCGATATAGCCGAACTTATCGAGCCACTGAAAGCCCGTGCAAAGTGACTTTGCGCCGCCCTCGGACATACCTGCGATCGCGGTATTCTCTCTGCCGGTTTTGACGGCATAGGTCTTTTCGATAAAGGGCATCAGATCGACCGCTGTTTCTTCGATCGCCTTGTCATAGATAAAGCGGAGCTCCTCTTCCGACTTGCTCTCTTTATCCGCGAGCTTGTCGGTGTACATATCCATGCCGACGAGAATCTGGGGCACGGTCAAGCCGTCATGCAGCATATTACCGTAAAGGAGCACCAGATACGAATCGGTATCGAGATGGGAGTTGTGATCACCGCCGAAGCCGTGATACACATAGGTGATCGAATAGCTTTTGCTCTCGTCATAGCCTGCGGGGAGCAGGACGTTGACCTGCTTGTTATCCCTGGCAACAGTCGAATAATAGGTCACATCCTTTTGCAGGGTGCCGTAATCGACGCCGTCCTTCTTCTCGAACATCGAATCCGGGATATCATAGCGATTATCCTCCGCATAGGGATCATACGATTGATCGGCGGTATCACGGGTCGCGGCAACAACGCTCGCTTGACTCGACGCCGTTGTGTTTTCGGTTTCATTTGCAGTCTTGTTTTGGTTGGAGCAAGCGGTCATCAACATCATACAAACCAGTAATAACGCCGCCGCTGTCATCGTCAGTTTTTTCATGTTGTACCTCCTGTAAGATTTGGTTGAGATTGCCACAGAGCTACGCTCTTCGCAATGACGATTAATAAGAAAGGGAGATCGAAACATCTCCGTTGGATAATAACGCGGTAAGCTCGCTCTGCGATTTGTCGGTGATGTGCCCGAGGCGCGTATATGCCCACGAGTTGGAGCCGTAGAACACGACGAGCAGATTGCCCGAATAGAGCACGATATCGCCCGGCTGCGTTGTCGTCCGGACATCGTTTCGCGGCAGGGTCGTGCCGATCGATCCGACCTGTTCAAAGCCGCCGTACATCAACATCGGGATGGTCAGAATCCGATCGCGGCAATATTCCTTCAGCGCCGCAACAGCGTCGTTATCCTCCCACGCGACGGTGACCGGTGTACCGTCAATCGTCATCATCAATACCGGATCCTCCGTCTCGGTCGGCTGCTGTGCTTGTTCCTCGACAGGGAACCGACTGATTATCCCGGAGAGCCGACGCTGGATCAGCGTCACGTCAGTCACAGACAACTCATCGTCACCGGAGACGATAGCTGCTTTTCTGTTTTCTTCCGAGATCAGCGGATTCACCCCGACTAAATGTCTTTGAATACGGGTAGCGTCAATGATCGTGATCTCACCGTCGCCGTCCGCATCGCCATATAGGATCGTATTTTGTGTTGATAGTGTTTCGTTGGACTCCGCATTGACGCCGACAAATAATACCGACAGCAGCATCAGGACTGTTATGGTAATGGTGATCATCTTTTTCATCATCACTCCTCCGCTGTTATACAAAACTGATCTCTATGGTTGTATCACCGTTGGCAAGTAACGCGGTGAGCTCATCCTGCGATTTGTCGGTGATGTGCCCGAGGCGCGTATATGCCCACGAGTTGGAGCCGTAGAACACGACGAGCAGATTGCCCGAATAGAGCACGATATCGCCCGGCTGCGTTGTCGTCCGGACATCGTTTCGCGGCAGGGTCGTGCCGATCGATCCGACCTGTTCAAAGCCGCCGTACATCAACATCGGGATGGTCAGAATCCGATCGCGGCAATATTCCTTCAGCGCCGCAACAGCGTCGTTATCCTCCCACGCGACGGTGACCGGAGTGCCGGCGATCTTCATCTCGAGCATCTTCTCCTGCACCTCCTCAGCCTGTGTGGGCGGATTCTCCTGCGGCTCTTCGGTAACGTTGTTTGCCGCCTGTGTCGATTGTTGTGTCGCGGCAACGGTCGCCGCCTGCGTAGGCGCTTCACTTGCCTGTGTCGGCGTTTGTGTCGCGCTCACGGTATCCTTTGTCGCGTCCGATGCGGTATCGTTTGCCTTGCCGCACGCCGCCGACAGCGCGATCAATAATACGCACAATCCAACCATGATCCGTCTTTTCATATGGTTCACCCCTGTGTTTCGATGGTTTTGATGAACTTTGCCGGCACGCCGCCGACTACCGTGTTCGGTGCAACATCCCTGTTGACGACCGCTCCAGCCGCGATGACAGCGCCGTCGCCGATCGTGACCCCGGGCAGGATGGTCACATTCGCGCCGATCCAGACCTTACTGCCGATCCTGACAGGCTTGGGGATCAGATTCGCGCGCTTGTCGGGATCCATTTGATGATTCAGTGTGGCGATCACGGTCTTGGGTCCAATCAGGGTGCCGTCGCCGATGGTGATACCGCCCTGATCCTGGAACTGACAGCCTGTGTTGATGAACACGTTTTTACCGAGCGTGGTATTCTTGCCGCAATCCGTATAGAACGGAGGGAATAGATACGCTCCCTCGGGGAAGGGCTTACCTGTCAGCTCCGCCATCAATACGCCGATCTCCTCGGGCGTATGATAGGCATTGTTCAGCTGTGCGGTGATCTTCATCGCCTCGTTGCTGAGCATCGTCATATGTAAATGGACTTCGCTTCCTGCCTGCACCTCGGCGCCGCTGTCCATGATCCTGATAAATTCCTCTGTATTCATCTTACATCTTCCCGAAGAATTCTTCCATCTTATCAAAGGGGATGACGTCCACGTTGTCATACAGATCGGTATGCACCGCGCCGGGGATGAGCATCAGCTCTTTGTTGTCGGTATACTGGCTGTCTTTGGTCATATTCTCAAACGCGTCCTTACCGAAGTAGCAGGAATGTGCCTTCTCACCGTGGATGACCAAAACAGCGGAGCGGATCTCGTTGCTGTATTGCAGGATCGGCTGATTCATAAAGGACAGGCAGCCGATGGTGTTCCAGCCCTCATTGGAGTTGAGAGAACGCTCGTGATAGGCTCTGCCCTTGTAATACGCGCTGTAGTCCTTGACAAAGAACGGCAGCTCCTCGGGCACGGGGAGCTCGACACAACCGCCGCCGCGGGAATATTCGCCCTTTTTATATTCTTCTGTCCTCAGGTTGTTCAACGCGGTCTTTTTCTCAAAGCGCTGCGCTTCACTGTCCTCCGCGTCAAAATAGCCGTTGGCGTTGACGCGCGTCATATCATACATGGTGGATACGACTGTCGCCTTGATACGGGTATCGAGCGCCGCGACGTTCATTGCCATGCCGCCCCATCCGCAGATACCGATGATACCGATGCGATCGGGATCAACCTGATCGTGGCAGGACAGGAAATCGACCGCCGCCTGGAAATCCTCGGTGTTGATATCGGGAGAAGCCATGTATCTCGGCATACCGCCGCTCTCGCCGGTAAAGGACGGATCGAACGCGATCGTCAGAAAACCGCGCTGAGCCATCGTCTGGGCATAAAGCCCGGAGCACTGCTCCTTGACAGCGCCGAACGGACCGCATACCGCGATCGCAGGCAGCCTGCCCCCGGCGTTCTTCGGCATATACAGATCAGCCGCAAGGGTGATGCCGTAACGGTTGATGAAGGTCACCTTGCTGTGATCGACCTTATCGCTTTTCGGAAAAGTCTTGTCCCATTCCTGTGTCAGTTTTAAATCGGCTGTTTTCATCATCGTGATCGCTCCTTTTTCTTTGTTGTACTTATTATAACCGACAGTTATATAAATAGCAAATACTTATATTAAATACCAAACTATGCTTTACAAGCATAGTAAAACCATGTATAATGATCTTACTGTATCCGAATGTTTTTGACACGGCTCTATAGAGCCTCGCAATGACAAAATGATATGAGGTGAATGGATGGAATTTCGTGTGTTACAATACTTTTTGGCGGTAACCAGAGAAGGCAACATCTCCGCCGCAGCACAATCGCTGCATCTATCGCAGCCGTCATTGTCCCGACAGCTCAGGGATCTGGAGGAGGAACTCGGCGTGACCCTCTTTATACGCGGAAAGCACAGGATCGAGCTGACGGAAGAGGGGCTGATCCTGCGCAAACGCGCGAGTGAAATGATGCAGTTGGTGGAGCTGACTGAAAGTGAGATCAGCGAGGTCAAGAACGATATTGCGGGCAGTCTGAGTATCGGAGCAGGTGAATCGCGCTCTATGCGGCGCATCACGGCGGTGTTCAAGCGCCTCAAGGATGAGTATCCCCATATCAGGCTGAACGTCGTCAGCGGCGATACCGAGGATCTGCAGGATCGTCTTGACCGTGGGTTGCTCGACTTTGCGCTGATCTTCACCGATTTTGACAAAGAAACCTATCATTATCTGACCTTGGACGAAAAAGAGATCTTCGGCGTGGTGATGCGCAGAGATTGCGATCTCGCCGCAAAGGAAGTAGTCACGGTCAAGGATCTGTACCACCGTCCGTTGATCATTTCACGCGCCAACGGTTTACAGCTCTTTAACGGTGCGCAGGTCAAACAGATGCGGATCGCCGCTACCTACAATCTGATCTATAACGCGTCCCTGATGGTGGAGGACGGCATCGGCTGCGCGATCTCCTTTGATCACCTCGTCGATACGTCAGAGCGTTCGCCGTTATGCTTTCGACCTCTCTCCCCCGAGATCTCCGTCAAACCGACGCTGATCTGGAAACGGGATCAAAAGCTGTCGGTCATCTCCCAGCTGTTCATCGACCGTCTCAGCAAACAGACGACAGAGCCGATCGACGAGCGATCATACGAATCCCGGATAAAATGATATCATCAGGTATTATGGATCAATTCCGCAGAGCGATGCGGACGACACAGGCATACTGTCATATGTTAAGGAGTCCGACAAAGCTATGCGGAATTTAACCCAATAGATGATAAAGTTTTTTATTAAGGATTCGTATCAGTATTTCCCGGCGAATGCCTTGAGCTTTGCTTCATTCGGTCTGCCGTTGAGCAAAGCGCCTTCCACGATCACAGCGTTCGGTGCGCTGGGTTGTAAGCCTGCGACCGCTCTACCGAAGCCCGAACCGCCCGAGGTAGCGAACAGCACGATCTTCTTGCCGCTGAAATCATATGCTTCCAAAAAACTGTTGATGATCGTCGGCGCGACATACCACCAGATCGGAAAGCCGACAAAGATGGTATCATACGCAGCCACATTCGCATCGCGATCCGCTAATACGGGTCGCGAATTTTTATCTCGCATTTCTAAGGAACTGCGAGAGTTTTTGTCCTGCCAGTTGAGGTCTGCTCTTGTATACGGCATCTCGGGTCTGATCTCATACAGATCGGCGCCTGCCGCTCTTGCTAAGTCCTGTGCGACACGCGCGGTGGTGCCGCTTGCCGAAAAATAGGCGACTAATTGTTTACTCATGATTCTTCTCCTTTCAACTGATAGTGTGATTATGAAAGATTCAGACCTTTGATCCACGCCGCGATATCGCTGTCGGCGCTCAGGCGTTCGCCCTCGAGCCATTTACCGGTGCCGGCGTTCTGCTCGAGATTCTTGCCGCTCGAGCCGATACCGGAGCCGCCGGAGGTGCAGAACGGTATCATCGTCTTGCCGGTGAAGTCATAGCTCTCTACAAAGGTATCCATGATGCGCGGCTCCTCGCCCCACCAGATGGGATAGCCGATATAGATCGTGCTATAGCTGTCGAGATTGAGCTTCTCACTGCCGATCCCGGGACGGACGCTCTTGTCGTTTTGTTCAGTCGTGGTACGGCTGCTCTTATCGTTCCAGTTCAGATCCGCCTCTGTGTAGGGCTGTGCCGCGAGGATCTCATAGGTATCCGCACCGGTCGCGTTGGCGATATTCTGCGCTACACCCTTGGTGGTACCCGTCGCGGAGAAAAAGACCACCAGTGTTTTGCCGCCGCTTGACACCGCCTCGGTCGCGGCACCGGCGCTGTTTGCAGTTGTTTCACTCTGCTGTGCATCTGCCGCTTTTGTCTCGGCTGCAGTCGCATTTTGTGTCGGCTGAGCCTGTGTTTCGGAGGTGTTCGCTTTACTGCCGCACGCGGCGAGGGAAAGCAGGAATACCACCATCATCAGCAATGCCGTCACTCTCATCATCTTGTTTGTTTTTGTCATCATCATACCTCCTGTTTGATTTTTTGATCGCCTGTTGTCCAGACGTGTTTTTCCTGTGCGTTTTCACGCTTATTCTGTGCCATCACTCCGGCGAGCGGATGCGGCACATACGGTTCCTCTAAATACGCGAGCTCATCGTCGGTGAGCCGGAGCTCGACCGCCCTTACCGCTCCCTCGATGTGGTGCAGCTTTGTCGCGCCGACTACGGGGGACGTCACCTTGGTGAGCAGCCACGCCAGTGATATCTCCGTCATGGACACGCCGTGCTTATCGGCAAGCTCGGCGACGCGGTCGATAATGACGCCGTCCTGCTGAGCGGTCGCGTCATATTTGAACTTAGCGTAGGCGTCCTCAGCGGCACGCTTTGTGTCATTCTCCCCTGCCTTACGGGACAGTCTGCCGCTCGCAAGCGCACTGTAGGGCGTCATCGCGATGTTTTCCTCAAAGCAGTACGGCGCCATCTCACGCTCCTCTTCGCGGAAAATCAGGTTGTAGTGTCCCTGTACGGAAACAAACTTGGTAAAGCCATCCCTTTCGGCAATTGCGTTCGCCTTGGCGAGCTGCCACGCAAAGCAGTTGGAGATACCGATATAGCGTGCCTTGCCTGCTTTGACCACACGGTTGAGACCGTCGAGGAGTTCCTCGATCGGCGTGTTCCAATCCCACATGTGATAGATATAAAGATCGACATAATCCATGCCGAGGTTCATAAGGCTGGTGTTGATCATATTCTCGATATGCTGTTGTCCGCTGACGCCGTCCGCGATCTCCTGCGGTGTACGGGGCAGAAACTTGGTCGCGACAACGACATCCTCACGCTTTGCAAACTCACGCAGCGCCCTGCCGACATACTGCTCGCAGGTACCGCTCTGATATGCGATGGCGGTGTCATAGAAGTTCACGCCCAGCTCCAGACCACGTCGGATGATCTCTCGCGTGTGCGATTCATCGATCGTCCAGCTGTGCTGACCGCGTGTCGGATCGCCGAAGCCCATACACCCCATACAGATACGGGATACATTCAGCTCTGAGTTGCCGAGTTGTGTATATTTCATACTGTTGCTCCTTTTGCTGTTGGGTTCAAAATGATGTTCCGCTGTCCAATAGTTTTTTTGCGCAGCTGTAGGTAAGCTCCTCAATAGAGTAATACACATAGCCGACTCCTGCGGTTTTCATCGCGTTTTTCTGCTTGTCGGTCACGACCGTGTAGGGATAGATACCGTAGATGAACGGGAAAAAGGAGTAGAGGAACTCACAGCGAGCCTTCTCGTCCATATCGTGACAGAACTTCTGCAACAGCGCATCAACCGCGCGCAGAGAGCTGCCGTAGGCTACCTTGAACTCACACAAGCGTTCCTCGCGGCTGTTCTCTTCCATGTCATAGAGATTCATGCTCAACAGCTTAAGCAGCAGCTTTCTCTGTGCCAGAGTATCCGCCAGCGCTTTGGCGATCTCGTCCTTTGTCATGCTCTCGTTGCTGTCGGTAATATCCTTCAGTTTTGCGACCCACAGCTCATATTCCTTCTGTAAGATCGCAAGGAAGATCTCTTCCTTCGTTTCAAAATAATTATAGATCGACGCGCGGGAAAAAGAGGTCGCATCCGCAATCTTCATGATCGTAATATCTTTGAAGCTCATATCCTTGTACAACGCTTTGCACGCGTTGATAATCTCTTCCTTACGCGCGTTAGTCAGTTCGGGAGAACCCTTGGGCATATGATCACCTGTTCATTATATTCTGACACAATGTCAGTATAATGATCATACACCAATTCTGACACAATGTCAATACCAATTCGCAAAAAAAGAGGATGGAGACGAGTTCCATCCTCTGATGCGGTTATCTTTTGAAAGAAAAAGCTTATCGTGCGACAAGCTATAAGGTAATAATCCTCCATACCATAATCACATAATTATGCGCATGAATATGGTTCGGAAAACCGAAAAGCTGTTTGACATAAAAAAGCTCGTTATCAGATGTTAGCATCGTGATACGCGTATCTCCTGTTTTCACACTCCGTCGCCGGTGCACTGATTGATATGCAGAGTTTAACAAAAATTCGGAAAAGCAGTCTCCGAAAAGTCACACTTGTTGGAGAAAGGACGAGTGACGGAGCGATACAATAACAGATCGCAGGATCCGCTCATCATAAGCGAAGTACGCGAGGACACGGAGTGACCCCCTTCGTCATCAACAACTGTTGATAATGAGCTCCTTTATGGATCCACCGGTTGGAAATTACTCAAACCGAGGTTAAAAAAAAGAACCTCATTATCAGATGTTGGCATCTTCCTATCTTCACACTCCGTCGCCAGAGCACTATTTTCGGCACTACAGGGCTTAACTTCCGTGTTCGGGATGGGAACGGGTGGACCCCCTGCGTCATCAACACCAACTGTTGATAGTGAGTATTCTTTTGGCTCCCCCAGTTGGACTCGAACCAACGACAACTCGGTTAACAGCCGAGTGCTCTACCGACTGAGCTATGGAGGAATATTTCTTTACCTTAGCAAAAGTGGTGACTCGTGGGGGAATCGAACCCCCGTTGCCGGCGTGAGAGGCCGGAGTCTTAACCGCTTGACCAACGAGCCATATTTAGCTTAGGGGCTCGCTGTTTGAGCCCCTTTGCTTCTTTTGGTGCACCATCAGGGGCTCGAACCCGGGACACCCTGATTAAGAGTCAGGTGCTCTACCAACTGAGCTAATGGTGCATATGCTAAAGCATAGGGCAGTTACACCCTGAAAACTGAACAAAGTGAGAGATAAAGGAGAGATAAGATGGGATGACCAAAGAGTAATGTGGTCAAGCCCTCAACCTATTAGTACTGCCAAGCTAAACATGTCACCATGCGTACACACGCAGCCTATC
>CAMJJL010000027.1 GCA_946406145.1 uncultured Clostridia bacterium | reverse complement strand
AAATGACCGCTGCGATGGAGCTTTCCGATGCAAGTTCCGAGAGCGAATTCATCCGTAACGCGGTCGAATTTTATATCGGTTATATCTTCTCGGAGAAGTCCGCCGACTATCTCTCTCCGTCCATCACCGATACGATGAAGGAGATTCAGTACAGCTACGAGCAGAGAGTGTCCGAGATGCTGTTCAAGACGGCCGTAGAGCTTTCGAAGATCAATCACGTTCTGGCGGATTCTCTCAGGATACCGAGAAGCTATCTTGAAGGTCTGACCGCACAGACCGCGCGCGAAGTCGCCGAGAACAACGGCATCATCCACATGGAACAGTATGTAAACGGCGGTGATCATCATGCCGAAGCTGATCATTAAAACGAATTATTATAAAAATCCGCAGAGCTATCATATCGATAGATACGTCCGCTATATCGCCACGCGCGACGGCGTAGAGAAACAGCGCGGAAAGAAGGATAACAATCCGTATACCAAAGCACAGCAGGAGCTGATGGATAAATGTATCTTTACCTTTACCGATGTCGCTGATATGCCTGAACTCAGGGCTTTCCTCGACGAGCCGACACGCTATCGCGCGAGCGAATTCATCGATGCGGTGCTCGACGCTCACGCCGATGATCTCGCCGATGTCCCTGAGCTGATGAAGTATATCGCTAACCGTCCCGGAGTGGAAAAGATCGGTTCTCACGGTCTGTTCTCTCAGACGGACGAGCCGATCAATCTCGAAGAAGCGGTCAAGACCGTGGAGGATCGCAAGGGAAATGTATGGAATCATATCATCAGCTTAAAGGTTGAGGACGCCGCGCGTTTGCACTACGATAACGCCGATGCGTGGAAGCATTTGATACGCAGAAATATCAACGAGCTTGCACAGATTCATCACATGAAGCCTTCGGATATTCAATGGTACGCGGCGTTCCACGAAAAGGATCATCACCCGCATATCCATATGCTTGTGTTCTCCAAATCAGGCAATGGTTACCTCAGCAAAAAGGGAATGGAGAAGATGCGCAGCGTGTTCACCAACGATATATTCCGCGGTGAAATGTTCCGTATGTTCACGGATCAGACGCAGTTGCGCGATCGTTTGAAGAGCGAAGTCAATGATTTATTGGAAGAAACTTTGCGCTCCGAAAGCCCTTTTCAGATGTATTATCTCGCGCTTTTAGGACGACTTCGAAAAGAGTTGGACGGCTGTAAAGGCAAGAAGGTTTACGGTTATTTGCCGAAGAAAGTGAAGCGCTTTGTCGACTATGCTGTCGCTCAGTTTGCCAACGATCCGAGCATCAAAGAGCTGTATCAAAAGTGGTGTGAAGTCAACCGTCAGAAGCTGAGTATGTACCATGACAGCCTGCAGGAAGACGATGTTCCTCTCGAGGATAACGGCGCGTTTCGTTCGCTGAAAAATGCTGTGATCCGAGCGGCTTTGGCGATGGATTTCACGCAGTTGCCGACCGAAAATTACGGCAATATCGGCGGATTATTATCTCAGCTTGCGAATCAGATCGCACAGAGTTCCGTGAAAAAGCTCGACGCTCTGGACAGGAAATCCGTCCTCAGAGAGAAGAAAGAACAGGAGAAGATCAATGAAAAGAAGCTCGCCCACGGACTGAAACCGGGAGGAGCTTCTGAAAAGGAAGAGGAAGAGCCGACAGAGAACTTCTCCCTCGAACCGTTCCTCGATACCATTGATATTATCCTGCTGAACAAGAAACCCACCAAGCTCAACCGTGTTCATGTACCGTCTGAGGAGAAAATCCAAGAGGATTATGAAGCATATCTCAGAGAGAAATACGGCGACGAATATGACGAAGACCTTGATGAAGAGGAAGGTCAAGGCTGGGGTCAGGCAATGTAGAAAGAAAAACAAACAGCGGTCAGTAAAACTACCAACCGCCGATGTATTAAAATAAATCTGAATGTGTGCCGGTACGCACAAGCAACAGGATAAGCTCGTTCTTCTGAATCTCATAGACCAAGAGCCAATCCGGTTCAATGTGACATTCTCTGCACCCGACGTAATTTCCGGTCAGGGCATGATCGCGATTTTTCGCAGGCAACGGAATCTCGTTTGCAATCTGCTCAACGATATCCCATAGCTTTTCTTGATCGTAACCGCGCTTAGTAATTTGCTTCAAGTCCTTTTTGAAACGGTTATGGACTCTAATCTTCAGCATCCAGTGCCTCCCTCAGAGCTGCAACCGAATCAAAAGGCTCGCTGAGATTCACACCATCGCGCGCTTCACGAATTGCTTTTTCGGTCTGCGCGTTATACCTCGGTTGACGAATGGTGAACGGAATACCGCCGAAAGCAATCGACTGACGAAGAAATACGTTCACAGCGGAACTAACATCCATTCCGAGCGAAGAAAAAAGTTCCTGCGCCTGCGCCTTAACGTTATCATCTACTCTGATATTAATGTTGGCCATATTATCAACTCCTTCCAATAATATATTATCACATTGTATGTACATTGTCAATATATTTAACGAGATTCATTAAGAGTGGTATTCTTTAATGATACACAGCTCACCCTGTACATCGTAGCGCATGGTGCAGTCATCATACTTGACCAGGCAAGCGCAGTGACCGCCCGGTACGGCTGTATTGGCATACAAATTATATGTAACGATATGGCGGTCACAGTGCTGGGTTGTTTCACCGCCCGGATAGAGAAGCATGGATTCCAAGCCTAAATCGCTGGCAGCGAAGGCGGTCAGAACCGCTCCCTCAACGCACATGATCTGATCATATGTGTAGTGATCCCGAATGTACTCGGCAAAGGCTTTCATCTTTTCTCTGTCGGTCATGGACGAAGTCCAGCATGCTTTCTCAGCCGACCGAACGATGTTCAACGTCTTTTCGATAACCTCGGGAGTACGGTTGACGTCAACCTTGACATTCACTCGGCGGATCAGTTCGCCCTTGTAATACAGCTCGATTGGGAAACTTCCGTGAGCTTCACCGATACAGCTGACCGTCGTTTGGAAAGGAAAGTACAGTCCGCTTCTGTAGTGAGCGTAGACATAAGCCAGAGGATTATCCTCTCTGTCGGTCACTTCACAATCATAACCGTGAAGGATTCCGTTCTCCTTTTCGATCAGATAACTCTCCTTGAAACGGCTGTCGGTGTAGTCGATCTGATTGATGTAGTGACCGTTGTTGACTACCGTCATGATATCGTGGAGATCGATCTCGCACTTTGGTATCAGCATCAAGGTAATGCTCTTATCGGTCAGCGTGATCTCCGACGGAACTTTCTTCAAATCGAAGGTGACGCCCTCGACCGTAACATACCGATCGGTTGGCGACGGTTCAACAACAGGCTTCGAGATCGGATAGCTGTCTGATACATTCACCATCCAGCGTTGCAGGTGTGACGCATCCATCACGGTCACAGCGTGATCACCGTCGATATCCGCAACAGAAGAAGTAACGGCGACAGGCGTTTGGATACCGACCGTGTATCGCTGAATGACCGTTGCGTCGGTTATGCTGATCTCGCCGTCACCGTCAACATCGCCGAGCATTTTGCTATCGGCACGAACAGATACAGACAACATCATTGCCATACAAAGTGATAAAGATAATACAGATTTGATTTTCATAACAGAAACCTCCTTTACGATTTGGTGTATTTTAGCTTAGGTTAGGAGGTTTTACAAGTAGAAAAACGCACAGATTATTCGTGCAATCCGACGGAAAAATTTACCCCGCATTAACAATGAAAAAGCTGGATATTTCAATCGTTATGTGGTATGTTGTTTGACTTAGAAAGGGGGATTGTCATATGGCAAAGCGCAGACCGAGCGGAGACGGTACCGTCCGCAAGCGCGTCGACGGACGTTGGGAAGGACGCATCATCATCGGACACAAAGCAGACGGGACGCCGATCCAGAAGATCCTGACCGCTAAAACGCAGAAGGAGCTTATCGATCGTATCCACCGCGCGCAGGAAGAGTACGACGGCGTCGATCTCAGCGAGAAGAGCGACATGACTCTCGAGGAATGGTGTGAGCGCTGGCTGAACGATTACGCCAAGCCCAATCTGAGACCCGGGACGATAAGCAGATACAGCGGTGTCGTCTACCGCCATATCATCCCGAACCTCGGCGCTAAGGTGATCCGCTTCATCAAAAGCTCAGACATCCGCCGATTCTACGCGAACGAGAAGGCAAACGGCAGACAGCGGTGCCGTCATGCAAATGGCAAAGGCTTGTCCGATACAACAATACGCGGAATCCATATGCTCCTGCACGAGATCCTCGAATCTGCCGTCAGAGCACACCTGATCCCGTCCAATCCCTGCGACGGCGTGGCGATACCGAAGACCGGCTACGCGCCGAAGAAGATCCTCACCGAAGCGGAACTCGACCGCTTCATGAAAGCAATCGCGGAAGAACCGCTCTGGTATGACTTCTTCTACACCGAAGCGACAACAGGACTGCGCAGGGGAGAGATCTGCGGTCTGAAATGGGAGGATATCAACTTTGATTCAGGCAGGCTGAGCGTTCGCAGAAACGTCACCAGGCGCACATCAAAAGCGATACTGATCGGCGAGACAAAGACGAACACGGGCAAGCGCAGTATCCTGCTCCCGCCCGGCACGCTCCACCTGCTGAAAAGGCGCCGTGAGAAGATCGCCTCCGAATGGGTGTTCCCCGACTTCTTTGACAACGCTGTGCCTGTCGCGCCGCACAGCGCTTATCATAAACTCAAGGCGATCCTGAAAAAGGCTGACTTGCCCGATATCCGCTTCCACGATCTCAGGCACACCTTCGCTACCCACGCACTGGCAAGCGGAGTGGATGCGAAAACGCTGTCGGGCATCCTCGGACACACCGATCCGAGCTTCACGCTCGATACCTACACCCATGTCACCAGCGATATGCACCAAAGAGCGAAGGACATCGTCGGGAGCTTTCTCGACGACTTGACGGGAGGAGAAGAAGATGGCGAAGAAACGTAAAGACGGCGAAGGAACGCTCCGACTGAGAAAAGACGGCAGATGGGAAGGACGTATCATCATCGGCTACGATGAAAAGGATAAGGCGATCACCAAGACCGTTACGGCACGCTCCAAGCGCGCGTGCGAAACGAAGCTCAAGGAGCTGAGGACGAAACATGCCCCTGCGATCGGCGTCTCCAGACGGCAGGCAAAGCCCGATATGAAGCTCGCCGACTGACTCGATATGTGGTACAAGCTGTATGTCAAGCCGAAGTCAAAGATCGGCACGCACATGCAGTATGAGACCTTCATCTATCAGCACATCAATCCGCGGATAGGGGAGATCCCGCTCTCAAAGCTCACCCAGGAGGATATCCAGACCTTCCTCAGCAACGAGAAGAAAAACGGCAGGCTCACCCTGCGCAATGTCTACGGCGCGGGAATGTCCGATTCCTCCGTCCGCAAGATGGGGATCATCATCAGCTCTGCGCTGAGGAAAGCAACAGAGCAGAAGCTCCTGCGCTCCAACCCCGCGAAAGGCACCAAGCTCCCGCCGAAGAAACAGGCTGAGATACACATCCTCACGCATGAGCAGTTCAGGAACCTGCTGTTACAGGCAAAGGAGGACGGCGCGTATGAGATCATCCTGCTCGAGCTGAGCACGGGCGTTAGGCGCGGAGAGCTATGCGGTCTGAAATGGGATGATCTCAATTTCTCCTCGGGCGCGTTACGCATCAGCCGGCAGATCATCCGCACCGAGAACGGTCTTGAGGAATCCTCGCTCAAGACGAAGGAGAGCGAGCGGACGGTTTACCTGCCCGATACTGTCCTGCAAGTCATGCGGGAGCTGAAAGAAAAGACCGACTCGCCGTGGATCTTTCCCTCGCCGCGTGACAGCGCGAAACCGCGCGATCCGAAAGCGCTTCGCAAAAAGGTCATCAACGTGATGGAGCACGCAGGCATCACAGGCGTGCGCTTCCACGATCTCAGACACACCTTCGCCACCTACGCCCTCGAGTACGGCATGGACGTCAAGACGGTGTCGATGATCATCGGGCATTCCTCAGTCGCGACCACGCTCAATACTTACAGCCATATCACGAGCGAAATGGAGAGGAAAGCAGCTGAGAAGATCGAGGGTGGTATCGGTACGAGCGATGCGTTCGAAGAGCATGAAGCAAAGCTCCCTGAGCCCGAAAAACGGGAGAGACCGAAGCCGTTCAAGCCCTATAAAAGAAAATACCGCCGATCGGGAACCGGCGGTATCTACAAGCTGAACGATCACCTCTACGAGGGTCGCTATACGCCCACGAACGCGCAAGGCAAGCGCAAACCCCACAACGTCTACGCCCAAACCTATGAAGAGTGTGAGCAAAAGTTCAACGCCATGATCGAAGAGGTGAAAGCAAGGATCAAGAAGGAGAAGGAAGTATATATAGAAAAACTGTCAATAAAAGATTCTTAAGGTGGTTTTAATTATGGATACGGTTTTTGCATATGACGATAATAATGAATTGAAGTATCATACAAAGAGTTATTACGATCTTTATGGTATGTTCTATCAAATTGTGACACGAGCAGTAAGTTGCTTAAAAACTTTTGTGCTGAATAATAAACCTTTAAATTATAAGTTGTTATATGTTAAATCGTTTGGAAATAACAAAGATTTAAACAATGAAAACAGCCCTCAAGCACCAAGATTGAGGGCTGTTTTGGCTCTGCACCATAGAAATGATACAGTAAGAATATGCGGTCGGTGAGTAGCGGTTTTTATTACCTTGCGTTCACTTTCGCATGGGTCGCGTTCATTTTATACAAATTGTCATTGCGAGGAGCATAGGCTCCCTTTCCTAAAGGAAACTGACTGAGGGTTCCGAAGCGGCAATTTTATTCGAATAAAAGGTCAATATTTGTCAAATAAAAAGGTTGCAAAAGCATAATGAAAATGGTATAGTATAATTATTAACCGTTCTCTAAAACGAGAATTATTGAGAATCAATCTCGTTCCGTCCTGAGGATCGTTCCGAAGGATGACAAAATGAATGAGGAGGAAAACATGGGCAAGCATACAAAAATCATCAGCCTACTGCTGTCGCTGATTATGGTGATCAGCGTATTCGGCATTGTGCCGTTCAGTATTTCGGCTGAAGAAATCGACGCGTCGGCGACCGGCGCGGACAGCGGCTGGACCGGTGACTGTACATGGTCACTCGACGGTACCGTGCTGACCATCAGCGGTAGCGGTAAGATGAGTGATTATGATCGATGGGTAATTAAGGCTCCGTGGGGAACCAATATCACCGAGGTCATTCTCACAGACGGCGTTAAGAGTATCGGCACCGAGGCATTTTATGACTGTACGGGTTTGACGAGCGTGAAGATAGGTAACTCGGTCAAAAGTATCGGCAGATCTGCGTTTTATAACTGTACGGGACTGACAAGCATCAACATCCCCGACTTGGTCACGAGTATCGGTAACTCTGCGTTTGAGGGCTGTACGGGACTGACGAGCATCAATATCCCTGACTCGGTCACGAGTATCGGCGGCTCTGCGTTTGAGGGCTGTACGGGACTGACGAGCATGACGATCGGCAACTCGGTCACGAGTATCGGCAGCTCTGCGTTTTATGGCTGCACGGGACTGACAAGCATCAACATCCCTGACTCGGTCACAAGCATCGATAGCTTTGCGTTTTACAACTGTACGGGACTGACAAGCATCATTATCCCAGACTCCGTCACGAGTATCAACGAATATGTGTTTGACGGCTGTACGGGACTGACAAGCGTAACGATTTCTGGTTCTGTTACCAGTATAGGCAAAAGAGCGTTTGAGAAATGCTCAAGTCTGACGAGTTTAACGATTCCCGACTCTGTTACGCGTATTTGTGAATATGCCTTTTCAGGTTGTTCTGGATTGACAAGCGTAACAATTCCTGACTCTGTTATAATTATTGATCAATTGGCATTCTACAGCTGTACCGGATTGACACAAGTCAGTATTCCTGACTCTGTGCTAGAAATTGGTTTTAAAGCGTTTGGCTATGCTGACTATGGCAAAAATAATGACTTTACAGTCTACGGATATGAGGGCAGTAAGGCTGAAACCTATGCCAATAATAGTGGTTTTGCATTTGTAAGTCTTGGTACCAGTTCTCAGGATCCAACGTCTATCGGTATCACTGGCGACTGTATATGGAGGATTGAAAGCACTGTACTAACAATCTCCGGTAATGGTAAAATGGGGAATTATAATTCGTATGATATAGGCAGTAGCAATTGCGCTCCTTGGTGCAATGCGGGAATTACCGAAGTGGTAATTGAAAATGGCGTTACCTCTATCGGTCAATTAGCGTTTCGTGGATGTACAGAACTGGAAAAAGTAACGGTTGGTAACTCTGTCACCTATGTGTCTACAAATGCGTTTTATGATTGTCCCGGACTTGTGTGTTTAACAGTAACAGAGGGAAATACTATTTATGATAGCCGTGATAACTGTAATGCTATTATCAAAACAGAAACGAATACGCTGATTCGCGGCTGTCAGAACACAGTTATTCCCGATTCCGTCACTACTATTGGTTACGATGCGTTTGCCAATTGTTCAAGTTTGACATGTATGACAATACCGCAATCCGTCACTGATATTGGTTACGATTCGTTTAGCTGCTGTTCCGGACTTGAGAGCTTAACAGTAGCAGAGGGCAATACCGTATTTGACAGTCGTGATGACTGCAACGCTATTATTAAAACAAAAAAGGACGAGTTGTATATCGGGTGTAAATCTTCTGTTATTCCCGATTCTGTTACCAGTATTGGTGATAATGCATTTTCCGAATGTACAAACCTGATAAGTATTACGATTCCTGACTCTGTCACGAGTATCGGATATATGGCATTCTCAGAATGCACAGGATTGATGAATGTTACAATCTCCAATTCTGTCTCGAGAACCGGTGAATATGCGTTTGCTGATTGTACAGGACTGACAGGCATTACAATCCCTGCTTCCGTCACATGTATCGACAGAGGTGCATTTGAAGGATGTACAGGTTTGACGAACGTTACGCTTTCCGACTCTGTCAAAAGAATTAACCAAGAAGTGTTTTCCGGCTGCACGGGATTGACAAGCGTCAACATCCCTGACTCGGTCACAAGTATCGGATTTAGAGCTTTTTACGGCTGTACAGGATTGATGAGTATCACGGTCCCTAAATCTGTCAATAGCATCGATAATTATGCGTTTGGATATTATGAAGGTGAGAATTGGAAAACTTTGAAAGAGGAACACTTTACGATCTACGGTTTTGATGGCAGCGAGGCAAAAACTTATGCAGATAATGAAGGATTCACATTTATTTGTCTGTCATCAAAGACCGATGATGGTTCCAAAGTCATTCTTGATATACCCGAGGACATGGAATTTAGTGTCGATATCCTTACAGATCACCAGGCTGACGACGCCGCAAAAAGTTTGATCGCCCCGAAAAACGTTTACAATATTACATTGATGAAGGGCGATTTGCAGGTGCAACCCGAGAATAATGTTAGGGTACAAATTCCCTGTGACGATGCGAACGCTAAGGTGTACCGTGTAGAAGATAACGCCTCCTATACAGATATGAATGCTGTTTGGCGTAGTGGTTATCTGATGTTTTATACCGATCATTTCAGTGTTTATATTGTAGCGCAAGGGAAAAAGAGTATTCTTGGCGATGTGGATGGTGATGGAGAAGTTTCAATCATTGATGCAACTGCGATTCAACGTCATCTTGCAAGTATTCCTACATACGCATATTGCGAAGAAGCCGCAGATGTCGATGGTGACGGCTCGGTGCTTATTATAGATGCTACTTGTATTCAGCGTCACCTTGCACAGTTACCGGCGCCCGAGAGGATCTGTAACCCGATTACATAACCCTGCTTTTTACCTCGCCGATCGCACGTATTTTATAATTCTTAATTCGCAATAAAAAACGAACGCTCTGTTTTTCGGCAGCTTATCAAAACCGGGAAACAGGGCGTTTTTGTGTTCAATTATTTACTTAGCATAAAGGAACTATCTTTGAGAAATGGCTTAGGAATGAGAAAAACCATACCATCGACATTGTATCAACGGTATGGTCTTGATATGGTCGGAGTGAAGGGATTTGAACCCCCGACATCCTGCTCCCAAACTCATGTTTTAGCGTTCTGTTCGTTCCGTTACGCGCCATTTGGTGCATTTTCGGTGCTTTTCGGTGCTCTTGTACCCACTGCTTCCACATGGTTTTCGTCCGTTTGTGGTCGCCGTTGTGGTCAAAAAAGTCCTCTCCCGAAAAGGTGCCTTTCAGCGCCTGCCGAGAGAGGATCCGTTTTGCGTATTGTAGCTTAGGTTTCAGTGGTTGTCAAGTAAATGTCAGTACCTTTTCCGATAAATGATCAATGGGGAAATTCCTTATCGTTCGGTGTACCGGGGTCTAAAGACTGGCCTCATTATTCCGGGGGTTAAACCTATCGAAGTCGAGGGCGTTAGAGGTCAAAAAGGATATAATTACAAGCCATGTATTAGTTTGATTGTTTTACAACAGCTTTCTTTCCCCTGAACGCAATACCGATTTTGATGATATTTGCTACGCCGAGTGTTTTCATTTCGGTGTCGTATTTCTTTTCATCGATTTGTGTGAGAGCTTCGTCTGCGAGCGCCCCTAAGTCTTGATTGTTGGTCTTCGCGTGTTTAAATTCAAAGATGAAGCCGGGGTTTGTATGCTTATCGGGAATCAGCGAAATATCAAATCTTCCGTAGCCGGATTCACTGTTTGATTTTATTCTGTATTGATTGCTTAGCGCAGCGCATAAACCCAGCATCATTCCGTGATAGAAGCTTTCGTTTGTTCCATCGAAAACAGAAATAGAATTGAGCATGAATTTCTCGAGAAGCTTTTGCAGTTTGGCAGCATTGCCGGTAAAGATTGCCTGCTGGATCTCTATCGCAAAGCTGGTTCTTCCGGTTTTATCAAGAACCTCTTTCTCATATACAAAGGCGATTTCTTTGTTAGGTATGGCGATCTCACACATATAATTTCCGTCGTTCTGAGGATAGGTTTTTGAAACTTTCAAGTAGCCTGCAACCAGCAGGAAGCTATAGATACTATAGGGATCGCTCTGTACCTTCGGATAGATAACACTGGTATCAACATATGAGGTAACCGTATCTCCGTTCAGTAATTGATACAGGCTTTTGATAATATCGTCATCAGCAGAAGAAATAATCTCGCCGATGATATCGTTACTGCCGGTGGATTGCCAGAATGCCTTTGGGAAGCATTCCTCTGAAACATAGTTGATGACAGACCACGGATTGAAGATCTCCGTGTTGCCGAACAGATAGCCGTCATACCATTCGCACACTTCTGTGAGCTTTTCCTGATAGCCATAGTAGGTTAGCATTTGTTCTACCTCGTCTTTGGTGAAGCCGAAATACTGACTGTAAGGCTTATCAAGAATGGAGTAGACGACTAAGTTATTTAATCCGCTGAATATGCTTTCTTTTGCCACGCGCAGAATACCGGTCAAAAAGCCGTAGGCAAGATGGCTGTTATCCTTAAGACCGCCTGAGAAGAAATTACGCATAAACTCAATGACCTCATTATAGAAGCCGCAGGTATGTCCTTGCTGGATGGGTGTGTCATATTCATCAATGATAATGATCGTTTCTTTGCCATAGTGCTTATGAAGCAGAAGGGAGAGAATTTGCAGCGATAATTGATATTCCGATGCGTCTGCGGTGCTGTTAGCGAGAGCTACAAATTGTTCTCTCTCGTATTTGTTCAACTTTTCGCTGTTTTCGAGTTCAATATGGCGGCGAAACTCAAGCGCGATCAGTCGTATGATCATGCTGTAGGTTTCCTGCCAGCTTGTGCATTTCACATCCTTGAAGGACAAATGGATAACAGGATATTTTCCCTGATAATCCGTATAAGAGTTTCCGCAACTCCAGATTGCCTTATCACGGAAATAGCGTGAGGTATCTACATCTGTTTTTTCAAAAAACACGCGAAGCATATCCATGTTCAGTGTTTTGCCGAAGCGGCGCGGTCGGGTGAACAGGGATACTTTCGGCTTCTTGTCCAGGAAGTCCTTGATGAGCAGCGTCTTGTCGACATAATAATATTCAGTCGAAGCATCTTTGTAGTCCGAGATACCGACCGGCAAAGGCTTTTTCTGGTTTTCCGATTTACCGAGCATAGCCGATATAGAGCTTTCCGGAATGCGCCATTTGCGACCGGCTTTTTCAGCGCCCGCGATTTCACCGGATGTGCATAGTTGCTGAAGCCTTCTCGGTGAAATCTTTAACAGCCCTGCGGCCTCGGTAATGCTGTAATACTTCATGTTGCTCTCTCCCCGCTATCGTTTTGTATATTATATCACCTTATGCGAAATATATCAAGGGGAATTTCGCATGAGTTTCGCGTCGATTTCGCACCAATTTCGCATATCCGAGGTTTCATTTATGTGAAGGGTGAAAACAACGGTTGTCGAGGTAAAAACCTCCCTGTATCAGCTCGGGAATGAGCCGATAGGGGAGGATTCGTTTTGCGTATTGAAGCTTAGGTGAACGTAGAAGTCAAGTTGTTTTGAGGGTATGTTTCGATTAAACGGTGTTGTTCTTTTTCTCGGCGCGCGCGATTTGCTTCTGCCATGTTTTGGCTGTTTGCTCTTTCAGAAAGTTGATCAGAGGCATCAGCTCTTGTGCGGTGTCCCATGTTTCCAACGCTTCAAAATAAGAGCGGCGATCTTCCTCATGGATAACGATCGGAGGATGGTTATGCAGCACAAGCAGATAGTTCATCAACAGCCGACCTGTTCTTCCGTTGCCGTCGGCAAAAGGATGGATGTTCTCAAACTTCGCGTGAAAGTACGCTGCGGCAGTCAAGACGGTATTATCAGATATATCCTGTATTTCTGCAAGCAATTCCTCTATTTCCTCAGCAACATCTTCGGGAGCGGCTCCGATTTCCTCTTTGCCTGTTACATAATCGTGAAGCTTATATTCACCGGGGCGCTCTCCTAACTGATAGCGCCGTGTATCATAGGTGTTCCGGGTAAGCCGAAACTGAAATTTCTTTACCAGACCTTCGTCGATCGGTCGGCGCTCATTAAAAGAGACCAAGAATAGCTCATTGGCTTCTTTTGCGTTTCTGATTTCAAACAATGTTCTTAGATCTCCGGTATATGATGTCACACCGTCATGCTCAAAGATCTCGCGCACATCGTGATAAGTGATCTTATCATTCTCTATCTTACCGGAATGATAGGCGAACGTGATACTGTGACCGTTGAGAGCTTCGGCAAGCTCAGCGTCATTTGAGATTTTGCGGCTCTGCCACAGAGCAACCGCTTTATTATAGTTTGTCATATTCTCACCTACGGATAATAACACTATTGCTATTATATCATACTTTTTTCTGAAACAGGGAGATTCTCTGAAATGTTTTCAAGTAATGAAATTGTTAGAATTTAAATATCATACGAGGAAATTATTACCGTGCCTTAACAAAGAAACACTCGCAACAGTGACCGATATGACACTCGTGGGTTTGATCATTTATTACTGGGTTCCTGTTCGGAGTTAGCCGAATTGATTCGGCTGATAAGGGAGTATTTGTTTTGAGTAAAATGCTTGTTATCTGAAAAATGATATGATACCTTAGGTGAACGTAAAAATCAAGTTGCTTTTGTATTGATGCAAAACAGCTATGTAGACAGTTTTGAATTTGTATGTTAAGATAGAGGTATCGAAGGAAGGAACGGCAACATGAAGAAGATTTTATACCTTACGGATTTAGCATATCAGGCAAAGGGAAGAAACTACTGCGAGGAGGATATCTATATCACCTCTCGGCTCAAAGACAATTATGACGTTGCGCTGTGTCACCCGAAGTGCAGTGAGAGCTTTGAAAAGGACGCTGACCTGATCGTTTTCAGAAACACGGGAGGCGTGAGCGGATTCAGGGAGATATACGATTCGTTCATGCAGAGGGTGAAAGAAAACGGGCTCAATACCTTTAACACATTCAGCGGCAAGGCGGATATGAGGGGCAAGGAGTACCTGTTGGAGCTGACCCGACAGAACTATCCCGTGATCCCGACGATCGATACGCCGGATGACTTTTCGATTCTGCCTGAGATTGATCGCTATGTCATCAAGCCGAAGGACGGCGCGGATTCCATCGGTCTGGAATTCCTGACGCGAGCAGAGCTTGAAAGCCGTCAGCTGACCGACGGCGTGATGCTGATTCAGCCTGCGGTCGATCTTGAGTATGAGGTGTCCTTCTATTTCATTAACGATCAATTCGAGTACGCTTTGTACGCGCCCGACAAAGACAAACGCTGGGAGCTAAAAGCATATCCGTATACCGAGGATGATCTCGCCTTCGCAAAGCGGTTCATCGAGTGGAACACGATCAAAAGAGGTATCCAGCGCGTGGACGCCTGCCGAACAAAGGACGGTAGATTGCTGTTGGTCGAGCTCGAGGATCTCAACCCCTATCTTTCGCTCCTCGAAGTAGATGAACCAATCAGAGAACGATTCATGCAAGACTTTATCAGCGCGATCAATGAAGCCATGAGCGTTTGAGAGTTGATCTGTTTCTGCCAAAATAATATCAATAAGAATATCCTCCCTGTATCAGCTCGGGAATGAGCCGATAGGGAAGGATTAGTATGAAGCGTTCGGCTTTGCAAAAAAACACGAAAAGAAGGACGCATCGGAAAACCACGACTCCGGCTTCCGCATGAAGGACGCCGACGGTCACGGCATCTCGATCGCGCAGGTCAACGGCATCCCGCGCGATATGATGGCGGTACAGCATTCTATCATCAACACGGGCGAGGATGAACTCGTCATGCTGACGATCATTGTGGTAAGATGATCCATTCCGTCATAGACAAACGGTTCAATATTTGATATGATGATAGTATCATATTCTGATTCGGGTGAATGATATGAAGCGCAAAACAGCGCATGGAAAGAATAAAACGGAGGTATTTATCATGACAGATATCGAGAGAGTATGCCAATTTTTGGACGAAGCACAGACCTACTACCTTGCGACCGTTGAGGGCGATCAGCCGAGAGTCAGACCCTTTGGAACGGCTCTCATTTATGATGGAAAGCTCTATATCCAGACGGGTAAGGTGAAGCCTGTGTCCAAACAGCTCGCCGTCAATCCGAAGGCTGAGATCTGCGCCTTCAAGGGCGGAAAGTGGATTCGGATCGCGGGTGAGCTGATCAATGACGACAACCGCGACGTGATGGTCGCCATGCTCGAGAAGATGCCGAGCCTCAAGGCGATATACAGCCCCGACGACGGCAATATGCAAATGCTGTATTTCAAGGACGCGACCGCCACCTTCAGCTCCTTTACCGAGGCGCCCGAAACGATTCGATTCTGATGATAAGCAGATATGAAAGTTAAAAGATAAAAGATAAAGGAGGACGATCACATGGAGATCAAAGCAGTCAAATTCAGAAAAGACGGATTCTATTCCCAGCTGTTCGCGTTCGGCGCGGAAGAAGGTCCTGAGAAGTACAGTATGGATATCCGCTATCGCGGCAGTCTGCAAAATTACCTGATCGACACAGGCGACGAGGTCATCTTAGTCGATACGGGACTTCCCGCGGGCACTCCCGAGGAGAAGCCCGACAAGGAAGTCGCCGCCTATACAGGTAAGGATATTTGCAGTTATATGGAGGCGTTCCGCGCTCTCGGCTATGAGCCCGAGCAGGTAACGAAGATCCTGCTGACCCACAGGCACAGCGACCATTCTGGCGAATTAAAGTCTTTCCCGAACGCGAAGATCTATGTCAACGCCGAGGAGCTTGACGCCACCGAATTACAGGGTATCGACAACATCGTGCCCGTGACCTTCACCGACGGCGCGTATTATAACTTCCCCGAGAGCCAGAAGATCCGCGACGGTATCTATTTCATCAAAGCTAAGGGTCACACCAAGGGCAACAGCCTTGTGATTGTCGAGGACGGCGGTCTCTTCTATATGCTCCATGGCGACATCACCTATGTGGATGAGGCGCTCTATGAGAACAAGCAAAGCGTCGTCTTTGATGACCTTCAGGAGGCGCTCACCACCCTCGGCAGAGTGCGCGAGTTCGTTCGCGATCATCCGACCGTCTACTGTGGTACGCATACGCCCCAGGGCTATGAGAATCTTGAAGCAAAGCGCGTGATGGATCTCGCCCATCCCGTTGAGACGGTTTTTGCCGAGATCGACTTCACCGAGCAGGAGGCGACGGGTATCTACATCTGCTCCGTCTGCGGATATGTGTACGATCCTGCGGAAAATGACGGCATAGCCTTCGAGAACCTGCCCGACGACTGGCGCTGTCCGAGATGCAAACAGCCGAAAGAGAAATTCAACAGAGCATAAAGCAAAAAGAAAACGAGCATAGAGTTCTCCGTGATGAGATCTATGCTCGTTTATTATTTCTGAGTCGACCTACCAAATCATTTTATATCAATACTCCGTTGCAGTTATCGATATATCATACCGCTTGCCTTACGTCTATGATAGTCCTGAAAAAACATGTGCGCCTCAAATAATTATGCAAAAAACTCTTGACATTCCACCCCATTTGTGATATATTATGTAAAAATTTAACACCTCAAACCGTTGAAGCGGAGATAACGGCAATCACGCCTGTACAGAGAACCCGTGTTGCTGAGAGTCGGGTCAGAAACAAGTTGTCAAATGGACCGCTGAGGGCGCAGTCAAATGTGACTTTTGTCACAGAGTATTCTGCGACGTTGCAGGCAGACGTCATTTGCCGGGGATATGTTGGTATCCTGCTAAGCGCACAGGTCATGCTGTGAATCAAGGTGGCACCGCGGATTAGATGATTCGTCCTTGACAGAAGTTTATTCTGTCGAGGACTTTTTTATTTATTATAAACGGAGGGTCAATTATGAAAATACTGCCGGATTATCATCAGGTCAAGGAGATCGCTTCTTCAAAGAAATACGATGTGATCCCTGTGAGCACAGAGATCCTGTCGGATTTCACCACGCCGATCGAAGCGATGCGGATCCTGAAAAATGTATCCACGCACTGTTATATGCTGGAATCCGCTCAGGCGAACGAAACATGGGGACGGTACACCTTCCTCGGCTTTGAGCCGAAGATGGAGATCACCTGCGTTGACGGAGAGATGACGCTCGGAAAGCTGAAAGTAAGAACCGACGACCCCTCCGCCTATCTCAGACAGATCCTCAGCGAATATAAAAGCCCGCGGTTTGACTATCTGCCGCCCTTCACAGGCGGATTGGTCGGGTACTTTTCTTATGACTATCTCGCATACAGCGAGCCGAGCGTAAAGCGCGACGTTGAAGATAACGAGAACTTCAAGGACGTTGATCTAATGTTGTTCGACAAGGTCATCGCCTTTGACCATCTGGGACAGAAGATCATCCTCATCGTCAATATGCCTTTGGACGACGTTCAGGTCGGCTACAACAAAGCGGTCATGGAACTCGAACAGCTCAAAGCTCTCCTGAAAAACGGGGCAAAGAAAACCGAGCCTGCAGGTAAGCTCTTGGGCAAGGTCGAGCCGCTGTTTGATAAGGAACAATTCTGCGCGATGGTAGAGAAAGCCAAGCGCCATATCTACGAGGGCAATATCTTCCAGATCGTACTGTCGAACCGCTTGTCAGCTCCCTTTGAAGGCAGTCTGCTCAACACCTATCGCGTACTCAGGACCATCAACCCATCGCCGTATATGTTCTACTTTTCCGGGACGGACGTCGAGGTCGCGGGCGCGTCACCGGAGACCCTGGTCAAGCTGGAGGACGGCATACTCCACACCTTCCCACTTGCGGGAACAAGACCGCGAGGAAAAACGGAAGAAGAGGACAAGGCGCTGGAAAATGAGCTTCTTCATGATGAAAAAGAGCTCGCGGAGCATAATATGCTGGTCGATCTTGGCAGGAACGATCTCGGCAGGATCAGCCGCTACGGTACGGTGCAAGTCGAAAAGCTCCGCTCCGTCGAACGGTTCTCCCATGTTATGCACATCGGCTCGACGGTTCGGGGAGAGATCAGAGAGGATCGCGACGCGCTCGACGCGATCGAGGCGGTACTGCCCGCGGGCACTCTCTCCGGCGCGCCGAAGATACGCGCCTGTCAGCTGATCGGAGAGCTGGAGAACAACAAGCGCGGCATCTACGGCGGCGCGATCGGCTATATCGACTTCAGCGGCAATATGGACACCTGTATCGCTATCCGTATCGCTTATAAGAAGAACGGCAAGGTGTTTGTCAGGAGCGGCGCGGGGATCGTCGCCGACTCCGACCCCGTCAAGGAATATGAGGAGTGCCTGAACAAGGCGAGAGCCTCGCTCACGGCGCTTGAGATCGCGCAGGAGGTGGAATGATGGTTTTACTGATCGACAACTATGACAGCTTTTCCTATAACCTGTACCAGTATATCGGCGAGATCGACCCGGATATCAAGGTCATTCGCAACGACGAGCTGACGGTAGAGGAGATCCGCGCGCTTCATCCCGACCGTATTATCCTTTCCCCGGGACCCGGCAGGCCCGAGGACGCGGGCGTCATCATCGAGGTGGTGCGAAAGCTCGGCGCGGAGATACCGATCCTCGGCGTGTGTCTCGGACATCAGGCGATCTGCGCGGTGTACGGCGCGACGATCACCTACGCAAAACAGCTCATGCACGGCAAGCAGAGTGAGGTGCATTTTAACTCCGCCTGTCCGCTGTTCAGCCGCTGTCCCGATAACGCCCTTGTCGCGCGTTATCATTCCCTTGCCGTCGATCCCGATACCATCCCTGACTGTCTGCGCGTTACAGCGACAACGGAAGATGGCGAGGTCATGGCGGTACAGCACAGGATATTCCCCGTTTACGGCGTACAGTTCCACCCTGAATCTATCCTGACGCCGGACGGCAAAACCATATTGAAGAATTTTTTGATCGGCTGAGTAAGTCGCTATTTTGATAATAAAGTAAAGGAAGGTTTATGATGATCAAGGAAGCAATCGAAAAAATCGTCAGCAAGGAGGATCTTACTTATGACGAAGCATATGCCGTCATGAACGAGATCATGAGCGGAGAGACGACGGCAACCCAGAACGCAGCCTTTTTAGCGTCGCTTTCGACAAAGAGCGCGAGAGCGGAAACAACGGATGAGATCGCGGGCTGTGCCGCGGCGATGCGCGATCACGCCACCAAGGTTGATACCGGTATGGAGCTTTTTGAGGTCGTCGGTACAGGCGGCGATAACGCGCAGAGTTTCAACATCTCCACTACCACGGCGATCATAGCGGCGGCAGGCGGGATGAAGGTCGCAAAGCACGGCAACCGAGCAGCGTCCTCCTTATGCGGCACAGCGGACTGTCTGGAAGCGCTGGGCGTGAATATCAACCAAAGTCCCGCGCGATGCATCGAGTTGCTTGATGAGGTCGGTATTTGCTTCTTCTTCGCGCAGAAGTATCATACCTCTATGAAATACGTCGGCAGTATCCGCAGGGAACTGGGTTTCCGCACCGTGTTCAATATCCTCGGCCCGCTCACAAATCCCGGCTCGCCGTCCATGCAGCTCTTAGGCGTGTACGACGATTATCTGGTCGAGCCGCTGGCGCAGGTGCTGGTCAATCTCGGCGTGCGCCGCGGCATGGTCGTATATGGGCAGGAAAAGCTGGATGAGATCTCCCTGAGCGCGCCGACAACGATCTGCGAGATCAAGGACGGATGGTTCAAGTCGTCGGTCATCACGCCCGAACAATTCGGCTTTGAACGCTGTACAAAGGACGATCTCAGGGGCGGTACGCCCGAGGAGAACGCGCAGATCACCCGCGCGATCCTGAGCGGTGAGAAAGGACACAAGCGCAACGCCGTGCTGATGAACGCGGGCGCGGCGCTGTATATCGGCGGCAAGGCGGACAGTATGCAGGACGGCATAACACTTGCCGCGCAGCTCATCGATTCCGGCAAGGCGTTCCAAACGCTGAATAAGCTGATTAAGGTCAGCAACCGTCCCGAGGTGGAAGTATGACGATCCTCGACCGACTTGCGGAGCATGCGAAGGCAAGAGTGGAGGAAGCAAAACGGACAACACCGTTCTTTGAGATCAGAAGGCAGGCGGAAGAACTGCCGAAAGGTACTTTCTCCTTTGAAAAAGCGTTGAAAAGGCAGGATATCTCCTTCATCTGCGAGTGCAAGAAGGCTTCCCCCTCCAAGGGGCTGATCGCAGCGGAGTTCCCGTATGTGCAGATCGCGAGGGACTATGAAGCGGCGGGCGCGGACTGTATCTCCGTCCTGACTGAGCCGAAATGGTTTTTGGGCAGTGACGCGTATCTCAAAGAGATCGCGAACGCTGTATCGATCCCCTGTCTGCGGAAGGATTTCACAGTCGATGAATACATGATCTATGAAGCAAAGACGCTTGGTGCGTCGGCTGTCCTGCTGATCTGCTCGATCCTGAGCGAAAGACAGATCAAGGAATACATCGACATCTGCGATACGCTCGGTCTGTCGGCTTTGGTGGAAGCGCATGATGAAGCTGAGATCGGCACGGCGGTCAGGGCAGGCGCGCGGATCATCGGTGTAAATAACCGCGATCTCAAGGATTTTTCAGTCGATACCGAAAACAGCGCAAGGCTCAGACTGCTGATCCCGCAGGAGATCCTTTTCGTATCGGAAAGTGGCGTCAAAAGCGCGGAGGACGTCAGACGTCTGCGTGATATCGGCGCGGACGCGGTGCTGATCGGCGAAGCCCTCATGAAAGCGCCCGACAAAAAGGAAAAGCTCAGACAGTTAAGGAGCTTGCTATGACAAAAATCAAGCTGTGCGGATTGTCCCGCCCCTGTGATATAGATATGGCAAACGAATTGAAGCCCGATTACATCGGCTTTGTGTTTGCGCAAAAGAGCAAACGATATGTCGATCCCGAAAAGGCGGCTCAGCTCAAAGCTCTGCTCGACCCCGAGATCAGGGCGGTCGGGGTGTTTGTCGATGAAACACCTGAGATTGTTGCCGACCTTTTGAACAGCGGTATCATCGACCTCGCCCAGCTCCACGGCGGCGAGGATGAGGCATATATACAAGGGTTAAGACAGCTTACCGATCAGCCGATCATCAAGGCGTTTCAAATCAAAACGCGCGACGATATCGCCGAGGCGGAGCGGTGTTCTGCCGATCATGTCCTGCTGGATTCGGGAGCGGGAACAGGCGCCGTATTTGACTGGTCGTTATTGAAGAACGCCAAAAGACCGTACTTTCTCGCGGGAGGGCTGTCGCCCGATAACGTCTATGAAGCCGTCAGGCTTCTGCACCCCTATGCGGTGGACGTCAGCTCCGGTATTGAAACGGACGGTTTGAAAGACAGAGAGAAAGCGGCGGCTTTTATCGCCGCGGTCAGAAAGGAAGACAGATCATGACGAACCCTAACGGACGCTTTGGTATTCACGGCGGTCAGTACATCCCCGAGACGCTGATGAACGCCGTGATCGAGCTGGAAAAAGCGTATGATCATTATAAAAACGACCCCGGATTCAACAGAGAACTCGGGGAGCTTTTCAACGAATATGCCGGCAGACCTTCCAGATTGTATTTTGCCGAGATAATGACGAACGATCTCGGCGGCGCGAAGATCTACCTCAAGCGCGAGGATCTGAACCACACCGGCGCGCATAAGATCAACAACGTTCTCGGACAGGCGCTTTTGGCAAAAAAGATGGGCAAGACCCGTCTGATCGCGGAGACGGGAGCGGGTCAGCACGGCGTAGCCACTGCGACCGCCGCCGCCTTGATGGGGATGGAGTGCGTGGTGTTCATGGGGGAAGAGGACACGATCCGCCAGGCGTTGAACGTCTACCGTATGCGGCTGCTCGGAGCTCAGGTTATTCCCGTCAAGTCGGGTACCGCAACGCTCAAGGACGCGGTATCGGAAGCGATGCGCGAATGGACCTCACGCATCAGCGACACCCATTATTGCCTCGGTTCCGTGATGGGACCGCATCCGTTCCCGACCATCGTCCGTGATTTTCAGGCGGTCATATCCAAGGAGATCAAAGAACAGATCCTGCAGAAGGAAGGCAGACTGCCCGACGCGGTGATCGCCTGCGTCGGCGGCGGCTCCAACGCCATCGGCAGTTTTTATCATTTTATCAACGACAGGGACGTCCGGCTGATCGGCTGTGAAGCGGCGGGAAGGGGAGTGGATACCTTTGAGACCGCCGCGACCATCGCCACCGGCAGACTCGGCATCTTCCACGGAATGAAATCCTATTTCTGTCAAGATGAATACGGTCAGATCGCTCCTGTGTATTCCATCTCGGCGGGGCTGGACTATCCCGGCGTAGGACCCGAGCACGCCCATCTGCACGATATCGGACGCGCGGAATATGTGCCGATCACGGACGAGGAAGCGGTCTGCGCCTTTGAATATCTCGCAAAGACCGAGGGGATCATCCCCGCCATCGAATCGGCTCACGCCGTCGCGCACGCGATGAAGCTCGCGCCGACAACGGATAAGGATAAGATCATCGTGATCACGATCTCCGGCAGAGGCGACAAGGACTGTGCCGCCATCGCGCGCTACAGAGGGGAGGATATCCATGAGTAATATCCGCAAAGCGTTTGAAAACGGAAAGGCGTTCATCCCTTTCATCACCTGCGGCGATCCCGACTTGGAAACCACCGCGGCGGTCGTCCGCTCTGCCGCTGAAAACGGCGCCGACCTGATCGAGCTGGGTATCCCGTTCTCCGATCCTACAGCGGAAGGCCCTGTGATACAAGGGGCGAATCTCAGAGCGCTATCACACGGCGTCACGACCGATCGTGTATTTGCCCTCGTCAAAGAATTGCGCTGTGACGTCAGCGTTCCGATGGTCTTTATGACATACGCGAACGTCGTGTTCTCCTACGGCGCAGAAAGGTTTATTTCGACCTGTAGGGCGATCGGGATAGACGGACTGATCCTGCCTGATCTGCCCTTTGAAGAAAAGGACGAATTCCTCCCGATCTGCCGTAAGTACGGCGTCGATCTTGTTTCGCTGATCGCGCCGACCTCCGAGAACCGTATCGCGATGATCGCTAAGGAAGCGGACGGCTTCATCTATGTTGTTTCCAGCCTCGGCGTGACCGGTATGCGCAGCGAGATCAAGACCGATCTTGCTTCCATCGTCAAAGTCATCAGGGGAAACACCGATACTCCCTGCGCAATCGGTTTCGGTATCTCTACGCCTGAACAGGCGAAGAAGATGGCGGATATCTCAGACGGTGCGATCGTCGGCTCCGCGATCATCAAGCTGATCGAGAAGCACGGTAAAAACGCGCCTTTGTACGTCGGGGAATATGTCAGGTCCATGAAGAACGCCATCAAAAAGCTGTGAGCGTGAGGAAGTTTAAGGAAACGCTCGCTTTCAAATCTATTTACTCACTCTTTTGCCGCTCATATTGAGAAAAGGGGCTGTCGCATTGATCGTAGCGATAGCCCCTTCAACATTTTGATTTCTGTCTTTGTTTATCTTTTACAAAAAAACTGTCGTATTTTGTTGAATCAAACAGTGTTCACGGATAGCTTAGGTTTCAGCGGTTGTCAAGTTGTTTTTCGGATGCGTTTTTAATCGGCGCCGTTCTTTTTCTCGGCGTGTTCGATTTCTTCTGCAATGTATTAGCTGTCTGTTTTCAAATCGTCATTAAAGGGTATAAAAAGGCTTTATAGAGCAAATTCCCATAATTACTGGAAGTTGATTCCCAAGATTGTTGAAAGCTAATTCCACTAATTGTAGAGATATAATTCCCAAGATTGTAGAATTTTGTAGAAATATAACTTCAAGTATCACGAATCACCTCTGCAACAATGGTGGGTGATTTAGAAGCCTGAAAACAGAAGTGTTATACTCATACTAAAACGACCTTCGGCTGATCAAGCCGGAGGTCGTTTACTGTTGTTTTCAAAATGCGGAAGAGAACCATTTGTACGTTTGAAATTTTTTATTCAGATCAATGAGATAGCAGTTCAAAATGATTCTTCCTGCATGATATAACCCCTTCTCTTTGCAGCTTGCTCAGCTCATTCGACAGCGCGGAGCGGTCGACGTTCAGATAGTCCGCCAACTGCTGACGGTCAAAGGGAATGTCGAATTCGGTGCTGTGCTTTTGGAGCGACACGGTGTTGAGATAGGATAAGATCCGCTCACGGATCGTCCTCGGCGAGATGTGAAAGCTCCTGCCCGAGAGCACGACATTCTTGTGCGCGGAGATCTCGAGCATATTGCAGATGAATTTCATCGCCCACAGCTCATTGGATGAACGCAACCTCTTTAAACTGCCGATTCTGAAAAACAGGATGCGGCAGTTTTCATTTGCGCGGACGTCGACAAGGAGCGTTTCATCCTCGAGCAAGGCGTAGGTCTCGGCGAAAAACTGCATAATGCCGACGTGGCTGAGGATCGTGCGGTTGCCCCAGATATCGTTGCTCTCGATCGTCACGCTGCCCTCCAGTACCAGCCCGAAGCGTTCGGTGGTATCGCCTGCCATGAGGATCATTTCGTCCTTCTTGTATGTCTTTTCCGTGGCGCGGAGCTCCGTCAAGCACGTTTCGATTTCCTTCTCTGTCATATCCTTGAAGATGACCGAGTGATAACAATTCTTCATATTTTCTCCTTTTGTTGTAATTACAACATACTTGTCTAGTTCATCATAGTATAATGACCTCAGAAAGTCAAGGGAGGAATGAATATGATCCGCAAGATCATCCGCATTGATGAAGAGAAATGCAACGGCTGCGGCGCTTGCGCCAACGCGTGCCACGAGGGCGCGATCGAGATGGTAAACGGCAAGGCAAAGCTAATGCGTGAGAATTTTTGCGACGGCTTCGGCGATTGTCTGCCGAGCTGTCCGACAGGAGCGATCACCTTTGAGGAGCGCGAGGCTCCCGAATATGACGAAAATGCAGTTAAGAAAGCACAGGAGGAAAAGAAAATGGAAATGCACCATCATCAGGGCGGCTGCCCCGGTTCCAAAACAATGACCTTTGACAAACCCGAAATTGAGGAAACACCCGTTATAACAGGTAAGCCGGTATCAAGGCTCAACCAGTGGCCTTGCCAAATCAAGCTGCTGCCGACGGTCGCACCGTTCTATGACGGTGCAAAGCTGCTGATCGCCGCTGACTGTACCGCTTACGCCTATGCCAATATGCACGAGGAATTTATGAAAGGCAAAATCACCCTGATTGGATGTCCGAAGCTCGATATGGTTGACTACACCGACAAGCTGACCGAGATCATCAGCAATAACGACGTCAAGAGCGTCACCATCGTCCGTATGGAAGTGCCGTGCTGCGGCGGCTTGCAGAGAGCCGCGGAGCAGGCGCTCAAAAACAGCGGGAAGTTCATTCCGTGGCAGGTCGTGACGATTGCAAGAGACGGTCAGATTTTAGATTAAGGAGAATAACAATGGGCTATACTGATTGGAAAGATAAAACAGATTCATTCAAGAAAATCGACGTGCGAGGTATTCAGGGCAACTTCTTTCAGGGGCTGAAAAAGCAGGCGATGAACACCCCTGTCGGTGAGGGCTTGGAGATGGTGCAGAGCTTCGACCCGATCCCGCTGTACGAGGTAATGGAGCAGCTCGGCTTTGAGCACCATACAGAGCAGATCGGTGACAGCGAATTTCACGCCTATTTCTACCGCACGGAGCAAAAGCAGGATAACGGAGAGATCCCGATGCGCCCTGCCGCGCTCACGAATATGCCGCTGATTGACGAGGAACTCGGCAAGGTGGGTGCAGTTCTGGGACGTCACTTGGAACAATGAAAAGCGCCATCTTCCGTATGAGATCCGCCTGCTCCTTTCGCTGACCAACGCTGTCGGCGCGGGCAGAATGAGACAAGCGACCAGAGAGCTTGTCAAGGCATATATCCACGGCTTGGATTCCGCTGCGCTCGATGATGTTTTCGAACTGTTGGCGTGGAATCAGGGTATCGGCTATTTCAGCTCCGAGATCGCGCCGTCAACGCTTTTCAAGGCATACAAGACCATCAAAAACGCGGAGAGCAAGGGCAAAAGCCGCGACGAGATCAAAGCCGTGTTGACGGAAAACTTCGGCGAGAAAAATCCCGATGTGAGGGTGATGTAATGGAGCTTAACAGTAAGACAAATATTGACATTCAACATATTTACTGTTATAATCAATATGCTCATCGGAGGGCAAGTTGACCTGAACGGAACAACAAGCCGGATAAGATGGCAGGCTGAAATGCTTGCTTCTTATCCGGCTTTTGAACTTTATATAATAACCTTGTTTTGATCTCGCCGTTGATGGAATATTCCGGGCAAAGAACGGTCGATAAAGGCGGGAGTAGGTGCAGCGACTCGCTGCCGGAGAGGAAGCCTATGACAAAAACACTGAAAACCAACAATTTCACAGAGGGTAAAATACTTTTGCCCCTGGTCAAATTCGCACTGCCTGTGCTGTTCGCCCTGTTTTTGCAGGCGATGTACGGTGCGGTGGATCTGATGGTGGTCGGACAATTCGCGACCTCTGCGGACGTTTCCGCGGTTTCCACCGGCTCACAGATGATGCTCACGCTCACCAATCTTGTGTCGAGTTTCGCCATGGGTGCTACGATTCTCCTTGCCAGACAGATCGGAGAGGGCGAATCGAAAAAGGGCGGCGAAACTATCGGCGCATGCATTTCGTTGTTCGCAATCATCGGTATCGCGATGACGATGATGATTGTTTTCGGAGCGAACGCACTTGCAGCGGTTATGCAGGCACCAAAGGAAGCCTTTGACCTGACAGCGACATATATCCGCATTTGCGGCATGGGTACGCTGATCATCATTGCCTATAATCTGATCGGCAGTATTTTTCGCGGGATCGGCGACTCCAAAACCCCGCTGTTGACGGTGGCGATCGCGTGCGTGTTCAATATTGCGGGCGATTTACTGTTGGTAGCGGTTTTCCATATGGGAACAACAGGCGCGGCGATCGCGACTGTTTTTGCGCAGGCGATCAGTGTTGTCATTTCATTCTTCCTGATTCGCCGCAAGAAGCTGCCCTTTGATTTCAGCAAAAAGTTTATCAAAATCAATAAACAGCTGTTCGGCAGGATCACCAAGCTGGGACTTCCGATCGCGCTGCAGGATCTGCTGGTCGGCATATCGTTTTTGATCATCCAGGCGATCGTCAATTCACTGGGACTTCTGCCGTCGGCGGGCGTAGGCGTTGCGGAAAAGGTTTGCGGCTTCATTATGTTGGTACCCGCTTCCTTTATGCAAGCGATGTCAGCCTTTGTCGCGCAGAACGCGGGCGCAAAGCGGTACGACAGAGCGGTAAAGGCGTTGCGCTGCGGTATTGCGGTATCCATCTGTGCCGGCGTTGTGATGTTCTATATTTCCTTTTTTCACGGTGATCTGCTGTCGTCGGTGTTCTCCAACGACAGCGAGGTGGTTGCGGCGGCGTTTGATTACCTGAGATCCTACGCGATCGACTGTTTGCTGACAGCGTTCCTGTTCTGCTTTTTGGGCTTTTTCAATGGACTGGGTATGACGCGGTTTGTCATGCTGCAAGGCGTGATCGGCGCGTTCTGTGTGCGTGTTCCCGTATCATTTTTGATGAGCAAGATCGTCCCGGTGTCGTTATTCAAAATAGGGCTTGCCACACCGTGCTCCACGATCGTACAGATCATCATGTGTCTGTGCTGTATGCTGTATGTCAGAAAACGGTATCTCAAAAAAGGGGCGCCGTTCAAAGAACGGGATAAGAATCCGGCATAATCGAAAAGCGATGATTTCCGTGGCGGAAGTCATCGCTTTCTAAACTTGTGATTATATAATCTTTGTGCGCTCCATTGTGATTTAGCTTTTTCTTGTCAATGAAATGAAAGATGATCTTGATTTTTCAGTGCATTGTAATGTGCGTTACTCTTCCTCGTTATCTTCGAAAGAGAACGCGTTCAGCTCTTTGAAGTCGAGGAACTCAGCGAGGGTCATGTTCAGCGCGCTTGCCATCTTGTGGAGGTTCACAACGCCGGGGTTACCGGTTCTGCCGTTGACGATATTGTCGATGGATGACTGGCGCACGTTGCTCATTTTGGCGAGCTGATTGATCGAGATCCCGCGCTTCTTACACAGGCTTCGGATGCGGTTCGCATAGATTTCACCATAAGTCATATCAAAAACTCCCATACTATCATTGTTACCCAAATTCGGTTAATTCAATGATAATATGGGATTTTGCGTTATTACCTAAATATAGGTTGACAGGCAAAATATTCTCCGTTACACTTTACTTTAATATAGGTAAAGCGAGGCGTAGCAAGTG
>CAMJJL010000026.1 GCA_946406145.1 uncultured Clostridia bacterium | reverse complement strand
TGTTGACGCGATACGCACCGATGTGCTGGGTGATACCGCCTGCCTCGGTGTCGGTAACGTGCGCGTTGCGGATGTAGTCGAGCAGAGAGGTCTTACCGTGATCGACGTGACCCATGACAACGACGACCGGAGCGCGGTCGACCAGGTTGTCATCAGAATCCTCGCTGTCATCGATGATACGTTCTTCAATGGTAACGACGACTTCCTTCTCGACCCTGGCGTGGAATTCCATCGCGATCAGGGACGCGGTGTCAAAATCAACCACATCGTTCGCGGTGACCATCGTACCCATGAGGAATGCCTTTTTGACGACCTCTGCGACCGTCGCCTTGAGGCGCAGTGCCAGATCGCCGACAGAGATCTCGTCGGGGATCAGGACGGTCATCTTCTTCGCCTTACGCTCCTTCTCGATACGCGCCATACGCTCGCGCTCGGTCTCTCGCTTTGCGGAACGGCGGTTGCGCTGCTTGGAGCGCTGGTTGATCTTCTGTTTCTTGGATGACATATTATTCTCGTTCTTGACCTTGTCGAGAGCGAGATCATCATACTTCTGGTTATAGCGATCGACATTGACCTCAGCCGCGCCGGTATCGACGATACGGCCGGTGCCGCGCTTAGACTTGATCTCGGATTTCAGATCGATATCCGCGGTCTTGTCGACCTTTTCCTTCTTCGGCTGAGCAGGAGCTGTCTGCTCCTTTGCGCTCCTTTTCGCGGAATCGGGGCGCAGCTGATCCTTTGCCTCTTCACGGCGCTTTTTCTCCTCCGCCTTGCGCTGTGCCGCCTCTTCCTCCTTCTGCCGGATCGCCTGATCGCGTACCGCAAAATACGGAGTAAGATCGCTGACCGCGTTCTTCTGTGTAAAGTAATCGAAGATGAAGTTGAGCTCCTCTTCGTTCAGGGTCGTCATTGCCTTTTTATCGACGCCGAGCTTCTCTTTGAGCACGGATACAACCTCTTTGGTCGTGACGTCAAGGTCAGTGGCCACCTCTTTGACTTTATATTTAATCATAATAGCCATGGTAATTCCTCCTTAGTTCGTGAGATCGATCATCTTTTTGGCAAAGCCGGGATCCGTCGTACAAACGATGCCGCAATGCTTGCCGAGCGCGAAGCTCAACTCCTCTTTACGGTAGGGGATCCTTTTTGCGGGGATGTGATGCGCATCAGCCGCTTTGATAACGCCCTTAAGGCTGTTATCGGATACATCCTCTGCGTAAAGCACGAGCTGTGCTTTTCCCTCATTGACCGCCTTGGTGACGGTATCAGCGCCGGAGAGCAGCATCCCTGCTCGCTTACATATGCCGAGAAAATTCAGTAATCTGTCGTTATTCACCGATTTCTCTCCTCATGGTATCGTAGATCTCAGGCTCGATCTTTGTCGAAAAAGCGCGTTCAAGGCGTTTTGCCTTCTCCGCCTTATTCAAACATTCGACGTTTTTACATATATACGCGCCGCGACCGGGTTTCTTGCCCGTGAAGTCAACGGAAATCTCGCCTTCCTTGTTGCGGACGATGCGGACCAGCGTGCGCTTATCCTTCATCTCACCGCAGCCGATACATTTTCTAAGCGGTATTTTTCGCTCAGCCATAAAGATTCACCTCTTACTGAATGACAAAACCTTCGGTGGGAGGAGCCTGCCCCTCCCCTATGATCTGTCGATCAGCGTATCATTCGGTTTCCTTGTCGTCTTCGTCTTGTGTATCCTCGCCCCAGAAACCGGATTCGGGACGGATATCGATCTTGTAACCGGTCAGCTTAGCCGCCAGTCTGACATTCTGACCCTTGTTGCCGATCGCCAGCGAGAGCTGACCGTCGGGAACGGTCGCCTTGCACGCCTTGGTGCCATCCTCGGCAAGCTCGACCTTTACAACGTTCGCAGGGGAGAGTGCCGCCGCGATGAACGCGGCAGGATCGTCGCTGTAAGGGACGATATCGATCTTCTCACCGCACAGCTCGTCGACGATGGTGTTGACACGCGCACCGCGTGTACCGATGCAGGCGCCGACCGCGTCGATCTCGCTGTCCTCGGAGAAGACTGCCATCTTGGTACGGGAACCTGCCTCACGGGAGATCGACTTGATCTCGACGGTACCGTCATAGATTTCGGGGATCTCCTTCTCAAATAATCTCTTGACAAAATCGGGATGGGTACGCGAGATGATCGCGCGCGGACCGCGTTCGGTCTCTTTCACGCCGGCGACATACACCTTGACGGTGCCGCCCTCATAGAGGTTGTCGCCCTCGATCTGCTCGGACTTGGGCAGCACGGTGACCGCGTTGCCGAATTTCAGCGTTGCGTTGCCGGTGATCGGATCAACGCGCTCTACGGTCGCGGTCGCGATCTCCTGCGACTTAGACTGGAACTCAACGAGCATCTGATCCTTCTCGCCGTCACGGATGCCCTGACGAATGACGGAACGCGCGGTCTGTACCGCGATACGTCCGAACTGCTTGGGCTCGAGCGGAATACCGATCTCTTTACCGACCGCGGCACGCTTGGAGATGAGCTTGGCGTCCTCCAGCGAGATCTCGTAGTTCTCATCCTCCACCTCTTCGACAACTGTCTTGAGCAGCTTGACGGAGAAGGTGTTTTTATCCGCGTCCATCTTGATCTCTACATTTTCGTTACCGCCGTAGAGGTTTCTGCAGGCGGTGATGATCGCTTTTTTGATCTGAGTGATCATATACTCAGCCGGGATTCCTTTCTCTTTTTCGAGGAGCCGCAGCGCCTCAAAGAGCTCTTTATTGCTTGCCATTTTTCCAAATCAGACCTTTCTATATAAATTGAATATTGAAACCTTATGAGCCTCCCTTTTCTAAGGGAGGTGCCCCAATAGGGGCGGAGGGTTGCCGCGTATGATAAGATGTCGTAATTGCAACGCTTTCCTGATTCAACCCTCAGTCGCTTCGCGACAACCCCCTTGGGAAGGGGGGCATATCAGTCAAAGTCGTCGAGCTTGATATAAGCCGCGTCCTTTTTACTGATCGTCACGGTGTTCGCGCCGCTGTGGTCGGTGATGGTCACCATCCCGTCCTCGTAAGCGGTCAACACGCCTTTGAATTCCTTGCCGATGCCGTCGAGCGGTCGGATCATCTTGACCATGATATCCGCGCCGATGAACTGTTCAAAGTGCTCGGGACGGATCAGCTCACGCTCGATACCGGGGGAGCTGACCTCGAGGATATACTCGCCTGCGATGGGGTCCGACTCATCGAGCGGCGCGTCCAGCGCACGGGACATACTCTCACAGTCGTTGATATCAACGCCGCCGTCCTTGTCGATGAAAACCCGCAAAAACCACTGCGAGCCTTCCTTGAGATAGCGCACATCCCAGATCCTGAGTCCTAATCCCTCCGCGATCGGCGCGGCGATCCCTTCTACAACGGACACCGTATTCTTTCCTTTACTGTTCGCCAAAGTATCACTCCAGTTTGTTGTCTGTCATTCCGAGGAGGGACAAAGTCCCGACGTGGGAATCCCCAAACGAACGCGGCACGCTGTTTGTTCAACCTGTTTCCGAATAGATAGGTTGAGATTGCCACACCGTCTTATGGCGGTTCGCAATGACGATTTGATATATCAAACAATAACAAAGAGCGGATCCGTCAAGACCCACTCTTTATGATAACATATCTTACTGTAGCTTATTTTACCACTTATACATATTATTGTCAAGTAAATGGTCACCAAATATACTTCTCCTTACGAGTTTGTTTTTACGCATTTTGATTATTTTTCAAAAAAGTATTGACAAATCGGTGGCAATAGCATATAATACAACCATCCTACTTGTTAGGTAGGTTGTAAATAACCGTCCGAGGTGATATAATCCATGTATACCAGCGGCTTTCGATGTTAACGAACCATCATCGTAGGGCGGGGAATTGCTCCCGCCGCGCCCTATAGTGAAAGTTTTATTCCTTTCGTATAGGGTTGAGTTAGCATAAATCATTTCGGGAGGAGCAAGCCCCTCCCCTACAATAAGGCTTTACAAACAAAAATTGATACGATATAATAAGGAGAACTGTTATGGCTAACATTTATACATCCGCGGATCAGCTGATCGGCAAGACCCCCCTGCTCGAACTGAGCAATACCGAAAAGAAACTCAACCTCAACGCAAAGCTCCTCGCAAAGCTCGAATACTTCAACCCTGCCGGCTCCGTCAAGGACCGTATCGCCAAAGCGATGCTGGATGACGCCGAGGAAAAGGGACTTCTCAAGGAAGGCTCCGTCATCATCGAGCCGACCTCCGGCAACACCGGTATCGGTCTGGCGGCTGTCGCGGCGGCTCGCGGCTACCGCATCATCATCGTAATGCCCGAGACCATGAGCGTAGAGCGCAGACAGCTGATGAAGGCATACGGCGCGGAGCTGGTGCTCACCGACGGCACCAAGGGCATGAAGGGCGCGATCGCCAAGGCGGATGAGCTTGCAAAAGAGATCGAGGGCGCATTCATCCCCGGCCAGTTCGTCAATCCTGCCAATCCTGCCGCGCATATCGCGACCACAGGTCCCGAGATCTATGAGGATACCGACGGCAAGGTCGATATCTTTGTCGCAGGCGTCGGCACAGGCGGCACCGTCACCGGCGTCGGCGAATATCTGAAAAGTAAAAATCCCGATGTCAAAATCGTTGCTGTGGAACCTGCTTCCTCCCCCGTACTCAGTAAGGGAACCGCAGGCGCGCATAAGATCCAGGGTATCGGCGCAGGCTTTGTGCCCGATGTGCTGAACACCGAGGTCTACGACGAGGTCATCGCCGTCGAAAACGACGACGCGTTTGCCGCAGGTAAGCTCATCGGCAAGAACGAAGGCGTGCTGGTCGGCATCTCCTCCGGCGCGGCAGCATTCGCGGCGATCGAGCTGGCGAAACGTCCCGAGAACGCAGGCAAGAACATTGTGGTTCTCCTGCCGGATACGGGCGACCGCTATCTTTCCACTCCGCTGTTTCAGGACTGAAATGATTGAAAGAAACGGCTTCGGGTCTTTCCGAAGCCGTTTTCATACATTTGTCATTGCGAGCCGCCAACAGGCGGTGTGGCAATCTCAACCATATAAAATGAAGGTATAATGATATGAACACTAAACACTCTTCGCACACTCTGCACATTGTGATCGCCGCGATGTTTGCGGCGATGATCGCGGTGATGACCGCGTTTGTACAAATCAAAACACCCACCGGCGGCTATGTCCACCTCGGAGACTCGATGATCTATTTGACGGCGAGTTTCCTGCCCCTGCCGTTTGCGGTGGCGGCGTCAGCGATCGGCGGCGGTATCGCCGATCTGCTCGTCTATCCCGAGACCATCATTTACACCATCATCATCAAGGCGATCAACGCGGTGTTCTTCAGCTCCAAGGACACAAAGCTGCTGACAAAGCGCAATGCCCTGATGACCATCCCCTCGGGTCTGGTCACGGTGGTCGGCTATTCGATCTCCAAGCTGATCCGTCAGCTTTTGGCAGGCGACAGCTTTCAGAGCGCGCTGGTCAACGCTCTGTGGAAAATGCCGGAGAACGCGATTCAAGCTGTCGCTTCTGCGATCATTTTCATCCTGATCGCCGCCGCGTTCGACAAAGCGGATATCAAGAAGCGGATGCTGGGGAAGTAGATCGGATCCCTCACAACTTGAATCAACCATCTGAAAAACGCCTTGCGATGAATCATCGCAGGGCGTTTATTTGTAGGGGAGGGCGCTTGTCGACGTACCGTATGGCAGAAACGTTTCTTCCCCTATCTCACGTTTTCGATCAATGAAACGCCTACAATCTCGGGAGGATCAAGACCCTCCCCTACAATATGTTTCATCTGCTTCGCACTAAAAGAAATCATGACGCACGTGTCCGGTACGTCATAAATGCCGTACCCTACGGAAAAGTCGATTTGCTCCGCATTTTTCATTGATTTTTCGGAAAACTTCGGGAGGAGCATTCCTCGGCGGAGACGCCTCCCCCTCTGTCACTTCGTGACGTCTCCCCAACGGGGAGCACCCCTCCCCTACATTTTATTGGATCACTCCTCCGCCGAGGACGACGTCGCCGTCGTACAGCACGCATGCCTGACCCGGGGTGATGGCGCGGATCGGCTCATCGAAGATCACGGTCACACTGCCGTCCGCGTTGGGATATGCCGTGGCAGGCTGTTCCTGTTGGCGGTACCGTGTTTTCGCTTTGCAATGCACAGGTTCGGTCGGCACTTCACCCGAGATCCAGTTGAAGTCCTCCACCGTTGCCGTCGTGGTGAACAGGTGACCTTCATCACCCAGCACCACCTTGTTGTCCTCCGCGTCGATCTTCACAACATAGATCGGCGCGCCGACGCTGATGCCGAGGTGCTTGCGCTGACCGATGGTGTAGTGCGAGATCCCCTTATGCTGTCCGAGCACCTTGCCGTCAATCGTGATGAAATCACCCGAGGGCATGGCGCCGCATTTTTTCTCGATAAAAGCGGCGTAATCGCCGTCGGGGACAAAGCAGATATCCTGACTGTCGGGCTTGTTGGCATTGACAAAGCCGTGCTCTGCCGCGATACGGCGCACCTCGTCCTTGCTCAGTTCGCCGAGAGGCAATCGGATGTGGCGGAGCTGTTCCTGCGTCAATGAATAGAGCACATAGCTCTGATCCTTTGCAGGATCGAACGCCTTTTTCAGCAGAAATCTTCCGTCCTGTTCCTCGACGCGCGCATAGTGTCCTGTCACGACCAGATCGCATCCCAGCTCCTGTGCACGGAGCAGGAGCTTGTCGAATTTCATATAGCGGTTGCAGTCGATACAGGGATTGGGCGTGACGCCGCGGCGGTAGCAATCGATGAATTTGCCGATGATCTTCTCTTCAAAATCCTCGGTGAAATTGAACACATAGTACGGGATCCCGAGGCGGTGACATACCGCGCGCGCGTCCTCGACCTCTTTGAGAGAACAGCAGGACTTGGGATTATCGTCGTCTTCTTTATCAAACAGGCGCATCGTACATCCGATCCGCTCACAATCGCTCATCAATAATGCCGCTACGGAGGAATCCACGCCTCCGCTCATCGCAATCAGTGCTTTCATAGTTACCTCGTTGGTGGTCAGTGGTCAGAAATGGGAAATGAACACTTTTATTTCATCATTCAACGGTATTATACAATAATACTTTTCTGCTGTAAAGCACCGGATTGGTTCATTCAAATTCTGATCACTGACCACTGATCACTTATCACTCAAAATAATTCTTGATTTACCTACCGTGTTTGTAGTATAATATAGTATAGATGTTGAGATTGCCACACCGCCTGTAGGCGGTTCGCAATGACCATTTTGAAATAAGGGTGATTAACATGAAAGTATCTACCAGAGGACGTTACGCACTGCGCGTACTGATCGACCTTGCCGAACACAATAACGGTTCCTACATCCCGATGAAGGACGTCGCCGCGCGACAGGAGCTGTCGCTGAAATATTTGGAGCGCATCGTACCTACCCTGACAAAAGCGAAGCTGATCGCAGGCGTTCACGGCAAGGGCGGCGGCTACAAGCTGACCCGTCCCCCCGAGGAATATCCTGTCGGCGAGGTGCTGCGCCTGACCGAGGGCGACCTCGCGCCTGTCGCGTGCTTAGCGCCCGACGCAGAGCCGTGCCCCCGTGCCGCGGAATGTCGCACCCTGAAGATGTGGCAGGGCTTTTATGACATGACCAACAAATACTTTGACGGCATTTCCATCGCCGACCTCGCCCAAACCGAAACCGCGGATAATTATGTGATTTAACAAATCATCATGCAAACGTCTGCTGTAGGGACGACCGTCGGTCGTCCGCCTGACAGAAGCGTATATTTCCTATCTATTTTTTCGATCAATAAAACGCCCGTCATACTGCGGATGGTCAATGACCATCCCTACGGAAATGTTCGATTTGCTTCGCATTTAAATGGCATTTATCGGAAAGGTTTCGGCGGGAGCGAGCCCTCGCCCTACAGACTTCATCTGCTTTTCTACTGACAAAACAATAAATTGAAACGTCAAAACTGCCCCGATTACTCGGGGCAGTTCGTTTATTATGTTTTGACCCGCCGTTAAGAAATCATCAGTAAAAATGACTTTCGCAACAGGCGAAACAAACACGCACGCGTGCTTATTTAACTTTCCAGATCTCTTCCGCGTACTGGAGGATGGTGCGGTCGGAGCTGAAGGTACCGCAGTGCGCTACGTTCTGGAGGCACTTGGTACCGAAGCCGATACGATCCTTGTAATCGTTGTTCGCCTGCAGCTTCTTCGCAACATAATCCGGCAGATCATAGAGCAGGAAGTAGTGATCGGCATGGTGCCAGTTGGTACCGTTGATGAGCGCGTTGTGCAGCTCTGCGAAGGAGCCCTCTCCCTGTGCGCCGTTGTCGTTGAAGGTACCGTCGATCAGGGTGTCTACGACTCTCTTGATCATCGGGTTACTGTTATACAGCGCTCTCGCGTCGTAGCCTTCCTTCTTGAGGCGCTCGATATCCTCGACTCTGCCGCCGAAGATATACTCGTTCTCTTCACCCGCCTGCTGCGCGATCTCAACATTCGCGCCGTCATAGGTGCCGAGAGTCACAGCGCCGTTGAACATGAACTTCATGTTACCGGTACCGGAAGCCTCTGTACCCGCGGTGGAGGTCTGCTCGGAGATATCCGCCGCTACGACCAGCTTCTCAGCATAAGAAACGTTGTAGTTGCTGACGAATACGACCTGCAGCTTATCCTTGGTGTCGGGATCGTTGTTGACGAGGTTCGCGATCTCGTTGATGTACTTGATGATGGCTTTCGCTCTCTTGTAGCCGGGAGCAGCCTTAGCGCCGAAGATGAAGCAGGTCGGCTGGAAGTCGGGCAGCTGACCGCTCTTGATGCGGAAGTAGATCCACATGATCGAGAAGGCGTTGAGCAGCTGTCTCTTATACTCGTGCAGACGCTTGACCTGAATGTCAAAGATGAACTTCGGGTTGATCTCCTTGTCATCCATCTTCTTGACGTAAGCGGCGAGCTGCTTCTTCTTCGCGTATTTGATCTTATTGAATTCCTTGACGGAATCGGGGTTGATGTGTGCTTCGAGCTTGTCCATCTTGCTCATATCCTTGAGCCAGCCGGAACCGATGCGGTCGGTAATGAAGGAAGCGAGCTCGGGGTTGCACAGACCGAGCCAGCGACGCTGGGTGATACCGTTGGTCTTGTTCTGGAAGCGCTCGGGATATACCCAGTACCATTCCTTGAGAACGTCATTCTTGAGGATCTCGGTGTGGATCCACGCAACGCCGTTGACATAGGAGGATACATACATCGCGAGTCTTGCCATATGAACCTTGCCGTCGCGGATGATGCCCATCGCGTTGATGTTGTGCTCTTCCACGCCTTTATACTTGAGGTCGTGCCACTGACGATCGTTGATGCGCTCGATGATGGCGTAAACATCGGGGATGATCATCTTCATCAGGCCGGTATCCCACTTCTCCAGTGCTTCAGCCATAACAGTATGGTTGGTGTAGTTGAAGGTCTTCTGCGCGATATCGAACGCCTGATCAAAGTCGACGCCCTCATTCTGGAGCAGACGGATCAGCTCGGGGATGGATACGACCGGATGGGTATCGTTGAGCTGGATGGTGGTCATCTCTGCGAAATGAGAGAAGTCGTTATCATATTTCTTCTTATATCTGCGGATGATATCCTGCAGAGAAGCGGAGGAGAAGAAGTACTGCTGCTTTAAGCGCAGGATCTTGCCCTCATAGCTGTTGTCGTTGGGATACAGAACCTTGGAGATGTTCTCGCAGTTGTTCTTGTTTTTGACAGCATCGTCATAACGGCCGTCGTTGAACGCGAGGAAGTCAAAGCCCTCGACAGGCTCTGCCTGCCACAGACGCAGGGTGTTGATGTTCTTGGTGCCGTAGCCGATGATCGCCATATCATAAGGAACGGCGACAACGGTGCTGTCGGCGAACTGAACGATCTGGGACTGATCGTCGCGGCGGATGCACCACGGATCGGGATTCTTGAGCCAATCATCGGCGACCTCTACCTGATAGCCGTCCTTGATCAGCTGCTTGAACAGACCGTAGCGATAGAAGATGCCATAGCCGTCAAGCGGAACCTCCTGTGTCGCCGCGGAATCGAGGAAGCAGGCAGCCAGTCTGCCCAGACCGCCGTTACCCAGAGCGGCGTCTTCGATCTCTTCAAACTGGTTGATGTCGATGCCCTTGCTCTTTAACAGGCTCTTGACCTCGTCAAGGATACCGGCACAGTACAGGTTGTTGTAGATCATTCTACCCATCAGAAACTCTGCGGAGAAGTAGTAGGCTCTGCGACCCTCCGCGTGCTTCTTTCTGCTGCGGGACCAGTTCTGGGCGATCTCGCCCATTACCGCCTTACCGACGACCAGATGGAGCTGCGGTGTAGTCAGATGCTTAGGCTGTGTACAGAACGCGCTTCTCGACAGTTCGGTAATCTGTTCCATAGTAATGCTCATTTTACTTTTCCTCCAAACGTGAATAAGTTTTAGATAAGTTATATAATCTATCGGCAATCTCCTTGGTGGCGGCGCCATCCTTCATGCGCCATACCCAGTTGCTGCCCAGCGTGGACGGTACGTTGATACGCGCCTCGCTGCCCAGTCCGAGGATGTCCTGCATCTGGATGATCGCATAGTTCGCAACGCTCTTATACGCCGCTTCAATGAACTTCCAGTTGACCTCGTCACCCGGATTGATACCGAGATATTTGTTACAATGTTCTTTCTCCCAGCCTTGTATCTGGCTGTACCAGCCTAAGACAGTATCGTTGTCATGGGTACCGGTATAGACGACACAGTTCTCTGTGTAGTTATGCGGCAAAAAGTCGTTTTCGTCATCATCCGCAAAGGCGAATTCCAGCACCTTCATGCCCGGATAACCGCTCTCCTTGAGCAGCTCCTTCACGCTGTCGAAGAGCTCGCCCAGATCCTCGGCGACGATCTGGATATCGCCCAGCTTCTCACGCATGACGTTGAAGAAGTCGATGCCGGGGCCGTCGATCCACTCGCCGTTGATGGCGTTCTCAGAGCCGAAGGGGATGGCGTAGTAGGTATCGAACGCGCGGAAGTGGTCGATACGGGTGATGTCAAAGAGCTTGTCGGCGGCAGCGATACGACCCATCCACCATTCATAGCCGGTCTCCTCCAGATAATCCCAGTCATACAGCGGATTGCCCCACAGCTGACCGGTCGCGGAGAAGTAATCGGGCGGACAGCCGGCGACGCATACGGGATCCAGATTCTCATCCAGCCAGAACACCTCGGGGTTCGCCCAGGTGTCGGCGGAGTCCATCGCGACATAGATCGGCATATCGCCTAAGATCTTGATGCCCAAACCGTTGACATACGCGCGGAAATCCTCCCACTGCTTATAGAACTCAAACTGTACCCACTTCCAGAAGTCGATCTCCCCCCTGAACTTGCGGGTATAGCGCTGGATAGCTTCTTCGTCACGAACACGGATCTCTTCATCGTCCCAATCGGGCCATGCCTTGTTGCCGAAATACTTTTTGACCGCCATATACAGCGCATAGTCCTTGATCCACTTGGAATTCTTTCTTTTAAAGGAGTTAAATGCCTTGCGATCGCCCTCCATGAACTTCTCGTAAGCGATCTTCAGCACCTCAAAGCGGCTGTAATAGATCGCGCCGTAGTCGATCTCCTCCGCATTGTTGCCCCAGTAGAATTGTTCGATCTGCGCCTTGGTCAACAGACCCTCTTTGATGAGGGTGTCAAGATCGATCATGTAAGGATTGCCCGCATAAGTGGAAAAGCTCTGGTAGGGGCTGTCTCCGTAGCTGGTGGGTCCGACGGGCAGGATCTGCCAGACGGACTGACCCGCGGCCTTCAAAAAGTCCGCGAATTGTCTCGCCTCTTTACCGATCGTGCCGATTCCGTACGGCGACGGTAAAGAGGTGATGGGCATGAGCACACCGGAAACTCTTGCCATAATTTCAACTCCTGTCATATTAAATTGAATCGGTTTATCACTATGGTTACAAAGATTCGATGCTGAAATTGTCTATCTTGCACAGATAAAAGCATAGCTACCGACCCTATTCTTCAATATTTTAACATATGAATAGATAAATTACAACCTTTTTTATAAAAATCGTTACAAATAGGAAAAGATTTATCCACGCCCTGAAACATGACGATTTCATAGGGCGTTGATCCGGCATTGAAAGCGCCGCCGCGATCGGAAAACGCCATCAAAAAAGCTCCCCGGATCTCAGGGAGCTTTTATCCTATTATGCAGGGCTTGCCGATGATGTTACCACACTTCCGCTTTGCTCAGCTTCTCCGTTTCCTTGAGCGCGAAGTACAAGGCGGCGGTGACGGCGAGCTCACGGATCTGCTCACGGTCGGCGTTGTTCTCACCGAGAAGCATTTTCTCGGTATGCAGGCCCAACTCGGTACTGATACCGATATAGACCAGCCCGACAGGCTTATAGATCGTACCGCCCAAGGGTCCGGCAATACCGGTGGTGGAGATGCCGATATCCGCGCCCGCGAGCAGTCGGACGCCGCGCGCCATCTCGGCGGCGGTGCGATCCGATACCGCACCGTAGGTGGAAAGCGTTTCCTCTCGCACGCCGAGGATCTTGTGCTTGATATGGTTCGCGTAGGTGCACACGCCGCAGTCGAATACACTCGACGCGCCCGATACCGAGGTAAGAGCGCCGGATACCAAGCCGCCTGTACAGCTCTCGGCAGTCGCGATGCGCTTTTTCTTTTTGGTCAATGCCGCCACCAACAGATCGGGCAGTTCCTTTTCTTCAATATGATCCTGAGCCAACAGCTCCAGTAATTCAGATGTTTTCATGGCAACCTCCGGATAATTAGGAATTAGTAATGTCTCATCATTATAAACCTTCTTCTCCCCTATTGCAATCATCCTCAAAATTTGTTAGAATTTGTTTACAAATACGGAATGTTGAGAGTTCCGTGGGCTGGCACGTGTGTCGAGCCCTCACAATGACTGCACAACGGAGATACTATGGCTTGGTTTTTCGCGAATGACGCACTGACAACCGAATACCATACCATCACGGGCGAGGATGCGTCACATATCGCACGGTCGCTCAGGATGAAGGCCGGAGAAGCGCTGACCCTCTGCACCCCCGACGGCAGACGGCACGAGTGCGAGATCAGCGAGATCACGCGCACCGATGTGACCGTGCGTATCCTGAGCTCCACCGATTGTGAGCAGGAGCCCGATGTGCGCGTCAACCTGTTCATCGCGCTGATGAAGGGCGACAAGATCGACGACGTGGTGCAAAAGGCGGTCGAGCTGGGCGCAAGCGAGATCACGCCATTCCTCAGTGCACGGTGCATATCACGTCCCGATGAAAAGGGTCTGCAAAAAAAATGCGCCCGATGGCAGAAGATCGCCGACAACGCCGCCTCACAATCGCGCCGCGGCGTCATCCCTCGCGTGAATCCCTGCATTCATCTGCGCGACATCCCCGACGCCGTCAAGGACACAGACACGGCCATCGTCTTTTACGAATGCGGCGGAGAGAAGCTCAGCACATGGATCCGGGGCAAGGTCGGGACACTGGCACTGATCACAGGCTCGGAGGGCGGATTTGAGCAGGAAGAGATCGACTATCTCACGCAAAGCGGCGTTAAGGTCGCCACACTGGGCAAACGCATCCTGCGCGCCCAGACTGCACCCGTCGCGGCACTCTGCGCGGCGATGCTGTTGACAGGAAACTTGGAATAATATCAGAGATCAGTGATCGTCAAACGGGCAGGCTCTGCCCACCCCCGATTACGAATAATCGGAGCAAAGCGGTCTGCGGTACAGACCACTGATCACTCATACCGGAGGTATATTATGTTAGGCTTTATCTGCGCACTCGGCATCGAGGTCGATGAAATTGTCAATCTGATGGAAAGCAAAGAAACAACCACCATCGCCAAGATCACCTACTACAAGGGTGATATCTGCGGCAAAGAGGTCGTATGCTGTGAGTGCGGCGTGGGCAAGGTCAATGCCGCGATGAGTACCCAGATCATGATCGACGCCTATCACCCCGACGTCATCGTCAACAGCGGCATCGCAGGCTCACTGTCGGGCGATATCCGCATCGGCGATATCGTGATCTCCGACGACTGTGTCCAGCACGATATGGACGGCACCGAAGCCGGCGATCCGCTCGGTCAGGTACAGTTCAACGACGAATTACGCACCTTTTTCCCTGCCGATCAGGCGACCGCCGATAAGCTCGCCGACGCATGCGCAACCATCGACGGCATCCGTGTGTTCCGCGGGCGGATCGCCTCGGGCGACGCCTTTATCACCGCTCGTGATCGCCGCCGCCGTATCGCGGATCACTTCAATGCGATCGCGTGTGAGATGGAGGGCGCCGCAGTCGCCGTCGTATGCTATCGCAACAACGTCCCATTCGCGATCCTGCGCAGTATCTCGGATGACTTCGATGACAACGAATTCATGGACTTCATGAAGTTCCGTGAAGCCGCCGCCGCTCGTTCGGTCAAGGCGATCGGGACATTTATCAAAACCGCATAAATCGACGAACGATCAAACGCCGCGTACCAACCGTACGCGGCGTTGCTGCATGGATTGATTTACTCATCAAATACCCAGTACTGGGTACCGGAGGCGGAGATCTGCGACATTGTAAAGCTCTCGCCGACATAGCCGCTCCATCCGTCGGGATCATAGACGATGATCCTGCCGGATGAAGTCACGCCTGCGAGCACGATGAAGTGACCGCCTCTGGTGAAGATTCCGGCGCTTTGGGCGCTGATGACATACTTACCCTGTTTCAGCGCGGATACGACAGCGCTCGTTTCATCGGCGCCGAGCTGCTGCTCCATGCTGATGCCAAAGTGCCTGGATGCCTCGGCAAAGTAATCCCAGCGTGTACCGACATTATAGACATAATACTTGTTGCCGCACCAGCTGACAGCGTCCACGGGAGTGATCTGTCTGCCCTTGATGGTAGAAGCCACCATCGCAAAGCAGGTGGGACCGCAGCCCGACCACGCGATGGTATCATCGCCGTACGGATAGTTGTAATCCGTCTGGTCATAGTAGTAGAAGTCCGGCGCTTCGCCGACCACCATGATGATGAAGCCGCTCGGATCAAAGCCGCTGTAGAACGCAGATCCGGCGTTATTGATGACTCTTACGGTGTAGGTATAGGTGCTGCCGGAGGATACATCGGTATCCGTATAGCTGTTGGAGCTTGTATCGCCGAGCCTGCTCCACGAGCCGTTGATCCTCTTGTATACACGATAACGAGAGGCGCCGTTCGGCTTGCTCCACGTGAGCGTTACATGGTCATAGTCAGTATCCGTATCGATCAGCTTGGGAGCGGATACATAGTAGGTGCTCACACCGGTCGTATCGCAGTCGGAGGTAAAGCCGCTGCCGTCAGAGGTGATACAGCGAACGGTATAGCGGTAGGTATGCCCGGACGCCACATCGGTGTCGATCACGGCGTTATCGGTGGTCTCGGTCAGCTTTGTCCAGCCGCGGCTGCCGTAGTAATACACGCGGTATTTTTCCGCTCCGGGGGAATGTCGCCAGGTGATCTCGATACCGTCCTTGGTAAAATCAGGCTCATACAGATACGGCATTTCGTTATACGGGCACGAAACGCCGTCGCGGTTATAATCCGAGGTAAAGCTGTTGCCGCTTGCCGTAATACAGCGCACGGTGTAGCGGTAAGTGTAGCCCGACGCGACGTCGTCATCGATCACTGAGCTGCCCGTCGTTTCGGTCAATTTTGTCCATCCGCCGCTGCCGTAGTAATACACGCGGTATTTAGCGGCGCCTGCGGAGGGCGTCCAACTGATCTTAATGCTGTTGTGATAGCACTCCGCGCTGAGATCCTTCGGCGCGGCAATATAGTGGAGCGACTTTCCCGTGCGGTCAAAGGTCGACTCGAACTGTGTGCCCGTATCATTGATACAGCGCACGGTGTAGGTGTAATCCCTTCCCGACTCGGCGTCAGTATGCACAAATGAATTCGTGACCGATTCACCTGCCTTGATCCAGTCGTTGCCGCTCTTGTAATAGATGCGGTATTTGGAAGCGCCGTAGGATTCGCTCCAGTTGATCTCCACACCGTCGGGTCCGCCCTTGACGCTCGTCAGACGCGGCATCTGGACATATTTGATGCTTCTGCCTGCATAGAAGTCGGAGGTGAACTCGGTCGCCTCTTTGTTCAGACAGCGCACGGTGTAAGAATAGGTATAGCCCGAGCTGATATCATCATCTTCAAAGGAGGTCGCTGTGGTATCGGTGAGCTTTGTCCATCCGTTCGCGCCGCGATAATACACGCGGTACAACTCGGCGCCGTTCACCGCGTCCCAACGGATGGTGATGCTCTTGTCATTTCGCTCGAGCTTAAAATCGGGAGCGGCAACAAAGGTTTTGGAGACGCCCGGTCTGAACCAGCTCATAAATGCGTTGCCCTCGTTGTTGACACAGCGCACGGTATAGGTGTAGGTCGTGCCGGAGGCAACGTCGGTATCGACATAGGAGGTATCCGCGGTATCGACCATCCGCGTCCAGCCGTTTCTGCCGCGGTAGTAGACGCGGTATTTCTGCGCGCCGCCGACCGCACCCCAGCTGATCCGAACGCCGTCCTCGGTGTTGGTCAGCGAGGTAATCAACGGGGCTGTATAGAATCTAACGCTTTTGCCCGGGCGGTATCCGCTGGTGAATTCGGTACCTGCCGCGTTGATACAACGCACGGTATAGGTATAGTTCTTGCCGGATTCGACGTCCGTATCCAGATAGGAGGTCTCGGCGGTATCCACCATCCTTGTCCATCCGCGGCTGCCGTAATAATAAATGCGGTATTTTTCCGCACCGCTGACAGCAGGCCATGAAATCTCGACGCCGTCCGTTCCGTTGCTGACAGAGAAATCGGGAGCGCTCATATAGGTGCCCTGAATACCCTGACTGTAATAGGAGCTGACATACTCGCCTGCCGTATTCAGACAACGCACGGTATAGAGGAAAGACTCGCCCGAGCTGACCTTCTTATCCAGATAATAGGTATCGGAAGTATCCGCCAGACGTTTCCAGACGCCATTCGCGTTCTTGTAAAAAACGCGGTATTTATCAGCGCCGGCAGATGCCTGCCATGTGATGCGCACACCGTCAACGGTACCGTCGGCAGACACCAATACGGGCGCCGCGACATATCTGACGCTCTTGCCCGTTGTATCACAGTAGCTGGTATAGCGCTCACCGTCCGCGGTGATGCAGCGCACGGTATAGGTGTAGGAATTACCGGAGCGCACATCGGTATCCAGCAGATAATTGTCCTTTGTCACCGCCATACGCTTCCACGTGCCGTTGCTGCGGTAAAAAATACGGTAGCCCTCTGCGCCCGGGATTGCGTTCCATCTCAGCATCACGCCGCCTGCCGCGTTTTCCGCTTTCAGCGTCGGCTTTTTCAGATAGGCATGGGTGAGGCCGGTCTCATCAAAAGAATCATACAGATACGCGCCGCTTCCGGTCAGCTCTCTGACGGTATAGCGGTATTTTTTGCCGTAGGATACGTTTTTGTCCAGATAGGAACTGTCGGAGGTGACGTCGATCTGCTTCCAGCTGTTGTTCTCCATACGCAGCACGGCGAACTTGCTCACGCCCGACTCCTTGTTCCAGTAGATGCGGATACCGTCGGACGTCGTCTCTGCGTCACTGACCACGGCAGGCGCATGGTAGGTCACCGATTTGGTGCTGGTGGTGGTCACAACGCTGCCCCCTGCGTTCATGCCGTACAGGCGGTATTGATAGGTGTTGCCCGATGTGACCGCGCTGTCGATACAATACAGGTTGGTTGTCTCCGTCAGCTTCTGCCAGCCGCGGCCGTCGTTATACCATCTGTCGACGCGGTACCGGCTGACGCCGCTGATCGAGTTCCATTTTATGCGAACGCCTTCGCTCGATGATTGCAGCGAAGTGATCACGGGAACTCCCGCGCCGATCTCTGCTGCCGCCGCGTCACCGTTGTCATCCATCAGCTCAACAGCAAAGCCTGCTGAGCTCATCAAGGAGAACAGCAGCAGCACCGCGAGCATCATGGAAACGAATCTTCTTAATCTACTTCGCATCAAATCACCTGCTTTCTTCTATCATTGATCGCATGATACTAATATTCAAGATAAACTCGACATTCTTAACGGTCTGATTCCCGCAATACTTCGTTGAACTCCTTGCCATACGTCAGTATGCCTGCGTCGTTCGCCTCGTCTTGCGAAAATCATCCTCGTTAATAATTTGTCTACTTTTTATTGAATATTAGTATGAGGTAGATTTATCTACTATAATTATAATTCTTAAAAAGCAATATGTCAACAACAAGGAAATTACATATTTGCAATATTCTGCCAAATATGGTAGAATATTGGTAACAGTTATTTCAACAAAATCACGGGGTCAATCCAACAGACGGAGGTAACGCGATGAGCACCATACTGATCTATAATCTTCCGCCCGAAAAGGACGCAAAAGTGAAAATGCTGTGCCGTAAATTCGGCTTTGATTCGCGCACTGTCGAAAAGTCTGAATACGGCTATACCCTCGGCTTCCTTCTCGGATTGTCGCAGGATAAATCTGTCACGGACGGCGGGGATTTTGACGAGGAGATGCTGTACATCGCAGACCTTCGCGGCGGCATGCTCAACCTCTTCCTCGATCAGCTCCGCCGCAAAAAGCTGAGCGTTCCGCTCAAGGCGATCCAAACCGAAAGAAACGTCGGCTTCAGCTCAACGGAGCTGTATCACGAGCTTTGTGCCGAGCGTGAAGCGATCGCCAAGGGAACCACACATCATCAGGGGTAAGATACATACATGCGGAATACTTTACGGAGGTTCACATGAAACGCTTTATCCTATTATTATTGGGCTGTCTGGCAGCCTGTATCATCCTATCGGGTTGCCACGACAAGCTTAAGCTCGATCAAACACAGCTGGAGCTGACCGTCGGCGACAGTGTAGAGCTGTCCGCCGGAAAAGCGACCAGAATCAGCTGGGAAAGCAGTAATGACGCAGTCGCTACCGTGAGCGGCGGTATGGTCAACGCGAAGGCGGCAGGTACGGCAATCATCACCGCGTCACTCGAAAACGGAGAGACCGCCACCTGCAACGTCACGGTATCCGACAAGCTGATCACCGAGATCACGCTGAGCGCGACCGGCGCACGCATTGAGGTCGGCAAGACGATCCAGCTCGAAGCGACCTATCACCCTGCCGACGCGTCCCATGTGGCGCTGAGCTGGGAGAGCAGCGACAGCAACATCGCCTCTGTCAACGAAGAGGGCTATGTCACGGGCGTCTACGAGGGCGTCGCGACGATCACCTGCAAGAGCGATAACGGTATCACGGCTTCCTGCACCGTCAACGTCGGCAGTGCCGCACAGCCCACCGTCGCCCAGACGCAGCCGCCCACTGTGATCAAGCCGACAGAAGCCGTTGAGCCCTCCGCGCCGAAAAGCACCGCGCCGTCCGCAGACAAACCGTCATCCGGCGGCGAGCTGTTCCCCGATTCCTCCATCCGCTATTTGTCAAATGACGAGGTCGCGGCAAAGATCTACGGTATGAGCGGCACTCCTCTGGCAGGCAGCTTCGGACAGGACGCTGTCAACGAGATTTACGCGCGGCACGGATATATCTTTCGCAGCCCGTCGATCCGCTCCTACTACGAAGCGCAGTCATGGTATCATCCCGATCCGGGCTATGACGGCTCCCTGAGCGGAATTGAACAATACAACATCGGTTTGCTCAGCCGATATTGAGCCAATACATCACAAAAGCATGATCGTATACCCGGTCATGCTTTTTATTCTAATCCACCTTCAACCGCTGTTTGTGAATCAGTATTTAATAAAATGTTAATACATTCATCTTGTATTTGTTTTTTTGATAGTATATAATATAAGATAACACCGCACACCTGAATGATGCGGTGTTGCCTTAAATTGACTCGGATAGGAGGAATTTGATGAAACGAAGAATCGTCAGTATCATTCTGACGCTTGCTCTCATCCTGTCGGTCTGCTCACTGGGCTGTATCGGCGCGTCTGCCAAGGATGACGTTGCCACGATCACGGTCGGCGGCAAGACCATCACCGCCAAGGTGGGCGATTACATCGAATACAGCATTTCACTGCGCTACACAGGCAACAATCTGGAAACGGCACAGATCGAGCTGCCCGTTGATTTTTCGATCATGAGCGGCTATACCAAGAATGAGATCGCGTCTCATCTCAATCGCATCGCGCCTGCCACCACGACCTCGTCGGTGGTCGATCGCTTTGACAGTCCCAACACCTTCGGGATGACGGGCTATGTGATGAACTTCGCGAATGTGAAGGGCTTTTCCTTCAACTCCGAAAAGGCCGTGATGAAGCTGATCTTCGGCGTGGAAAAAGCAGGCTCCTACAGCCTTGCCGCAAAGGTCAGATATGTGTATGATATCAACGACACCATCATCATCGATAAGAACTATAACAAAAGAGATAACCGTTTCAGCTACACCGAATCCGTCAAGGAAGCGGTGCTGGAAACCCCTCAGCCGAAGGTCGCGACCTATGCAGGCGGCATGAGAGTCTCGTGGGATCCCGTTCCGGGCGCCCACCTTTACCGCGTATACGTCAAGACAGAGGACAAGGGCTGGGTCAAGGTCGCAGAAACGGGCGACACCTCCTGCATCGACCGCAACGTCGTATCCGGCACGCGCTATACCTACACGGTGCGCTGTGTCTCCTCCGACGGCTCTCACTTTATCAGCGACTATGACAGGAACGGAAAATCGGCGGTGTACTACACTGCTCCCATCCTGCGTCTGACGAATGAAGAGGATGACGTCAAGATCACATGGGACGCTGTGGCAGGCACATCCAAATACCGCGTCTACCGCAAAGGCGACAACGGCTGGGCAAAGCTCACCGATACCTCGGGCACCTCAGCGACCGATGATAACGTCGTCTCCGGCAAACAGTACACCTATACCATCCGTACGATGGATGCAAACGGCAACCATCTGAGTTGGTATTATCCTGACGGCTTCTCCATCACCTATCTGTCCGCGCCCACCGTCAGCCTGTCCAACGCGGCAGACGGCGTACAGATCAGCTGGAACAAGGTCGAGGGCGCTGTCAAATACCGCGTCTATTACAAGGGAAGCCGCGGCTGGACAAAGCTCGCCGAAACCGAGAACAATTCCTTCATCGATACCGACGTCAGCTCCAACCATACCTACACCTACACTGTGCGGTGTATCAATGCGAACGGCACCGCCTTTACCAGCGACTTCCGCCCCGGCAAGAGCATCAAATACTATGCCGCGCCCAAGCTGACCCTCACCAACTACGAGGACGGCGTTCGGATCAAATGGAACACGATCGCAGGCGCCTCCAAATACCGTGTCTATTACAAGGGCAGCAATGGCTGGACAAGGCTCACTGATTCTACCGGCACCTCCGTACTTGACGACCAAGTTACCTCCGGTACGCCCTATACCTACACCATCCGCGCAATGGACAGCAACAACAATCACCTGAGTTGGTATTACGCCGACGGGTTCAGCATTCAATTCATCCGCGCGCCCGAGTTCAGCGTATCGAACGAGGCTGACGGTGTGAAGATCAGCTGGAGCAAGGTCAACGGCGCAAAGAAATACCGCATCTTCTACTACGGCTCCAAGGGTTGGACCAGGATGGTCGATACAGCGGACACCACCTACATCGACAAGGATGTCCGCTCCGATCACAACTACACCTACACCGTGCGCTGTATCACGGAGGACGGCTCCGCGTATACCAGCGATTACCGCCCCGGCAAGAGCGTCAAATATGTCGAAGCACCCAAGCTGACGCTATCGAACACCTCAAAGGGCGTGTCGATCAAATGGAATTCCGTTGCGGGCGCGTCCAAATACCGTGTCTACTACAAAGGCAGCAACGGTTGGACAAAGCTCACCGATTCTACCGGCACCTCTTATATTGATACCGACGTCAGAGACGGCAAGCCCTACACCTACACCATCCGCGCGATGGACAGCAACAACAATCACCTGAGCTGGTACTATACCGACGGCTTTACCATCACCTATCACAAATAATCCATACGAAAAAGCACTTCCGATCGCGGAAGTGCTTTTCTGTTATTTTGTTTACCATCATCATCCGTCATACATCTTTTCAATAAAAACTCGATATTCTTAGCGGTCTGATTTTTATTGAATATTCGTATCACAAACGCCCATCATATCATCGATATCCTGCCCGTGCCATGATCAGATTACCGTTCTCCTTGAGCCAACGGTTCCAGCGGTCATACTCGGGGTATACGGCGTATACCTGCTCATAAAACCGCGCGCTGTGGTTCATCTCGAGCAGATGGCACAGCTCATGCACCACCACGCTGTCAACCACCTCGGGCGGCGTGAGCATCAACAGGATGTTGAAGTTCAGATTCTTCTTTGCGGAACAGCTGCCCCAGCGTGTTTTCTGGCAGCGCAGGGTGATCCTCCCATAGCGCACACCCATGAGCTGCGCATAGTGGGCGACGCGTTGGGGGATGACCGTCTTTGCCAGTGCGGCGAGCCTCCTGCGCTCCTGTTCACTGAGTCGGGGTACGGAATGTTCCGTCGCTTTGCGCGCGGCGATCTGACCGCGCTTTTTGATGATCCACGCCTCGTGTTTTCTGACGAATTCGTCCGCCTCACGCTTTGTCGTTCGATGCGGCGCACGGACGATCAACCCGTCCTCACGCACCTCGAGCGAGATCGTTTTTCGTTTTGATTTGATCAAAGTGTAAGCATAATCCATTTTCTGCTATTCCGTCAAACAGGGCGCCTCAAATGAAGCGCCCTATTCTTGTTATATTAATCATAAAAGCGTATCTCATCAACGGGGTACGGAATTCCAAGAGACGCCAGATAACGCATACCGTATGTAACATCCTTTATATTCACCGTCCCGTTTCCGTCGATATCACCGCGCTGATCGTACCACTCATCGCCCGTATCCAGCATCGCCAGAACACGCTGCTCCTTCGTCAGATCGAAAGCGTTGAATATACCGTTTCCGTCGGCGTCACCGATCCGGTACTGATCCCTGACCTTGAAGCGGATACTTCTGGTGTTATTAAAGTAGTAGGCTTCCTTTGGATTATGATCCATATTGAACGACGCCGTAATAATATAATCGCCGACAGGCAGATTGCACCTTTCTTTATTGAACATAACGCCCTTTGAAGGGTTGATGTCGACATCCTGAGAATAACGGTAATTCTTTTCTTGCTTTATGTTGCCCTGTAGATCGGTCACCTTGACGCTCAGGAACAGCTTGCCGTGATAACCGACGTTGCCCACGTTTATCATGTACGGCTGATAATATATATTCGTGTTCGGAAGGAACATTGTCAGCGTGTTTTCATCGTTCTCGTTGTCTGACAGCACAAAGGGATCGAGCGCGATATCAGGATATTTGTCAGGATCCAGCATGGCGTCGGAGGAGGTTTCATGGGGAACAGTATCGCTGAACGGCACCACCGTTTTCGCCTCTAAGAGCAGCGCGATCTGTGAATCAGAGAGGCGGAACTGATAGGTGTTTACCTTATTCTGATGAAAAGTCTTCAGCGCAAACATGCTCATCACGTCGTCGGCATCGCGACGGTTTTTGCCGTCACGCACCGCGTACTTGTCCGAATCGGAATCGGTGATAAATATATTCTTGTAAAACTCTTCGGACGTTTTCGGATAATGGGGATCGGTCACAAAGCCCCACAGCGTGATCGCGTGACCGCTCTCATAACCCGAGATGTTATAGATATTGACGCTCATTGAAGCGCCGTAGCCGTTGTGCAATCTGTCATACACGGTCGCGAACTTTTCGGCACAGTTTTCGTACAGATCAAACACATCGACAAGATCGGTATAGCTGTATTGCGGCAGATAGGCGCCCTTTACCCCGGTCGTCTTTGCGCCTCCTGGCACAGTCGAGCCGTTGAGGAACCATGAGGTTGCGCTCTCGACATTGCCTGCTTCATCAACAAAACCCTTGATCAATGCCTCAAACAGATCGTCGGTGCTGCCAAAGCCTGCCTGAGCCGCCCAACCGGTGTAGGTCAAAAGGTTAGCGGTCGACGCCGCCCAGCACATGTTTTCGTCCCCGTCCTTCTCCCATGTTTTTTCCGCGTCGATAAAGCCGAGGTTTTTCAGATCAAAATCCTTGCCCTCGGTATAGCCTGCGATGATCGCCTGACGGATCTCATCAACGTTATTCTTGGTCAAGCCCGTCAGATACACCTGATAACCGCTGTCCGGCAGCACGAAATCAGCGGTATAGTATTCGTTCGCCGTATTCTCCAATGCCGCCGTCACGCCCAATTCTTTGACGTGCGTCACCTCAAGCAGGGGCTCGCCGTCATCCACGATGGTGTAGCTGTCGGCATCGGGCGCGGTATCGGCGTCGAGCTTATCGATATCGATGACCTGTTCCGCTTGGGGCTGATCCTGCGCAAAGACGGCGGTCGACGTCACCATGCTCATGATCAGTAATACACACAGTAATGCCGCGATCATTTTTTTCATCTTACTCACCCTTATATAGTCAACGGGACACCGCTGTCGGCGTCTCGCGCTATTATTACAGTTGTTCGATAATCAGACGATACGGATGTTCAGCGTATCGGTGCCGGAGGTCGGCACGGTCTTGTTGGAGCTGATGATCACAACGGTATCGCCCTTCTCGACGATTCCGGTATGCAGCGCCTTTTCGACAGCCTGCAGGGTGATCTCATCGGAGGTCTTTTTCTCCTTGCCCAGCACCGGCACAACGCCCCAGCTCATGCACAGCTTGCGGCATACCTGCTCTCCGGTGACGACCGCGATGATCGGGCAGCGCGGACGGCAGCGTGCCATCGCGCGCGCCACAGCGCCGGTCTTGCTTTCGGCGATGATCGCCTTTGCGCCGATGTTCTCGGCTACAGTCTTTGCCGCCTCGCAGATGTTCTCACGGAACGCGGACATATCGGTATGCGTCGCGGATGCGCCGCGCAGCAGCATCAGATCCTCGTGCTTCTCCGCCTCGGTGCAGATATCATTGAGCGCCTCGACCGACTCGACGGGGTACATGCCTGCCGCGCTCTCGCCGGAGAGCATCACGGCAGAGGTACCGTCATACACCGCGTTAGCAACGTCGGAAATCTCGGCACGGGTGGGACGGATATTGTTTGTCATACTCTCGAGCATCTGGGTCGCGGTGATGACATATTTGCCTGCCAGCACGCACTTGCGGATGATCATCTTCTGGATCTCGGGCAGCTTGATGAACGGGATCTCCACGCCCATATCGCCGCGCGCTACCATCACGCCGTTACTGACATCAATGATGCGGTCGATGTCATCCACACCGCTCTGGTTCTCGATTTTGCTGATGATCTCAACATCCTCATAGCCGAGGCTGTCGATATAGTCGCGCAGCTTGATAACGTCGTCCGCGGAACGGACGAAGGAAGCCGCGATCATGTTTACACCCATCTTCAGACCGAACTCGATATCGGCACGATCCTTTTGGCTGATATACGGCATATGGATCGAATAACCGGGGATATTGATGCTCTTGCGGTTCGACAATCTGCCGCCGGTGAGGATGCGCGTCACGATGCAATCCTCCTCGACCGCCTCAACACGGGCGGAGATCTTGCCGTCATCGAAGAGGATCACTCTGCCGATGCTGGTGTTATCGCGTCGGAAGGCGTCGATCAGCTTCGGGTACGAGAGAGAAACACCCTTGATATCACCGTGCCCTTCAGTCGCATACAGGCGGTATTCCTGACCCTCTTCCAGGATCACTGCGCCGTCCCCAAAGGTGCCGACGCGGATCTCGGGGCCCTTGGTATCGAGCAGGAGCGCAACCGTTTTGCCGCTTTTGGCGATCGCCTTTTTCACGGTGTTGAAGCGTTTCGTCATCTCATCATACTCACCGTGAGACATATTGAAGCGCGCAACGTTCATACCGGCGTCGATCATCTTTACCAACGTATCGACATTATCGCACGCGGGACCGATCGTGCATACAATCTTGGTCATTCTCATGATAAACCCCCCAACTTTGTTGATAATGTTTATTCATTATCACTATAATACCAGTAAAGCGAGAGGAAGTAAAGGGTTTTTCCGAATTTTAGCTCACAATTTATCTGAATAAAGAGAAGCGGAGGAAAACTTATCCATGTTCTCCTCCGCTTTCTATCACCCTTGTTTTGATTGTTCCGTTCGGTTCACCAGAATGATACCGACGGCGGTGAGCAAAATACTCACGATATACAGCGGCTCAAAGATCCGATCCTCGCCGAGGATCACATACGACCACAGCGCGCCCGTGACGGGGATCAGCATGTTGAACACCAATATCCGACCTGCTTCATGCAGGACGAGCAGTGCCGTCCACAGCGTGAATGCCGCCGCTGATACAAAAGCGAGGAACAGCACGATCCCGATACTCTGCCATGTCAGCGGAAAATGCCCGCCCATAAGCAGGGCGATCAACAGGATCATCACGCCGCCGAAGCCGAGCTGATAAGCGGTGCTCTCATAGACAATGCCTTTTGACACACGCTTGCCGACAAAGGAGCCTGCCGTGTTGAGCAGCATCGAGATCAGCACCAGCCCCTCACCCATGAAGGAGAAGCCGTCCAGCGCGGTGTTGTTCACGAGGAAGATCCCCGTCATGCCGATCAGCACGCCGATGACCTTCCATGCCGTCAGGCGTTCACCCTTAAAGAACAGCGGCGCGAACAGTACGGCAAAGAATGCCGATGCCGCCGTGATGATCGAGGTCTTGGTCGCCGTGGTATTGGCGACGCCGATGTAGTTGAGGATATACATCAAGCCTGTCTGCAAGAAGCCGTAGAGCAGCACGCCGCCGACACGATCCCTCGGGACGGTCGGTACACGGCGGTTCTTGCACCACGCAAAGACGAACACCATCAGTCCTGCCAGCACAAAGCGCACGCCGGCGAACATCAGCTTATCCGCGACCGAGTTAATTGCCAGCTTCCCATATCCGTATTTGATGACAGGGTACGCCGAGCCCCACAGCACGGTACACAGCACGGCAGCGAGCATTGCGACCCATTTTCGTTTTAAAAAATTCTGCATCATCAGCGCTCTTTCGTTTGAATCGGTTGAGATCACCACGTCGCCGAACACGCGTGATTGTTCCTCGCAATGACAGTTTAATAGTAAACAGAGCCGCGGTTTCCCACGGCTCAGCAGTTTATCTATCGTTCAGATCAACGTAATCCCTTTCCTGACACACACTCATATAAGCGGGTCGGATGATCTTCTTGACGTTCAAGAGCTCCTCGATACGGTGGGCGCTCCATCCGGCGATACGCGCTACGGCAAAGATCGGGGTATACAGCTCCTCGGGCAGTCCGAGCATCTTGTATACAAAGCCGGAGTAAAAGTCCACGTTAGCGGATACGCCCTTGTACATCTTGCGGTGATCCGCGATCACCAGCGGCGCTAAGCGCTCGATGCGGCTGTACAAGCCGTATTCATCGGTCATGCCCTTTTCCTCTGCGAGCATCTCGACAAAACCCTTAAAGACACGCGCACGGGGATCGGAGATGGAGTAGACCGCGTGACCGATACCGTAGATCAGACCGCTGCGGTCGAACGCTTCTTTCGAGAGGATACGGTTCAGATAAGCGGCGATCTCGTCGTCATCCGTCCAATCCTTGACCTGATACTTAATCTCGTTCATCATGCCCATCACGCGCTTGTTCGCACCGCCGTGCTTGGGACCCTTCAGCGAACACAGCGCCGCCGCGATCGCGGAATAGGTGTCGGTGCCCGAGGAGGTGACGACACAGGTGGTGAAGGTGGAGTTATTACCGCCGCCGTGCTCCGCGTGGAGCATCAGCGCCATATCCAGCACCTCCGCCTCCAGCGCGGTGAATTGACGATCCTCGCGCAGGGTACTCAAGAGGATCTCCGCCGTATGCTCACATCGCTCGGGATTATGGATGAACAGGCTCTCGCCGTTAGAATAGTGATTGTACGCCTGATAGGAATAGACGGTCAACAACGGAAACAGCGAGATCAGCTTCAGGCACTGGCGCAGAACGTTGTCGATCTCGAGATTCATGACGTCGTTGTCATACGAAGCTAAGGTCAGCACTGCCTTTGCCAATGCGGTCATCATATCTTTTCCGGAAGCCTTGAGGATAACGTCGCGCACAAAATGCTTGGGCAGCACGCGCGAATCGGACAGCAGCTCCATAAAGCCGTCCAGCTCCTTTTTATTCGGCAGCTTGCCGAACAGGAGCAGATAGGTCACTTCCTCAAATCCGAGGCGTTTGTCGCGGTGACAGCCTGCGATGATATCTTCGATATTCACACCGCGATAAAATAGCTTGCCATCGGTGGGAACGGGCTTGCCGTCCACGATCTTGTTCTGACGGATCTCGCTGATATCCGTCAGTCCGGTCAATACACCGCGACCGTTGAGGTCACGCAGACCGATGTTGACATTGTACTGAGAATAGAGACTTTTATCGATATTGTCGTTCTGTACACAGCTGGTCGCCAACTGTTGAATCCTTTCATCATTGGTACGAACCTGAGGCATAGCTTCACTTCCTTTTTCTTCGTTGTAGCGTAGATGTAAATACAATTTAGATTATTATACCGTATTTTTCGATTTTAGTCAAATTCAATCTGTCGAATGGGTTCTTCAATATGACAGAAAAAGAGATTCATCATCAAAAACATAGGGTTTCATCTATAAGTTAAGGAAGGCTCCTTCCCCCAAAAAGGTGCTGTCGCCCGTTGGCTGCTGAGGAATTGTATCAATCGACCGAGCGTCAGCGAGATACCTTTTCCTTATCTTAGGATGAAGGGAGTTGAACCCCAATTGGTTTATAGCGGTAGATTTCCGCCTGCTCTTCGTCAAAATCCTC
>CAMJJL010000025.1 GCA_946406145.1 uncultured Clostridia bacterium | reverse complement strand
CCTCCTCTCCCCATAACGCAGAGCGTTATGGGGACCCCAAGAGTTGACAGGCGCCAGCCTGCCTGCGCCCTCCGCCTTGTTCTGCGAAATTCTCCGCTAATATCTTTTTAAAGCTTTTTATTGCTACTTAGTATTATTCATAATTAACGATATTGTGTGAATATATATTTATATTTTATTATTCTCCATACGCATTATAAATATGCAACTATGCTGTACAATACTATATATAGCGCCCCTATTTGGGAAAAGTACAAAATATGTTAAAACTTTGTAACTGAAAAATACCCTTTTGTTACTTGAAAACCACAATATATTGTGCTATTATTCTAATTGCAATCAAGATAAAGTGTATTTACACCGCATATATTGTATTGAAATCAAAGAATCTTTAGGAAATGAGGAGTTTAACATGACAGTAACAGTCACAGGCGGCAGCCTTTCAAAAGCAGAAATCAACGCGTATGTACAGCAGCTCAAGGAGCAGAATCCCGATAAGGTAATTACCTCCGTATCCTTCACCGTAGACGGTGAGTATGTCGATATGAGCTACACCTACGATAACGTTCCCTTCGAGCGTATTCGCCGTATCACCGGTTATCTGGTCGGTACCGTAGATCGCTTCAACGACGCAAAGCGCGCTGAGGTGCAGGACAGAGTCAAGCATTCGCTCGATTGCGGCTGTTCTCTGGAGGAGATCGCGTAACTTTTCGCGATGATGATGGTTCATACCTTGACATATCCTGTCGATGGTATTATAATCTTGAAAGCTGAATAACGATCACTTATCAAGAGCGACTGAGGGACAGGCCCTGTGAAGTCCGGCAACCTGCATGCGTAAGGTGCTAAATCCTGCGGTTTACCGAAAGATGAGTTAAGCGCTCCGTACGGTAGCCCGTGCGGAGTTTTGTTTTAGTGGTTAGTGTTTAGTGTTCAGTGGTCAGTAATCAGAGCTATTTGGTTATTTATTAAGGAAATGAGGGTATATTATGGCATATTTCTTTACATCCGAATCCGTCACCGAGGGGCATCCCGACAAGGTGTGCGACCGTGTGTCCGATTCCATTCTCGACGCGATCTTAGCACAGGACAAGAACGCGCATGTCGCGTGCGAGACCACTGCCACCACGGATCGTATCAACGTGATGGGCGAGATCTCCACGACCGCTCAGGTTGATTTTGAGCAGGTCATCCGCGACGCTGTCTGTGAGATCGGCTACGACAGTGAGGCGGCGACCTTTGACGGTCACACCTGTGACGTGGATGTGTTTTTGGATCAGCAGAGTCCCGATATCGCGATGGGCGTCAACGCTTCCTACGAGCTCAAGGATGGGGAAGAAGCCGCCGAGAATCAGCTCGGCGCCGGTGATCAGGGCATGATGTTCGGTTATGCCTGCGACGAGACGCCCGAGCTGATGCCGCTGGCGATCTCATTGTCGCACAAGCTGGCAAAGCGCCTGACCGCGGTGCGCAAGGACGGTACCCTGCCTTATCTTCGTCCCGACGGCAAAACGCAGGTCACCATCGAATATGACGGCGATACCGCCAGGCGTGTAGACACCGTGGTCGTATCGACCCAGCATGATGAAGAAACCTCTCTCGATACTATCCGCAGGGATCTGATCGAGCAGGTGATCCGTCCGATCATCCCTGAGAATCTGATCGACGACAGCACCAAGATCTTCGTCAATCCGACCGGCAGATTTGTCATCGGCGGTCCCGAGGGCGACTCCGGTTTGACCGGCAGAAAGATCATTGTCGACACCTACGGCGGTTACGCGCGTCACGGCGGCGGCGCTTTCTCGGGTAAGGATCCGACAAAGGTAGACCGTTCAGCCGCGTATTTTGCGCGCTATATCGCGAAGAACATCGTAGCCGCAGGCATCGCGAAGAAGGCGGAGGTGCAGCTCGCCTACGCGATCGGCGTCGCAAAGCCCGTATCCGTGATGGTCGAGACCTACGGCACCTCACGGTATACGAATGAGCAGATCGCCGCAGCGGTCAACAAGGTGTTTGACGCGCGTCCCGCGTCCATCATCCGCACACTTGATCTGCTGCATATAAAATACGCGCCCTTGGCAGCCTACGGTCACATGGGACGCGAGGAGCTCGGTGTTCGCTGGGAGGATACAGACAAGGCAGATGAACTGCGCAAGGTGTTAGCAGAATGAAAAATGTTTTTCGATATTTACAGGGCATCCCCGGAATTGTCCTGATCCTCTACGTGCAGCTGATTCTCAGCGCTGACATCTATTTGTCGGAGCTGACCGACGCGACAAAAACCTGGTTATATCTTCTGACGTTTGTCGGCGCGGTGATCCTGTGTCCGGCGTTGATCCGTCTGTTCCGTCGATTCAGTATCCGGTACAAGGCGACTTTGACCGACAAGCGCCGCATAATCATTTGGTTCACTGCATTTTTGCTGATCAGTGCCGCGGTGTTCGGATTCTACTATGTCGCCGAGTATCCCGGCGCGTTTTCGGCGGATTCCTTCACACAGTATAAACAGGCGATCACCGGTGCGTACAACAACTGGCATCCTGTTTTGCATACTCTGCTGGGCTTCAAGCTCCCCCTGACGCTCACCGGCGGATGGGTCGGATCGATCGTTCTGTTCCAGCTGATCGTGTTTTCCTTTGCGGCAGCCTATGCGGCGTATACGATCCTGCGACACAGTAATATCCCGTACGCGGCGCTGTCACTGGCGTTTATCCTGATCAGTCCTGCTACCGCGGCGATGTCGCTCTATCCGTGGAAGGATATCCCGTTTGCGATTATGACGCTGCTTGCCGTATCCTATGCCGCAAATACCTATTTCACCAAGGGAGAATGGCTGAAAAAGCGCAGCCATATCGTCGCTGTTGTCGCTGTTTTGGTATTGGCGACGGTGTTCCGTCACAACGCGATCCTGTTCACGCTGCCCATGCTGATCGCCATGCTCTTGTATCTCAAGCGCAAGGCGATCCTGATCATCGCGGTGTGCTTTGCGGCGGCAGTCATTTTGATCGAAGGTCCGCTTTACGCCATGCTCCATGTCGAACAGCCCGGTGACAGAGAGGCCGAGATGCTCGGTGTACCGGTATCGGTGATCGGAGCGGTCGCCGCGCGCAATCCGAGCGCGTTGGATGCTGAAACCAAACAGTTTATCTATTCTGTCGCTCCTGCCCAGTCGTGGACGAACGGTTATGTCATCGGCAATTTCAATACCGTGAAATTTCTTTCGGGCACCAATTATCATAAGATCAGTGAAGCCGGCGCACCTAAGGTGATCGGCTGTATGTTCAAGTGCTTTTTCAGATCCCCGAAAGAAGCATTTGCCGGTTTGATTGCCGCGACCGATATGGTGTACACGGTGACCGGTGATGATTCATACTGGAGTGACGTCAAGCCCGGGATCGTCGGCAATGAGTATCTCGTCGAGTACCGCGGCAATCGCACCGCCAAGGATGTGATCTCCTTCACCTCCAATCGCCTCCATACCTTTATGAAGTGGTTTTTCTGGTATATCGGAGCGATGAATCTGCTGTTGATCACGGCGGCGCTTGCCCGATTCAAATTCAATCAAAAATCAGAATGGAAGCGGATCCTGCCTGTGTTGGCGATGTTGATGTATAATTTCGGTACCATGCTGCTGCTCAGCGGCGATGACTTCCGTCTGTTTTACTATACCTTTCTGATTACTCCCGTGTTATTGCTGCTTGTGCTGCGAGAGGAACTCAAGCCATCTGCCCCGGACGAGAAAACGCTCGCTGCTCCTGTTCAGGAGCCTTCTGAGGGAGCTCCTGCTCTTTCTGCTGAGAAAGCGCCCGATGAAGCGCCCGTCATCGAACCGCAGACAACAGCAGCTGAAAGTTGATCTCCGCATTTTATATCCATAATCCCGAAGGCTCTGCCGTGATGGCGGAGCTTTTGCGTTATACGATGTTTCCGTACTACGCAGTCATCCGTTGATTTACGGGAAAGTTCGGATATGAGGATAATCCGTTTTGATCATAGACGGTAAGGTGCTTGCGGTGTGTCTGTTATCCGATCAGTCCGAAGGAGACCGACAGCGCCTGATTGATCTGCTTCATCGATTGCACGTTGACCGAGCCCATCTTTTCTCTGAGCCTGCGTTTGTCTAATGTACGAACCTGTTCGAGCAGGACGACGCTGTCCTTGTATAAGCCGCAGTCGCGTGCTTCGATCGGGATATGCGTGGGCAGCTTGGTTTTATCCGTCTTGCTGGTGATTGCCGCCGCAATGACGGTGGGAGAGTAGCGGTTGCCCACATCGTTCTGGATGATCAGCACAGGCCGTACACCGCCCTGCTCCGATCCGACCACAGGGCTGAGATCGGCATAATAGATATCGCCGCGTTTGATATTCAATTTCTTCACACTCCTGATTTTGGTTCTTCTGCAATTATCTTTGACAGTTTGGCGCGATTTTATTCAAAACAGTCATAGTGAAGCCCTTAAGCCTCCCTTTCCTAAGGGAGGTGCCCGTCAGGGCGGAGGGTTGCAAGGGCTGTGGCAATCTCAACATATCATAAGAGTTCCTTATGATTGAAAAATCCGTGTATGTGTGTTACAATAGAAAGCGGTTACTTACGTAACCGTTATTATTGTATGATTCGTGAGGGATAAAGTGAGTAAAAGAACCAAAGGAATCCTGCTCCTGATCTTATCGGCGTTTTTCTTCGCCTGCATGAATATGTTTGTCAAGCTCAGCGGTGATGAGCTGCCCGTGTTTCAAAAGGTGTTTTTCCGCAACGCGATGGCGTCGGTGATTGCTTTTATTGTTCTTTTGAAGAATAAAGCACCCCTGCGACCGACGGTCAGGGGCAGTTGGAAGTTCCTTGTATTGCGGACATTGTTCGGCTTGACGGGTGTGGTCTGTAATTACTATGCGCTCGAGACACTGGTGCTGTCCGACGCTTCCATCCTCAATAAGATGTCGCCGTTTTTCGCGGTGATCTTCTCATTCATTTTCATCCATGAGCGCCCGAGACTCTATCAATGGCTGATTTTGGGCGGCGCGTTATTCGGCACGGTCTTCGTCATCAAGCCCAGCTTTGCCAACGCCGCGTTCATCCCTGCGTTGGTCGGATTTTTAGGCGGCGTGAGCGCAGGCGCGGCATACGGCTGTGTGCGCAAGCTCGGATTGATGGGGGAGAGCAACCCGTATATCGTGTTCTTCTTCTCGACGGCGTCCACCTTGATCGTCACACCGATTATGATTGCCGGCTATGTTCCGATGACGGCTTTGCAGTGGGTGTATCTGCTCTCTGCCGGTGTATCTGCGGCGCTCGCGCAGTTCTCTATCACCGCGGCATATACCTATGCGCCTGCTAAGGAGATCTCTGTCTATGATTTCAGCCAGATCATCTTCGCGTCGCTGATGAGCCTGATCGTTTTTCAGCAGGTGCCTGATAGCTGGAGTATCGTCGGCTATGTCATCATTATTTCAATGGCGATCCTCAATTATATTCTCAGCAGAGAAAAAGTTACTAAAATCTCAGATTGATACAGGGACTTTATCGGCATATTACCGATATTGACTTTTGCATATTTTGTGATACAATTTTAACAGACAATTCATAAAGGCTGTGACGAAGACGGTCAAGGCAGTGTTTTTTCAGAGAGTCGGCGGCTGGTGTGAGCCGATAAAATAAGCCTGAGTACCCATCGCTTCTGAGCCGGGAGCCCGAAAAGCGTACACACGTGTATGCTGAGTAGATACTCCCCGTGATTGCTGCGTAAAGGCATAGGGATTCATATGTGAATGTCATCACGAGGTACATCGTACCGTGGTGATCTCAACCGATATATCGATCCTGAGAGTGGCAGTAGCAATACTGCAAATTGAGTGGTACCGCGGATGTGATTTTTCACGCTCGTCTCAATGTTGAGACGGGCGTTTTTTATTTGGTTAACAGTGAGTAGTGAACAGTTGTCGGCGGTCTGCGTCTGTACCAGATTGATCGTTATCTCTGATCACTGACCACTTGTACTATAGGCAATTATACTTTTCCATATAAACATCGATTGGGAGGAATCACCATGTCAGTAGTTGATAATGAAAAACTCGTCGAGGTCGCAAAGCGTATCCGTGAAATGCGCGAGATCAGCGGCTTCTCTGTAGAAGAAATGGCGGAAAAAACCGAGGTATCCGTATCCGAGTACAAGGCGTATGAGAACGGCTCCGAGGATTTTCCCTTTACCTTCATCCACAAGTGCGCTCTGGCGTTCGGACTGGGCATCACCGACATCCTCGAGGGTGAGTCCGCCAGGCTCAAGAGCTACACCGTGACCCGTCGCGGCGGCGGCAGACAGACCGCCGAGGAGGAGGGTATCTCCATCGTCAACGTTGCGCCGATGTTCAAGAACAAGATCGCCGAGCCGTATTTTTGTCAATACGATTACAGCGAGAGCTTACAGAATAAACCGATCCATCTCACCAAACACGCCGGACAGGAATTCGACTTTGTCCTGTCGGGCAAGATGAAGATCCAGATCGGCAACAACTTTGAGGAGCTCGCCGCGGGCGACAGCATCTACTACAATTCCTCCACGCCTCACGGCATGATCGCGATCGGCGGCGAGAACGTCAAGTTTATCGCCATCATTCTGCCGGGTGAGAAAGAGCTCGAAGAGCGCGATGACGAGGTCATGAAGGCGCATGTTAAGAAGAAGTCCGCCATCGCCGGACAGTTCGTCCGCACGTTGGAGGACGAGAACGGCTGCCTCAAGGCGATCAGCTTCCGCAATGAGGATAAGTTCAATTTCGCGTTCGACTGCGTTGACGCGATCGCGAACAATACGCCCGATAAGCTCGCCATGCTCCATGTGGATAAGAACAAGGTCGAGCGCCGTTTTACCTTTAACGATATGAAGCGCCGTTCCAATCAGGCGGCAAACTATTTTAAGTCCCTCGGCATCAAGAAGGGCGACCGCGTCATGCTCGTCCTCAAACGCCATTACCAGTTCTGGTTCAGTATGCTCGCGCTGCATAAGCTGGGCGCGATCGCAATTCCTGCGACCAACCAGCTGCTTACGCACGATTTTGAGTATCGCTTCCAAAGCGCGGGCGTTTCCGCGATCGTCGCGACTGCCGACGGTCTGGTTGCCGATTCCGTTGACGAGGCGCAGACGACCTGCCCGACCTTACAGACCAAGATTCTGGTCGGCGGCAAGAGAGAGGGCTGGCATGACTTTGACGCGGAGTTCGAGATGTACTCCACCCACTACTATCGCACGGTCGAGACCCCCTGCGGCGACGACACGATGGTCATGTTCTTTACCTCGGGTACGACAGGCTATCCGAAGATCGCCAACCATAGCTATAAATACGCGCTCGGACACTATGTCACCGCCAAATACTGGCACGGCGTTGACCCCGACGGTCTGCACTTCACCATCTCCGACACCGGCTGGGGCAAGGCGTTATGGGGCAAGCTCTACGGTCAGTGGCTCTCTGAGGGAGCGGTATTCACCTATGACTTCGACCGCTTCCACGCCGACGATATCCTGCCGATGTTCAAGAAATACAACATCACCACCTTCTGCGCGCCGCCTACCATGCTGCGCATGATGATCAAGGAGGATCTGAGCAAGTACGATCTGTCCAGCATCACCCATATGACCACCGCCGGCGAGGCGCTCAATCCCGAGGTATGGCGCCAGTTCCGCAAGGCGACCGGATTGAGGATCATGGAGGGCTTCGGCCAGACCGAGACCACCCTCACCATCGGCAACCTCTTCGGCACAACACCCAAGCTCGGCTCGATGGGCAAGCCCATCCCCGGCTATGATATCGATATCGTTGATCCCGACGGCAATCCCGTTCCCGACGGTGAGCCCGGCGAGATCATCATCCGCACCGATAAGCGTGTTCCCTGCGGTTTGTTTAAGGGCTATTATCATAATGAAGAAGCCACCAAAGAGGCGTGGCACGACGGCATGTATCACACCGGTGATACCGCGTGGCGTGATGAGGACGGCTACTTCTGGTATGTTGGCAGAACCGACGACGTCATCAAGTCCTCCGGCTACCGTATCGGACCGTTCGAGATCGAATCCGTCATCATGGAGCTGCCCTATGTCCTCGAATGCGGCGTTTCCGCCGCTCCCGATGAGGTGCGCGGTCAGGTCGTCAAGGCGTCCATCGTGCTGGTCAAGGGCACCGAGGGCACGGACGCGTTGAAGAAGGAGATCCAGGATTACGTCAAGAAGCATACTGCGCCGTATAAGTATCCGCGTATCGTTGTCTTCAAGGACAGCCTGCCCAAGACCATCAGCGGCAAGATCCAGCGCAATAAGCTGTAATCGGTGAAGAATGAGCGGTGAAGGGTGAAGGATCATGACCTGTTCCATAGAACGTGATTTTACGCGTCACACGCGTCACACCCCTCAAAAACCGCATGGATAAGCCGTTTTCATCATGACGCGTCCGCATATTTTATCCGTCATGCGACGCGTCACAGCTGACAGAAGAACAGTATTAATCGACGTTTACTGTAGGGGAGGGGTGCTCCTCCCGCGGCAGTTCCTATACATCTCACCTAAACGCGAAGCAGATGAAGCTCCTTGTAGGGTACGGCATTTATGACGTACCGCAGAATGACGGGCGGTTCTGTTATCGAAAACATGAGATAGGAAAGTAACGTTTCTGCCATAGGTACGTCGGACACGCGTGTCCAAATGCCGTACCCTACAAACTCACTGAAATGTTTCCGATCAATCACAACTGTTCCACTGTAACTGACTTATGCTGTCGGGATATTCCTCACCCGCAGTGTCGGTGACGCGTCGCATGTCGCATCAAAAATGCGAACGCGTCATGGCGAAAACCGCATGTGTAAGCCGTTTTTCGGCACCGTGACGGCAGTGACGGGTAAAAACGGGTTCTGCGGAAATGGTTCGTAAGGATGGCTGTAACGAGTGAAACCGTATCCGCGGATATATATGAGGACGATGTGACGCGTCGCATGTCGCATCAAAAATGCGAACGCGTCATGGCAAAAACCGCATGGATAAGCCGTTTTTCGGCACCATGACGGCTGTGACGGGTAAAAACGGGCTTCTGCGGAGATGTGTCATCAGGACGACTGTGACGCGTCACCTGTCATTTTATGACGCGTCAGCCGTTGTCCGATAATTAGATGTTGACAATTTGATTTGAATGTGATAATATAAGACGAGCTAAAGGCTATGACGAAGAGGGCGCGGTTCTCTCATCATTCAGAGAAAGAGCGGTTGGTGCAAGCTCCCATGATGGATTCCGTGTTTGTAGCTTCTGAGCCGGGGAGAAGAAAGCGCTTTGCGTGATTAGACCTCCTCCGTGATTGCTGCGTGAATGCATAGGGGTTAATAGATGATTGTCATCACGAGGCACATCGTGCCGTGGTGATCTCAACCGATGTATAGACCCTGAGAGTGGCAGCGCTGAGATATCAGCCTGCAATTTGAGTGGTACCGCGGGTGTTATGCGCTCGTCTCAAAGTAATTACTTTGGGATGGGCGTTTTTTTGTGGAGTTGTCCAATTCTATGATTTGGCATACAACTCCCACGCAAGGCTCTCCCAAGAATCGGAGCGGACATTGAGTCCGCGAACGATGATTGGCTGAGAGCTACTGCGAGGTCATTTTCCAAACCATTGGACGTTGAGAACAAATCGGTCGAAATAACAGGCTTAGCGGTATTGACCATCCCAAAAGAAAAGGGGTATATGTTATGGATTACAACACGACAGCTTTGGACACGAAAATCAAAGAAATGGCGACCCGAATTCGCGAGCTGCGCGAGCTCGAGGGCAAGACCATCGCCGAGATGGCGGCGTTCACCGACGTCACCGAAGAGGAGTACATCGCCTGTGAATCGGGTGAGCAGGATCTCAACTTCGCGTTCATCTACCGCGTCTCTCAGGCGCTGAACGTCAATGTCACCGAGATCATCGAGGGTATCTCCCCGAACCTCAAATCCTACACCGTGACCCGTCGCGGACTCGGTCAAAAGGTCTCTCAGGCGCACGGCATGACCTATTATAACCTCGCCTACGCGTTTCAGAACCGTATTGCGGAGCCCTTGTATGTCAAGAGTAAATACAATCCCGAGGCACAGAGTAAGCCGATGGAGCTGACCACCCATGACGGTCAGGAGATCGACATCGTCATCGAGGGACAGCTGATGGTACAGGTCGGCGATCATAAGGAGATCCTCGGCCCCGGCGACACCATCTACTTCGATTCCAACACCCCCCACGGTGAAATGGCAGTCGGCGAGCAGGATTGTATCTTCTACGCGATTGTCCTCAACCCCAAGGGTGAACCGATCCCCGAACTGACCAGTACCAAGGCGATCGCCGCCGCGAAGGTGGAGAATACCGATACCAAGGAGCGTGTCTGGAAGAAGTTCGTCGACTACGAGGTCAACGAGAACGGCACGCCCACCAAGGTCACCTTCAAGAACGAGGACAAGTTCAACTTCGGCTTCGACGTCATCGACGCCATTTCTTATAAGGATCCCGATAAGCTCGCGATGATCCATGTCGCGAACGATAAGACGGAGCATCGCTTCACCTTTACCGATATCCGTCACGCGTCCTGCCAGTGCGCGAACTATTTCAAATCGCTCGGTATCCGCAAGGGCGACCGCGTCATGCTGATCTTGAAGCGTCATTACCAGTTCTGGTTCGCGATCATCGGTCTGCATAAGCTCGGCGCGATCGCGATCCCTGCGACCAACCAGCTCCAGGCGCACGACCTTGAATACCGCTTCAAGGCGGCAGGCGTCTCCGCAATCGTCTGTACCGGCGACGGCTATTCCGCCGCTGAGGTCGAGAAGGCGATGGAGAATTATCCGCAGCTCAAGCGCATCATGGTCAACGGTGTGCGCGAGGGCTGGCGCAACTTTGATGAAGAATACAAGCTGTTCTCCTCGCATTTTGAACGCAAGGAGAGCACTCCCTGCGGCGACGACATCATGCTGATGTACTTCACCTCGGGTACCTCCGGTTATCCGAAGATCGCCGCGCATAGCTATAAGCTGGCGCTCGGTCACTTTATGACCGCACATTTCTGGCACAATGTCGACCCCGACGGCCTGCACTTTACCATCTCCGACACCGGTTGGGCAAAAGCGGCATGGGGCAAGCTCTACGGACAATGGCTGTGTGAAGCGCCGATGTTCGTCTATGACTTTGACCGCTTCCATGCCGACGACATCCTGCCGATGTTCGCGAAATACCACATCACCACCTTCTGCGCGCCGCCTACGATGCTGCGCATGATGATCAAGGAGGATATCAGCAAATACGATTTCTCCTCCGTCAAGCGCATGACCACCGCCGGCGAGGCGCTCAATCCCGAGGTATACAACCAGTTCGAGAAGCTCACCGGCTTACAGATCATGGAGGGCTTCGGTCAGACAGAGACCGCTGTTATCATCTGCAACATGATCGGCGCGCCGCATAAGATCGGCTCGATGGGCAAGCCCTCTCCGATCTATGATATCCACCTGATCGATAAGGACGGCAACGACGTTCCCGACGGCGAGCCCGGCGAGATTTGCATCAATATTTCCGAGAAAATGCCCTGCGGACTGGCGATGTACTACTATAACGACGTCGACTCCACGCGCAAGAACTGGCGCAACGGCTACTATCACACCGGCGATCTCGCGTGGCGTGATGAGGACGGCTACTTCTGGTATGTCGGCAGAGCGGATGACGTTATCAAGTCCTCCGGCTACCGTATCGGACCGTTCGAGATCGAATCCGTCATCATGGAGCTGCCGTATGTGCTCGAATGCGGCGTATCTCCTGCGCCCGATCCTGTCCGCGGACAGGTCGTCAAGGCTTCTATCGTGCTGGTCAAAGGTACCGAGGGCACCGAGGAGCTGAAGAAGGAGATCCAGGACTATGTCAAGACCCATACCGCTCCGTATAAGTATCCGCGTATCGTCGTCTTCAAGGACAGCCTGCCCAAGACGACCAGCGGTAAGATACAGCGCAATCTTTTATAGTGGAAAGTGGAAAATGGAAAGTGGATAATTTCGGGAAACGCTTCGCGTTTTGATTTATATGGAATTCATTTGAGGGTGAAGCCCTCCCTTAACTTTCAATTTTCAACTTTCAATTTTCAATTAACCAATGGAGTCTAAAATGCACTACAAACGTTTGACTATATTATGCGGTCACTACGGCTCGGGAAAGACCAATATCGCCGTCAATATGGCGCTCGACCTCGCCGAAAAGCGCGACCATGTCGCGATCGCCGACCTCGATATCGTCAATCCCTATTTCCGCAGTAAGGACAGTGAGGATGAATTCAATGAGAAGGGTATCCGCCTGATCTGCTCCGATTTCGCTTCCTCCAACGTGGATCTGCCCTCTATGCCTGCCGACCTGTATTCGATCACCGACGACAAGAGGCTGAGCGTGATCATGGATATCGGCGGCGACGATAGGGGAGCCTACGCGCTCGGCAGACTGCGTGACGCGATCATAGCGGAAAATGACTACGAGATGCTGATGGTCGTCAACAAATTCCGCCCCCTGACCCCCGACGCGGCGTCCACCATCGAGGTCATGCGTGAGATCGAGGCGGCGTGCGGTATCCCGTTCACGGGCATCATCAACAATTCGAACTTAGCAAACGAAACATCCGCGGATGATATTCTTTCCTCTGTGAAGTACGCCGAGGAATTGTCAAGGCTCACGAGCCTGCCGCTGGTGCTCACCACCGTTGAGGAGCGTCTGTATGATGACCTCAAGGACACAATCAGCCCATTATTCCGCTTGAAGCTGCAGAAGAAGCCGGTGTGATACCGATTGTGACAGAGTGAAAACGGTTTATGTTTGACCTCGTGTTTTCAGCATTCGGTAACGCTCTGTAGGGTACGGCGCTTGTCGACGTACCGAATCAGCCGATAGATAATCTGTCGAATACACATGATCGAATCGATACCTTCTGCCGTGCGGTACGTCATAAATGCCGTACCCTACAACAGAACCGTCATCTTTCCTGTTGCCGTTGATGTTATCTATTAGGTTTCCGGTTATTCAAGCGAAATATCATACATAATAAACATTTATGATAAAGAAGGGAAAATGTATATGGCAAAACTAACATTCAAGACCGACAACTGTAAGGGTTGCGCGCTGTGTGTGGATGCTTGTCCCAAAGGGATCTTGCAGATCGCCACAGACAAAATCAACAAGAAGGGTCATCATCCCGTAGAGTGCACCGATATGGACGCCTGTATCGGCTGCGCATCCTGCTACATGATGTGCCCCGATTGTATTATCAAGGTAGAAAGGTGATGAAAAACAATGGCAGATAAGATTTTGATGAAAGGTAACGAAGCGATTGCCGCTGCCGCTATCAAGGCAGGCTGTATGCATTACTTCGGTTATCCGATCACCCCTCAGACCGAGATAGCTGCCTACATGGCGAAGGTCATGCCCAAGGTCGGCGGTACCTTCCTGCAGGCAGAGTCCGAGATCGCCGCGATCAACATGGTATACGGCGTGGCGTCCGCGGGCAAACGAGTTATGACTTCTTCTTCCTCTCCCGGCGTATCGCTGAAGGGTGAGGGGTTATCCTACTTAGCAGGCTCCGACCTGCCCTCCCTGATCGTCAACGTACAGCGCGGCGGTCCCGGCCTGGGCGGCATCCAGCCCTCCCAGTCCGACTACTTCCAGTCCACCCGCGGCGGCGGTCACGGCGATTATCACATGATCGTTCTCGCTCCCGCGTCCGTACAGGAGATGGCGGAGCTGACCGTCAAGGGCTTTGAGCTGGCGGATACCTACCGCATGACCGCCATGATCCTCGCCGACGGTACCATGGGTCAGATGATGGAGCCTGTTTCCATCGACGATCTTGAGGTCAAGCCCGCTCCCGAAAAGCCGTGGGCGACCACCGGCACCAAGATGGAGCGTGAGCACAATATCGTCAACTCCCTCTCCCTGGTTCCCGAGGAACTCGAGGAGCTCAATTTCAAGCGCTATGACCGCTATAAGGTCATCGAAGAGAATGAGACCATGTATGAGGAATACATGGTCGATGACGCCGACATCGTGCTCGCGGCGTTCGGTATCGCGGCGCGTGTCAGTAAGAACGCGGTCGATGAAGCGCGCAAGCTCGGCATCAAGGTCGGACTGATCCGTCCGATCACCCTGTGGCCGTTCCCGAAGGCTCCCTTCAAGAAGGCTGCCGAGCACGCGAAGGCATTCATCTCGGTCGAGCTGAACATGGGTCAGATGATCGAGGACGTACAGCTCGCCACCGAGAGTAAGCGCCCCGTGACCCTGTGCAACCGCGCAGGCGGTATGATCCCCGATCCCGAGCAGGTGCTGAATGCGATCAAAGAAGTAAACGGAGGTATCAAGTAATGGCTGTATTTGAGAAACCGCATGCACTCATTGACGTGCCGCTGCATTACTGCCCCGGCTGTACCCACGGTATCGTACACCGTCTGGTCGCCGAGGTCATCGACGAGCTGGGCATCGAGGGCAAGACCATCGGTATCGCCCCCGTAGGCTGCTCCGTTATGGCGTATAACTATTTCAACTGTGATATGATCGAGGCGGCTCACGGCCGTGCTCCGGCTGTCGCGACCGGCGTGAAGCGTGCCAATCCCGAGAACAACATCGTCTTCACCTATCAGGGCGACGGCGACCTCGCGTCCATCGGTATGGCTGAGACCGTTCACGCTGCGGCTCGTAACGAGAACATCACTGTTATCTTTATCAACAACGCGATCTACGGCATGACCGGCGGTCAGATGGCGCCGACCTCTCTGGTCGGTCAGGTCACCCAGACCTCTCCCTACGGTCGTGATCCCAAGGCTTGCGGTTATCCGATCAAGGTCTGTGAGATGCTTTCTGAGCTTGTCGGCCCCGAGTACCTCGAGCGCGTTACCGTCAACAATGTCAAGAATGTCAGAAACGCGAAGAAGGCGATCAAAAAGGCGTTCCAGAACCAGATCGACGGCAAGGGCTTCTCTCTTGTCGAGGTCGTATCCTCCTGCCCGACCAACTGGGGCATGACCCCCAAGCAGGCGCTGGATTGGATCGAGAGCGATATGCTGCCTTACTATCCTCTGGGCGTGTATAAGGATCGTTCCGCGGAACAGAAGGAGGCAGAATAATGAGTGCGAAAAATATGTTATTCTCCGGTTTCGGCGGTCAGGGTATTCTCTTCGCCGGTAAATTTATTGCCTACAAGGGTCTGATCGAGGATAAGCAGGTGAGTTGGCTGCCGTCCTACGGTCCCGAGATGCGCGGCGGTACAGCGTCCTGCTCCGTCATCGTATCCGATACCCCTGTCGGCTCTCCGATCGTTTCGAATCCCGACATCCTCGTCGCAATGAACCTGCCCTCTCTGGACAGATTCGAGAGCAAGGTCACGCCCGGCGGCATGATCTTCGCGGATTCCACCCTGATCGAGCGCAAGGTCGAGCGTGATGATGTAAAAGTGTTCTACATCCCTGCGACCCGTATGGCTTCTGATGAGAAGCTCGGCAACCTTGCCAACATGATCATCGTCGGCAAGCTCCTCAAGGAGACCGGCGACTATACCGAGGAGGGCATCCGTGCCGCTCTGGACAAGGTCATTTCCGCGAAGCGCGCCAACATGAAGGACGTCAACTTCAAGGCGATCCAAATGGGCGCAGAGTTTGAATAAAAAAGCCTTCCCCTTGGGGGGAAGGTGTCACCCATAGGGTGACGGATGAGGGGATAACTCATCCGATTGATCATTGATTCAAAGAGTGGAGTACTTAAAGACACGGTGAGAGACAGCCTTGCTGAAAACGGATATTCAGTGGAAAAGTCAGCCCCTCATTCGACCTTTTCGACTCTTGAGGAGTCGAAAAGCCCACCTTCCCCCCAAGGGGAAGGCTCGGAAGCACCCTGCTCATGATATGATAAGGAGGAATCATCATGGATATCAAAGTTACATTAAACCCGAATCCGAAGGCGAAGCCTACCGATACTTCCGCACTCGGTTTCGGTAAGATCTTTACCGACCACATGTTCCGCTGGAGCTGGAACAGCGAGGATGGCTGGCACAATCCCCGTATCGTGCCGTTTGAGAACCTCTCCATCCATCCGGCGTCTACCGTTCTGCACTACGGCTCCGAGATCTTCGAGGGTCTCAAAGCGTATCGCCGCGCCGACGGCAAGGTTCAGCTGTTCAGACCCATCGAGAATATCCGCCGTATGAACAATTCCGCCGAGCGTCTTTGCCTGCCTCAGATGCCCGAGGAAGATTTTATGCAGGCATTGATCGAATTCGTCCGCTTAGAGCAGGATTGGACGCCGTCCGATAAGGGTACTTCTCTGTACCTGCGCCCCTTCATGTTCGGCAACGACGAGAGCCTCGGCGTTCACGCTGTCCACAACGCGGAGTTCATCATCATCGCTTCTCCCGTAGGCTCCTACTATAAGGAGGGCTTGAATCCCGTCAAGATCATGATCGAGGATCAGGACGTCCGTGCGGTACGCGGCGGTACAGGTTACGCGAAGTGCGGCGGTAACTACGCGGCTTCCAACCGTGCCGGCGAGCGTGCCGAGCAGCAGGGCTATTCTCAGGTGCTGTGGCTCGACGGCGTTGAGCGCAAGTATATCGAGGAAGTCGGCGCGATGAACGTCATGTTCAAGATCAACGGCGAGATCGTCACTCCCAAGCTGACCGGTTCCATCCTGCCCGGTATCACCAGAAAATCCTGCATTGAGTTCCTCAAGAGCGAGGGTCTCGAGGTCTCCGAGCGTCTGCTCTCCGTTGAGGAGCTCGCTCAGGCAATGACCGACGGCACTCTCGAGGAGGCATGGGGCTGCGGTACCGCGGCTGTCATCTCTCCGATCGGCGAGCTGTGCTATAAGGATCACAAGTACATCATCAACAACAACGAGATTGGCAAGCTCTCTCAGCATCTTTACGATTCCATCACCGGCATCCAGTGGGGTGAGGTAGAGGACAAGTTCGGCTGGACGGTCGAGATCTGATCTCTGTCATAAAGTATTTAAGGCTCCCTTTATCAGGGAGTCTTTTGCTTTGTCAAAAATACCATAATTTTCACAGCGGAAAACACCCCGATTGTGATATAAAACAAAACAACATTTTCACAAAGTAAAGCGCTTGACAATTCTTTGACATTGTGCTATATTACTAAAAGTTGAATAACCACATAAATGCGTTGATGAAATTATCGCTTTTACAAACGTCTTTTCAGAGAGTTATCGGTCGGTGCGAGATAACAGGACAGCAGGAGCGAGTCTCATTTCGGAGCAGAGTCGGTGAACACACGTGTGTCGCAAGTAACCGACTACGGATTGTCCCGTTATCATGGCAAAGGGCTTGTCAGAGCCTTAGAGTGACCGTAGTCATACGGTAAACAGGGTGGTACCGCGAAGTAACTTCGTCCCTGAGGTCAATGACCTCGGGGACATATTTTATTGAAAAATGAAAAATGAATAATGAATAATTGCGGGAGGGCTTCGCCCTCACCCGATTTTTATATCATTGTTCAGAAACGGGGAATTGTTATGAATCACATCAAGATTGCAGACACAACCTTATCCGATGAAAAATCGACCTTATCATTTAAGCAAAAGCTCGAGATCGCGCGCAAGCTGGAGCGACTGGGCGTGGACGCCGTAGAGCTTCCCGAGGTCGGCGCCGTAAAGGCGGATAGCCTGCTTGTTCGTACAGCGGCTTCCTTTGTCAAGGGCAGCGTCCTGTCCGTAGCGGCGGCGTCATCACCAGAGGCGATCGATCGTGCGGCTGACGCCTTGTCTACCGCGGCGCGTCCGCGTATCCGCATTGAGCTTCCGATGACCGCGTCCATCATGGAATACACCCTGCATATCAAACAGCATAAGATGTGCGATTATGTGAAGAAGATGGTCGAGAAGGCGAAGTCCGTATGCGATGATGTCGAATTTACCGCTGTTGACGCGACCCGTGCCGAGGAAGCGTTCCTCAAAGAAGCGGTCAGATCCGCGGTAGAAGCCGGCGCGACAAAGGTCACCCTGTGTGATGACGCGGCGATCCTGCTGCCTGATGATTTCGCGGCATTTGTGGTCCGCGTGACCGAGGGTGTGGATGTGCCTGTCAGCGTGAAATGTAATAATAAAAACGGCGTCGCGACTGCCGCGGCGATCTTAGCGGTCAAGAACGGCGTTTCCTGTGTCAAGACCTCTATCGGCGGCGAGGCGACTCCGCTGCGTGAGTTCGGCTCGCTGATCAAGGATATCCGTGAGAACTACGGCATCACCTCCGATATCCGTACTACCGAGCTGCTCCGTACCATCGACCAGATCGAGTGGATCATCAGCGGTAAGACACGTAGTGTTGCGACCCGTGAGATCACCGATGACGGCATTCGTCTGTCGCTCAACGACACCGTCGATACCGTTCGCGAGAATATCGAAAAGATCGGCTATGACCTCTCCGATGAGGACGTCGAGAAGGTCTATGAGGAGTTCCGCCGTATCGCGCGCAAGAAGAGCGTCGGTATCAAGGAGCTCGACGCGATCGTTGCGTCAGCCGCTTTGCAGGTGCCCGAGACCTACTCTCTCGAGAATTATGTGATCAACAGCGGCAACCGTATCAGCTCCTCTGCGCAGATCGCGCTGAACCGTGAGGGCAGGACGGTACAGGGTATCGCCATCGGCGACGGTCCGATCGACGCCGCGTTCCACGCCATCGAGCAGATCATCGGCAGACGCTTTGAGCTGGACGATTTCTCTATCCAGACCGTCACGCAGGAGAAAGAAGCGATGGGTAACGCGTTGGTTCGCCTGCGTGTCGCGGGACGTATCTATTCCGGTACCGGTCTATCTACCGATATCATCGGCGCATCCGTCCGCGCGTATATCAACGCCGTCAATAAGATCGTCTACGAAGAGGAGTAAGGCACGCGTGCCTTTTTGTGAAGTACACTTAATGTAGGGGAGGGGCTTGCTCCTCCCGCGGTACTGCTTTTGATGATATGAGTTTCAGTTGAGGAGTAGTATCATTTGCTTCGCTCTTATCATCATTAAACTGAAACATTTCGGGAGGAGCAAGCCCCTCCCCTACAAAGCACGACTTTAGCGCTTTATACTGGACGAAAGGTATGTGAACACCGATGAAATTTTCCTTTTCCACCAAGGGCTGGCATGATATTTCTATTGAGGAATTTTGTTCCGCTGCCGAGTATTTCAAATTCGAGGGTATCGAGCCCCATAATATTGATAATGCCGCGTTCTCCGAGAAGAGCGGCGTATTCCAGGACTACTCTGCCGCGGCGACGCTGCGCATGCTCTACGATCGCAATCTGACCCTGCCCTGTATCGACGTGATCAACGATATCGCCGATGAAAAGCAGTTTGACGCCGCGATCGCCGAGATCGAGCGCTGCATGAGGATCGCCGCCAATCTGCGTATCCCGAACATCCGCCTGCGTGCGGAAGCGCACGAGGATGTGGATAAGGCGGTCAACAACGCAAAGCGCCTGATCGACACCATCCTTCCCGACGCGGAGAAGGATAAGATCTCTCTCCTGATCGAGACGCGCGGTCTGTATGCGGATACCGCGCTGCTGCGTGATACGCTTGAATATTTCGCGTCCGATTATGTCGCGGCGCTGTGGAATATGTCCGCCGCCTACTTCACCGTAGGGGAGAGCCCTGCCAAGATCATCTCTAACCTCGGCGCCTATGTCCGTCATGTCCACCTCAACGATGGTATCAAGACCGACGACGGTATCGAATATCGCTTGGTCGGCGAGGGTGATCTGCCCATCACCGAGACGATGAAGGCGCTGCGCTCTGTCAACTACGACGGCTTTATCTCGCTGGTATGGGATCCCACATGGGAGCCGGATCTGGACGATATGGATATCATCTTTGCCCAGTTTATCAGCTATATGAAGCAGTTTGCCGATACCTCCAAGAACGAAAGTGCGCTGTACTGGAACAACCGCCACACCGGTAAGTTCGTCTGGAAGAAGGAGACGCTGATCGACGCGACTTTCTCCGATGTGCTTGACCGTATGGTCGAGGAGTTCCCCGATCAGCTCGCGTTCAAATACACCTCACTCGACTACACGCGCACCTATACCGAGTTTCGCGACGATGTGGATGAATTCGCCCGTGTACTGATCTCACTGGGCGTCAAGGCTGGCTCCCATGTCGCGGTTTGGGCTTCCAATGTACCGCAGTGGTACATCGCTTTCTGGGCGACCGTCAAGCTCGGCGCGGTACTGGTCACCGTCAACACCGCCTATAAGATCCACGAGGCGGAGTATCTCTTGAAGCAGAGCGATACCCATACGCTGATCATCACCGAGGGCGCGAAGGATACCAGCTACGGCGAGATCATCGCGCGCCTGTGCCCCGAGCTCGAGCATGTCAAGGACGGCGAACAGCTCCACGCAAAGCGCCTGCCGTTCCTCAGAAACGTCATTACCGTCGGGTTTGAGCAGAAGGGCTGCCTGACCTGGGAGAAGGCGATGGGCTATGCCGCGAAAACGCCGAAGAGCGAGGTGTATCGCATGGCGGCGCAGGTGGATAAGGACGATGTGTGCAACATGCAGTACACCTCCGGTACCACCGGCTTCCCCAAAGGCGTTATGCTGACCCACTACAATATCGTCAACAACGGCAAGAACATCGGCGACCGCATGGATCTGTCCACTGCCGATCGCATGATGATCCAGGTGCCCATGTTCCACTGCTTCGGCATGGTGCTGGCGATGACCGCCTCCATGACCCACGGCACTACCGTACTGCCCCTGCCGTATTTCAGCCCCAAGCCCGCGCTTGCGTGTATCAATAACGAGCATATCACCGCCTTCCACGGCGTTCCCACGATGTTCATCTCCCTTTTGGAGCATCCCGATTTTCCCAAAACCGACTTCTCCTATATGCGCACGGGTATCATGGCGGGATCACCTTGCCCGATCGATAAGATGCGCGAGGTAGTCGACAAGATGCACATGACCGAGATCACCATCGTCTACGGACAGACCGAGGCGTCTCCCGGCTGTACTATGAGCTCGACCGAGGACAGCATCGAGGTGCGCGTCAACACTGTCGGCAAGGAACTGCCCGAGATCGAGTGTAAGATCGTTGATCCCGAGACAGGGGAGGAGTGTCCTCCGAACGTCAACGGAGAGTTTCTCGCACGCGGTTATAATATTATGAAGGGCTATTATAAGATGCCTAAGGAGACTGCCGAGGCCATCGACAAGGACGGCTGGCTCCATACCGGCGACCTTGCCTGCAAGACCGAGGACGGTTATTATAAGATCACAGGCCGCTTGAAGGATATGATCATCCGCGGCGGTGAGAATATCTATCCCAAAGAGATCGAAGAGTTCATCTATACCAATCCGAAAGTCTCAGATGTACAGGTCATCGGTGTTCCCGATGAAAATTACGGCGAAGAGATCATGGCGTGCGTCATTCTCAAGGAGGGTGAGACCATGACCGAGCAGGAGATGAAGGACTTTATCGCCGCGAGCATGGCGCGCCATAAGGTGCCCCGTTATATCGACTTCGTTGACAGCTTCCCGATGAACGCCGCAGGCAAGATCCTCAAGTACAAGATGCGTGAGGACGCGGTCGAGAAGCTCGGTCTGCAAAAAGCGAACAGCGTGGTGACAGCATGAGAAACGGATATACCATCATCGACTCCCACTGCCATATCTATCCCGAGAAGATCGCCGCCAAGGCGGTCGCGGGTACCGACACCTTTTATGACACCGTCGCCAAGTGTGACGGGACTGCGAGCAGTCTTTTAAAAATCAACTCCGAGGTTGGTATAGATCATTCTCTGGTGCAGTCTGTCGCGACGACCCCCAAGCAGGTGCAGTCGATTAACCGCTTTATCGCCGATACTGTCGAAAGCGCCGACGGTAAGCTCACGGGATTGGGTACGCTCCATCCCGACAGCGAGGATCAGCGCGCGGATGTTCGGCACCTTGTAGATTTAGGCTTGAAGGGCGTCAAGCTCCATCCCGATATCCAGCAGTTCAAGATCGACGACTATCGCTGTTTGAAGATCTATGAGCTGTGCGAGGAATATGGCTTGCCGATCCTGATGCACACGGGCGATAAGCGCTACGACTTTTCCAACACCAACCGCCTGATCCCGATTCTGGAGACCTACACCAACCTGACCGTCATCGGTGCGCATATGGGCGGCTGGTCACTTTGGGAGGAAGCGAGTCTGGCGCTTGCCGGCACACCGAATCTCTATGTCGACTGCTCCTCCACGATGGCATGGGTACCGCTCGACAAAACGGCTCAGATCATCCGCCGTTACGGGGCGGACAGGGTGCTGTTCGGCACGGATTATCCGATGTGGCATCCCAAGGATGAGCTGGAGATGTTCTTCCGTCTCGGACTCTCCGATGATGAGAGGAAGCTGATCCTCAGCGAGAATGTCAAGAAGCTTTATCATTTAGCAATATAATTCTGATTTGGAATCATATTACAAGTCGTCAGCCGCCGCGGAACCTACCGCGGCGGCTGTGTTACATGTCGGTTTTCTTTGTGATCGATCATTGCCAAGAACGCTTTTTGATCTTGTGCCGCGCATAATTGAGCGGTAAAAACAGGATCGCACAACAGCTTTTGCAGTTGTGCTTTGACCCTCTTATGCTCATCACTGCCGCTTTTACCCACGATCATAAAGATGAGCTTGACCTTGCGTCTGTCGGGCGCGCCGTAATCGACGCCGTCCTTGACGGTGATCACGCTGATCGATGTCCTTGCCGATCCGCTGTGCGCCACATCGGGGATCGCGATCCTGTATCCCGCGGCGGTATTGCCCCTGCGCTCTCGCGCAACGATCTCACGCTTCAACGCTCTCGGATGTTCGATCATGCCTCCCTTTTTTTGCAGGCGGATCAGCTCATCCAGCGCTTCATCCTTTGAGTACAATTCCGCACCGAGCTCGATCATGCTTTCGTTCAATAATTCCCGTATCGTCATAGGACTATTATTCACGGGTATGACAAGGGTATACATTGATTGTAACTTGACCTTTTATGAGTTTTAAGGTAAAATATAACATGTAATACTATGAGCAACATAAAAGGAGGTGGTTCCGATGCAAACAAAAAAGCCCAGTTTGAAAAAGCAGCTGATCAATGTCGGCTTTTTGCTGTTGCTGATCGGATTTACCTTCTTCATCATCTTCCATAATAACGACGGCTTTTCTCTGCAATCACTGGGCGACTTCGTTCGAAAGATCCACTGGCCTTTCTTTCTCGGCGCGATATGCTGCATGGTCATGAACATCGGCTTCAAGGGTATGAGTATCGGCGTGCTGTCACGTTCGCTGGGCTATAAAAAGGGTCCGTTAAAGAACTACTCCTATGCCGCCGCCGATATCTATTTTTCGGCGATCACGCCGTCTGCTACGGGCGGACAACCTGCCTCGGCGTATTATATGGTCAAGGACGAGATCCCGATCTCGCACACCACGGCGATCTTATCCGTCAATCTTTTGATGTATACCGCTTCATTGATGGCGTTGGCTCTGGTCACCTTCATCGTCAGACCGAATCTTTTCTTCAATATCCATTCATGGATCGTCAAGGTTTGTATCATCGTCGGCTTGCTGGTGCAGCTTTTGTTCCTCTCCGTATATGTGATCATCATGGTGTCGGAGAAAACGGTCATGAAGATCGCGACATGGATCGTCAAGATCGGCGCGTTCTTCCGTATCATTAAGGATAGGGAAGAGTATCTCGGCAGAATCGATGCTTCCGTTAAGCGCTTCAAGAATTCGATCAAGCTCCTCAACCATGATAAAAAGGCATTTGTCGGCTCGTTTTTGCTCAATTTCGTCGAGCGCATCACCTATATCTCTATCGGTGTACTGGTGTTCTACGGCGCGTTGTACAACATCCCTGAGCTTGCCGATGTGAAGATCAATGTGATCGACATTTACGCCTTGGAGGCGTTCTGCTGGTTCGGCTCATACTGCGTGCCGCTGCCCGGCGCAGTCGGCGCGAGTGAAGCGATCTTCAACAGCGTATTCAAAATGGTCATCAGTAACGTTGTTCTGCTGAATTCCACCATGATGATCACCAGAGGCATCAACTTCTATATCAGCTTTATTTTTGCCGGTATCGTGACGCTGGTACACCATGTCATCGTCCACTTCATCGAGCCGAAGACGTCGGAGAAGAAAACAACTACATAAATGAATCACAACATAATAAATAAGCGTGAGCAAATTGAACTGCTCACGCTTTTCTTTTATGATACTGTCGTTGCGAGGAGCTTGCAACGTGGCAATCTCATCCAATCAATTGTCAAAAGATAAAGAATCCGATGACGCCGATGATGATGCCGATCGCGGCGCCGCCGATCACATCGCGGACGAAGTGCACGCCCGACAGGATACGCGTCAAGCCGATCGCGGTCGCCCAGCACAGCATGATGATGCCGAGGGTCGTGTTAATATACAGGAACGCCATCGCGATGATGAACGCGCTCACGGTATGGCGTGAGGGAAAGCTCTTCCCGATGGTGTTCTTGTTGACCGAGGGCGTGTAATCATACACCTCATACGGACGTTTTGCGTTGATGATCAGCCGCAGCACGGAGATCAGGATCAGCGTACACAGGGGGATGAGCGTGAATTTCAGGAACAGCTCACTGCCGATGCCCTCGTTGATCGCCAGTGTCACCAGCTGGATCGGATAAAAGATATACATTACGAGCGGCAGAACGTCGTGCAATGCCTTGATGGTCGTACTGCGCGCCTTTGTCTGTGAGAAATACGCGTTTACATTCTTATAGCTTTCGCCTTTCATTCCGCCACTTCCTTTCGTCATTTGATGTTGAGTATATCATAACAACCGTTTGTGTCGTTGTTTAGAACAAAAAATGACTAATCTATTAACATTCTATGTTATTTCTTTAAAATTGTTCAAAATTCCTGAAAGTGTTACACGAATGTCATTTTTGCGGCGGAAAACATCGTGTCATAACTCGATGTTGACGTGGTATTCTTCGAGCCAGTAATCGATCTCGATGAGGTACGCCAGTATCTGCGGCGCCTTCATCAGTTGACCGTACCACGGTGAGGTGACGTTTTCGGGATGCGCCATGATGGCGCGAACGCCCTCGGCGTCGATCAGCTCATTGATACGCCGTGTCGGGTCGCTGAGTATTCCTTCCACCTTCTCTGCGCACAGCTTTTGGTAGATCGGATTATGCGTCTTGGGGTAGGGGCTCTTTTTGCGATAGACGATCTCACGCGGCAAAATATCCTCAAACGCCTTGCGGATGATGCCCTTCTCTCTGCCGCCGTAGGCTTTGAGCTGCCACGGCATATTATAGGCGTAGTCGATCACCCGATCATCGCAGAACGGCACCCTGACCTCCAGTCCCGAATACATGGAGCACCGATCCTTGCGCTCCAGCAGACATTGCATAAACCAGTAGTAATTGAGGGCGAACATCTCGCGCATACGCTTGTCGATCCTGCTGTCCTGCGGCAGACTGTCCACCGCATGGATCGTGTCAAGATACCGCTGCCGCACATAGCTTTCACCCCGGGGCAGAACGCCGTCCTTCAGGATGCTGCGGCGGATGTCCTGCTCTCTTGACCACGGGAAGCAGTCCTCAAAGAGGATGTCGTGATTATGATACCACGGATAGCCGCCGAACAGCTCGTCGGCACATTCGCCCGATAACGCGACGGTATAATCCTTTTTGATCTCCCGACAGAAGAGCAGCAGGGAAGAGTCGATGTCGACATATCCCGGCAGATCACGCGCCTTGACGGAAGGATATAGCGCTTCGAGAACATCCTTGTTATCGAGAATGATCTCGTGATGATCCGATCCCGTGCTCTGCACCATCAGATCGATATATTCAAAATCGGCGTTCGGCTGGAACAGCGTTTTGGTAAAATACTTTCGATTGTCCGCATATTCGACGGAATAGGTAGCGATCGAATCCAGATGATTTCTTTTACGGAAATCAGAAGCTGTTTGACAGATAATGCTCGAGTCAAGTCCTCCCGATAGAAAGAAGCACATCGGGACATCGGACACAAGCTGACGCTCGATCGCGTCCGTCAGCAGATATCGCATCCTTTCGATTGTCTGTGCCTCACTGTCCTCATGCGGATGTGCCGTGAGCCGATAGTAGCGGTGCTTTTGCAGCACACCATCCTCATATACCGCGTATTCACCGGGGAGAAGCTCGCTGATCCCCTTGAAGATTCCGTTGCCCGGCGTTCTCGCGGGACCGAGGAAGAACAGCTCATACAGCCCGTCTTCATCCACGCGGGGCGCGATCATGCCGCTGCGGAATATCGCCTTGATCTCTGAGCCGAACACGATCCCATTATGGTAGGTATGATAAAACAGCGGCTTGACCCCGACCCTGTCCCGGCAAAGAAAGAGCCTGCCCGAGTTTTCCTCAAACACCGCAAAAGCAAATATCCCGTTGAGCTTTTCGGCACACGCTTCTTTGTAGTAGCAGTACGCCTTGAGGAGCACCTCTGTATCGCTGTGCGTTCCGAATCCGAAGCCCACAGACTTTAACTCATTCCGTAATTCATCGGTATTGTACAGCTCGCCGTTGTAGACAATGGTGTACTTTTCGCCTTCGTACAGCGTGCTCATGGGCTGCTGACCGCTCTCGGGGTCGATCACGCTCAGCCTTCGGTGCAGCAGTGCCGCGTGACGGCGGATGTATTCGCCGTGTTCATCGGGACCCCGACGCTCCAGACTCTCCGACATTTTCCATAATTCATCCTTCTTTTCACTGATGTCGGCTGTATGATCCAGCCAGCCTGCGATTCCGCACATATGTTACCTCCATATCAATATTCAATCCCCATAATGCCTCCCTTTCCTAAGGGAGGTGGCACGGACATCTGTCAGTGTCGGAGGGTTGCATCATAGCAAGAGTAGTTATGATATCAAATACGTTTTTATGTATCAGCGTCCTGTCGTCGATGTACCGATCCGATGAAGAACAGGGAGCTGAGCACCAATGCCGCCGAGCCTGCCGGCGTAGCGGATTTGGCGATCGTCAACTGAGCGCCGGTCGAGTTGAACACATCCTGTTCCACCGGAAAAATCATAAGATAACTATATGCCGCTGCGGCGGTGATTATTCCCTGTAATATTCTAAATAGGAAAAATATTATCTTATTGACGTGCAGTTCTCCCATCCCGGCATACGCCTGCAAATGAACTGAAATGCCGCCGAATCCGATAAAGAAAGCGATCAGACAGATCGGATAACCGCCGCACATCCTGTGACATCCTTCGGTGATCTCGATCAAGGCTGAAGTGATATCCGTGATCCTTTTATCGGGAGAAACTTCTTCGATCACCGAGATCATTGCCGTGCAGATCACCACCATACCGCACATGCGGAAGGTCGCGCGTGAGGCGTCGGCGACAGCGTCTATCAACAAATTACGGGACGCAGCCTTGCTCGACGGATCGGGATGGGGCAGGGGAGTTGATCTCATCGTCCTCCCGACGATCACACCCGTGACCAAAACGCCCGTGATCTCGGCGCACAGCAGGATGATTCCGATCTGTCGGCTGCCCAGTAAGGCGCTGCCGACATAATTGATCAGGAATCCCGGCCCTGCGCATACGGCGATATTGGCGACCTTTTCCGCTTCCGTGCGGCTGATACTGCCTTGCTCAAAGAGCATTGTCGCGCATTGCGCGCCGACAGGATAACCGCCGATGATACTCAACAGGATGACCGCCAATCCCGACGGCGGCAGTCGGAACAGAAACCGCGATATCTTTCCGAGCGGTTTTGTGAGCAATACGGCTATGCCGCTGCGGATCACCGCAGATGACAAGGTCATGAACGCGTACAGCGACGGCACCAGTACCTCAAGGCAGAACAGGATCCCTTTTTTGATCCCGTCGGTACATTCCTGCGTATATCTCAGGCAGATCGTGCACCCGGCAGCAATCAGGATCATCACAGTTATTTTTCTGATTCGGAATAATTTTTTGACCTTCATTTTGCTCACCGATAATATATATGCGCTCGCTGTCATAAAATGAATCGGTGATACAATGAAAGAAAAGCAGAAAGAATCAAAACGCCGATCGCCCTTTTTCTCTGCGCTGAACGCGCCTTGCCTCGAGCTCAGCGGCAATCGTGAGCTGTTGATCGAGGGCAGTAAGGGTGTGCTGGAATACGCCACCGATTCCGTAAGGATCAATACTGGCGGCATGATCGTGAATGTATCGGGACGTGAGTTGAATCTGCGCTGTATCTCGGATTCCGCGCTGATCATCGACGGCTTCATTATGAGCCTGAGCTTTACGGTGTAGCCTATGTTGTTGGATTTATTGCGCATGGTGCGCGGCTCGGTCGAATTCTCCGTCAGCGGAAAATATCCCGAACGCTTTATCAATATCACCTCACGACACAGGGTGCGCCTGTGGCATGTTCACCGCTCGGAGGATCACTTCACCGCCTGTATGTACCGTTCGGATTACCGCAAAATCAGACCTCTGGCACGCGGCGCGGGCGTACGATTGCGAGTGATCGACAAAAACGGCTTGCCGACGATGCTGTTCCGCTATCGGGAGCGTGTCGGAATTCTGATCGGATTGTGCGCGTTTGTCCTCTCGATCTTTGTGATGTCGCTGTTTGTCTGGAGCATCGACGTCACAGGGCTTGAAACTCTCAGTCGATCTCAGATGAATGACGTCCTGCGCGAGCACGGACTCTATATCGGCGCGTTCAAGCCGTCGCTGGATGTGCAAAAGCTCTCGCGTGATGTGATGATCGAACGGCATGAGATCGGCTGGATGGCGGTGAATCTGACAGGCTCCTACGCTTCTGTGGAGATCAAGGAAGAAGCAACACCGCCCGAGGTGGATGATATCTATTCCCCCTGCAACGTCAAGGCGAGATCAGATGGTGTGATTGTGCGGATCGAAGCGGCGGAGGGGGAGACCGTAGTGATGGAAGGCTCGGGTGTGATTGAAGGTCAGCTCATTGTCAGCGGTATCAGAACCGACGAACAGGGAACCCATCGGCTGGTGCATGCCGACGCGCGTGTTATGGCGCGAACGACGCGACAGGCGAGCTTTTCTATGCCGGAGCAGATGAAGCTGCTGCGCCCGAACGGTGAGGTTGCCGAACGCCGAATGCTGGATATCCTCGGACTGCGGCTGCCGTACCGTGTGGGATCGGTCGATTCTCCGAATACCGTATCAAATGCGGATACAGAGGTTCCTGCACCTTTGGGGATCACCCTGCCGATCGGCGTTGTGACAGATCATGTCAGCGCTTTATCGGAGGAAGAGTTCACGCTTGACGATAATTCTGCAAAAGAATTATTAATGCGAGAAGCTCAATTATATGAAACCTTTGCTTTGCAGCATTGCACGATCGAGGCGCGTGATTTCCGTCTCCGACACGACAAAGGCGTCTATACACTTCATGCGACCTACACTTGTGTGGAGGATATCGCCTACAGCGATCCCATCGGCACCGATGAAAATACCGATTTCACACCGTATGTCGCCCCGACCGAGAAGAAATAATAGTTGGGGTCGGCGCCCTCGACGAGCCGATAAATAATAATATGAAAGCCCGATCAACAGAGATAGACCGCTCTTGTAATTTTTCCGATTCTGTGGTATACTGCACCTATCTCATACTAAGTAGCAATAAAAAGCTTTAAAAAGATATTAGCGGAGAATTTCGCAGAACAAGGCGGAGGGCGCAGGCAGGCTGGCGCCTGTCAAGACTGACAACGCAGTTATGCGGAATTCTCCACAATAGATATTAAAGTGTTTTATTGCTACTTAGTATCAAATATAGAAAGATGATTCTATGCGCATTATGTGTATCGGCGACGTTGTCGGCTCTGTGGGATGCGAATTCCTCCGTCAGCGTTTGCCGCGATTCAAACAACAGCAGCAAATCGATTTTGTGATCTGCAACGGTGAGAACTCCGCCGACGGCAACGGCATCAC
>CAMJJL010000024.1 GCA_946406145.1 uncultured Clostridia bacterium | reverse complement strand
TTGCGTGCCCCCTCGTCAGAGGGGGCTGGAAAGGTTTTTCTACAGCCTGAAAGCGACAATCGGAATGATTGCCGCTTATTCTGTGTTACGGGAGTGTCGATCCCCTCCCCTGCAATGTGATAAAAGACCTGTCACAATCATGGCAGGTCTTTTTCATTATTTTTATTCGGTTGAGATTGCCACACCGCCTTTCGGCGGTTCGCAATGACGATCGATGTGTGAGTTTACTTGACGACGATCGCCTGTCTGCCGAGCTGTTCAAAGCGGTGCTCGCTGATACCTCGCTCAAAGTGGGAGATATCGCCCACGACGGAATCCGAGAAATAGTAATCCTTTTGATCGTAACCGCAGAGCACCAGACAGTGCTCGTGGAGCATCCATTTGAAGATATCGCCCTCTTTATACTTGGCGTTTTCATCAACATAGTTGACCTTCCATGCCTCCCACTCCTGCGGCTCGGTCATATTGGTGGTCGCCCAGATCATGACGGGGACGTCGTTGACGATGTATTCGTCACACAATCTGTCGAGGGTGTAATCCTCGAGGACGTACGCCTTTTTGTCGGACTTGACGTCGGCAAGATAGCGGTTCATGCACTTTGCCATCGCAGGGGCGTAGATGCCGTAACCGGCGTAGGCGGTGCCGGCAAAGCCCGAGTTCATGTCGGGACCGAGCTTGATGCCGGTCTCGGGATCCTCGGTGACCGCGTGACAATCCAGATACTTGTCGGCGAACTGAAATTCGTTGATATCATAGCCCAGCGATTGGAGCAGGCTGGTGCAGGCATGGGTCTCGCACCCTGCCATCAGGGTATCCTGCAAGGTCGCTTTGACGCCCTGTATCTGATGGGGGACGATGGGCGCGGCGGTAGGCTCGGGCGCGGTGGGAACAACCTGCTTTTGCGCGGAGGAAACGCCGTCGAGCACAGCCCCCAGCACCAGCAGGATGACGATGACGACCGACACGGTGATGATTTGTATTTTTTGAGGAATTGATCGTATAGGCATTGGACTGTCAACTCCGTTTCTCATATAGTTGCATTGTAACACATCACTTTGCGGCATAATTATCATTTGGAAAATAATTAAAATTTTCTGTGAACCGAATGTTGCTTTTTTATTGACATCGGGTCGAGGTTAAGGTATTGTAAAGAGAGTGATTGCAGTGAATAAATGGGACTCAGCTTCGCCTCAAACAATTGATGCAATCCCTCCGAGCCGAACGATTCGTTCGACCCGCCTCCCGTAGGAAAGGGAGAATTCAGTAGTTGAGATTGCCACGGCATAAATGCCTCGCAATGACGATTGGATAAAAAACGCAAAGGAGCTTGAAGATGAAAAGGATTTTAGCTTTATTACTCGCCGTCTGTATGATCGGAGCGCTTGCCGCGTGCTCGTCCGGGAAAAAGGACGAGAAGGCTGAGAAGGAAGAAGAAGCCAAAGCGAATGCCTATACGATGTCCGAGAATATCAAGGACGGTTCGGTGATCGACGGCGTGATGACGGATATCAAGAACGATGACCCCATCCTCAAGCGCACCACACCCTCGTGGCTCGAGACCTGTGTGCTGTATGAGGTCAACATCCGCCAGTATACCGAGGAGGGCACCTTCGCGGCGTTTGAAAAGCACCTTGACCGCCTCAAGGAAACAGGGATCAACACCCTGTGGCTCATGCCGATCCATCCGATCAGCAAGACCAACCGCAAGGGGTCGCTGGGCTCCTACTACTCGGTCACCGATTACAGGGACGTCAACCCCGAGTTCGGCACGATGGAGGACTTCAAGCACCTGATGACGACCGCTCACGACAAGGGCTTCAAGGTCATTTTGGACTGGGTTGCCAATCACACCGGCTGGGATAACGCGTGGATCACCGAACACAAGGACTGGTACAAGACCGACAACGGCAAGATCGTATCGCCCTATGACTGGACGGACACCGCCCAGCTCAACTACAATAACTATGAAATGCGTGCCGAGATGATCAAATGTATGCAGTTCTGGGTCGAGGAGATGGGCGTGGACGGCTTCCGCTGTGACCATGCCTCGGGCGTACCGGTATCATTCTGGAACGCCGCCGTCTACAAGCTCAAATCCATCAACAGTGAGATCATGATGCTGGCAGAGGCAGGCGGCAATGATGTGATGACGCATTACGCGTTTGACTCCTGCTACAATGACGCGCTGTTCGGACAGGCGAAAGCGGTCAAGGGCGGCGTAGCGGTATCGACGATACAGCAGAGCATGCAGCCGAATGACCTGTATGCCGAGGGCAGCTTCCCGATGAACTACCTCGACAATCACGACAAAAATTCCTATGAGGGCACGATCGTCGAGAACTACGGCAAGACCTATGAACCGCTGTTGGCGCTCTCCTTCCTCACGCCCGGCATGCCGATGATCTACACCTCGAATGAAGAGGGCTACGATCACATGATCGAGTTCTTTGAGAAGGACACGGTCAAATGGGATGACGAGCCGAAGTACGCGCCCCTGATGGCGGCGCTGTCGAAGATCAAGACCGAAAATGCCGCGCTGAACGCCACCAATCGTGATTTCAACGTGCTGACAAAGGACGAGGATTACCTCTTCGCGTTCAACCGCATAAACGTATTCTATGTCGCGAATCTGTATGATAAGACACTCAGCGACGCGACAGTGGACCTGGGCGCGGAAACCACCTTAAAATGCGTTTTGCATTATGACGGCGCCACGCTCGACACCAAGGAAACCACCATGTCGGGCAGTGATTTTGTGAAGAAGAGCTATCAACCCTATGAGTTCTACATCCTGACAGTCGACGCGGAGAAATAAACATGAAGAATCTGAAAAACAACATCCTGTTTTTGCTGTATACCTTGATCCTCGGCGCGATCGTAGGCGCGATCATCTGGGGATTTCTGCGACTCATGAATCTGGGCATCACGCTGATCTGGGACACCGTCCCCTCACAGCTCGAGTTCCCGTATTACACCCTGTGCGTGTGCACGGCAGGCGGTCTGTTGATCGGGCTGTACAAGCGCAAATGCGGCGACTATCCCGAGGAACTGGGCACGGTGATGGGACAGGTCAAAGAAACAGGACGGTATCCGTATCACAATGTATTTTCGATATTGGGCGCGGCGATATTTCCGTTGCTGATCGGCGCTTCCGTCGGTCCCGAAGCAGGGCTGACGGGTGTGATCGCAGGGCTGTGCACCTGGGTCAGCGATAAGCTCAAGCGTTTTCGCGGTGAGGTCGCGGAGCTGACATCGATCGGGCTGAGCGCGACACTGGGCACAATCTTCCGCTCACCGATGTTCGGCTTTGTCGAGCCGCTCGAATCGGACAAAGAGCCCTCCCTCCCCAAAACCTCTAAAACGGTGCTGTATATCGCGGCGATCCTGAGCTCCTTTGCGACCTTCATGGCGCTGACCAAGGTGCTGGGCGGCAGTACCGGCATCGACAGGATCGAGGGCGAACGCTTCTGGCTGCGCAACTATCTGTTTGTGCCGCTGCTGATCGTCGTGGGCATCGCGGCAGGCTACCTGTATTTTCTCTTCAAAAAGCTGACCGCCGCACTGGGCGCGAGGATGAAAAATCACGTTGTACTGCGCGCGACGGTGGGCGGATTCCTGCTGGGCGCGAGCGGCACACTGCTGCCGCTGACGATGTTCTCGGGCGAGCATCAGATCAATGAGGTGATGGAGGATCCCGAAAGCATCGGCGCGATCCTGCTGCTGGTGATCGGCGTGGTCAAGCTGCTGCTGACGAACCTGTGCATCGACACGGGGCTCAAGGGCGGCCACTTCTTCCCCGTGATCTTCAGCGGTGTGAGCATCGGCTGCGGCATGAGCCTGCTGCTGGGCGCGGACGTGGTGCTGTGTACCGCGGTCGTAACGGCGACGCTGGTCGGTCACACGATGAAAAAGCCGCTGGCGACAGTGCTGCTGCTGATGATCATCTTCCCCCTGCGGCTGATCCCCGTCATGCTGTTGGCGGCGGCTGCGGCGAAGTTCATCCCCACACCGAAGGTTTTGACGCCGAAGGAGATCGCGGAGTAGGTTATAAAAACGATAAAATATTTTGTACCTGATAAGTTACGGGAGGAGCACAGTGGCGCTTAGCCAATCGCAGACACGCGTGTCCGCTCTTGGAGCGCTGTTGCATGGGAGTTGTTAGCCAAATCAAAGATTTGGACAACTCCTCAAAGCCCCTCCCCTACACTAAGCGAAAGATTCTACTCTACCAATACAATAAAGACGGGCGGCTCATCGGGTCGCCCTTTTTGTTGCGTTTAATACTAATTTCTAATAAAAGAGCTTAATCAGATGTTAGTGGAAAATTTTGCAGAACAAGGCGGAGGACGCCGATAGGCTTGGCGCCTATCAAGGACAACAACGCAGTTATGCGAAATTTTACACAGCAGATGATAAGCCATTTTATTAGAAATTAGTATAAGGCTGAAAAAGATTGGCAAATCCGAATTAGCTCTTGACTTTTGTTTGATTTTGTAGTACATTTGTTCTATAGAGATTCGAACAGTCGTGAGATCGCCGCGGCACATCAATGTGCCTCGCAATGACGAACGGAAACGACCAAGAGTAAGGAGGTTGCCGTGATACAGCATTACAGAAAAGTATACGTCAAGGTGAACTCCGATTTTGACGCGACAGGCTATATGGTGCCGCGTACCATCACCTGGGCGGACGGCAGGACGTTTGAGATCGAGGCGGTCAGGGATTTTCGGCCTGCGTCCACGCTGAGCGGTCACCACGGCGGCGATTGCTATACGATCATCATCCACGGTGAGGAACGGTATCTGTTCTTTGAGAAAACGAACGGTATGTTCTCGTCGCGGTTCGGACGGTGGTTCGTGGAACAGCCGATGGCGGGGTGAAGGATTGGCTTCGCATTTGGGTGGCATTTTTCGGAAAGGTTTCGGGAGGGTCGAGACCCTCCCCTACAGTAAACGTTGCATAGAGTTGTAGGGTACGGCGCTTGCGACGTACCGCACGGCAGAAACGTCATATTCCTATCTCACGTTTTTTCGATAACAGAAACGCCCGTCATTCTCGGTACGTCATAAATGCCGTACCCTACGGAGAAATCGATTTGCTTCGCGGTAGGTGGCGTTTGGCGGAAAGGTCTCGGGAGGAGCAAGCCCCTCCCCTACAATAGACGTTTCAGCGGAAGTTGCAGGCGTCGGCTTATGACATCTTTTTAAAAGGAGGGGAACGGCATGGAACGCACGTATATCGCAATCGATCTGAAGAGCTTTTACGCGAGTGTGGAATGTGTGGAACGGCAGCTGGATCCTCTCACCACCAACCTAGTTGTCGCGGATTCCTCACGCACGGAAAAGACCATCTGTCTTGCCGTATCGCCCTCATTAAAGGCGCACGGGATCGCAGGTCGCGCCCGACTGTTCGAGGTCGTACAGCGCGTCAAAGAGGTGAACAGCGAACGCCTGAGCAGGGCGATCAAGAGCGGCAGGCTGCGCAAAAACGAGGACGGCAAATATCGGTTCATCTCATCCTCCTTCCACGCGCCCGCGCTCGAGAGCGACCCCTCGCTGGAGCTGTCCTATATCGTCGCGCCGCCGCGCATGAGGCTGTATGAGGAATACAGCACACGGATCTTCTCCATCTATCTGAAATACATCGCTCCCGAGGACATCCAGGTCTACTCGATTGACGAGGTGTTCATCGACGCGACCCACTACCTCGACCTGTACAAGATGACCGCGCATGAGCTGGCGATGGCCATGATCCGCGAGGTGCTGTACACCACCGGCATCACCGCGACCGCCGGGATCGGCACCAACCTGTACCTTGCCAAGGTCGCGATGGATATCGTAGCAAAGCACGTGCCGGCAGACAAGGACGGCGTGCGTATCGCGGAGCTGGACGAGATGTCATACCGCGAAAAGCTGTGGTGTCACCGACCGCTGACGGACTTTTGGCGGATCGGCAGGGGCTACAGCACCAAACTCGAAGCCTACGGCATGTTCACGATGGGCGACATCGCGCGCTACTCCGCAACGCAGGCAGGTGAAGACCTGCTGTACAAGCTGTTCGGCATCAACGCGGAGCTGTTGATCGACCACGCGTGGGGCTGGGAGCCGACAACGATCGCGGACGTCAAAGCGTACCGCCCGAGCACCAAATCCCTCTCATCGGGGCAGGTGCTTAAGGAGCCGTACAGCTATGAAAAGGGACGGTTGATCGTGCGCGAGATGACAGAGCTGCTGGTGCTCGATCTGGTCAGAAAGCGGCTGGTCACCAAGCAGATGGTGCTGACCGTCAACTATGACAGAGAGAGCCTGTCGGTGCAGATCCCGGGCAAAAGCATTGCCGACACCGTGTATACCGTCCGCACGACAGGCAAAACCTTTGAGGGCAAGGTAAGCAGAGATTACTACGGACGCGTCGCGCCCAAATACGCCCACGGAACGGGGAATCCGGAGCAATACACCAGCTCGACGCGCAAGATCATGGACGTTGTGATGGCGCTGTACGACAGGATCGTCGACCCCGATCTGCTGATCCGCAGGGTCAACATCGCCGCGTGTCAGCTTCTCAACGAAGACGAGGTCACCGACACCTCGGAACAGCTGAGTCTGTTCTCCGACTACGGAGAGGCAAAAGAGAAAAAGGCCGCCGAACAAGCGGCGGAGGAAAAGGAAAAGAAGATTCAGAACACCATGCTCGATCTGCAGCACCGCTACGGCAAGAACGCCGTGCTCAAGGGGATGAACCTCAAGGAGGGCGCGACGACGATCGAGCGCAACGGTCAGGTCGGAGGACACAAGGCATGAAGCAGGATGACGCAAAAATCAAATACGCGGATATCTTCACGCTCCCCCACCGGCAGAGTACGACGCGAAAGCACATGAGCCGCTATGACCGCGCCGCGCAGTTCGCGGCGTTCAGGGCGCTGACCGGCTATGAAGATATGATCGCTGAGGAAGCGCGGTATACGGACGGCAGGATCGAGCTGTCGGATAACGAGATCGAGATCATCAACGCGACGATCGGCGCGCTGCGGCGCAGCCTCGACGACGGCGATCACCCCACGGTCACGGTCGTGTACTTCAAGCCCGATCCGTATAAAAAGGGCGGCAGTTATGAGACGATCAAGGGGCGGCTCAAAAAGATCGACGCGCTTGAGAAAACGCTGGTGTTTTACGGCAGTGAGAACATCGAGGATAAGCGTTTGCCGACCGTGAAGATCGAGCTCGACAGGGTCGTGCATGTATTATATGAGGGGTAAGAGGATTTTTGAAGCGAAAAAGGGGTGCCAAGCCTCCCTCTGACGAGGGAGGTGGGTTTGCCAACGGCAAACTCGGAGGGAGAGATAACGAGTCATAACAGTAAAACCAATACGACTGACCCAATACCGTCAGCAATGACAGTTCATGTCGGCATGAGTCAAATTGCGGTTTGTAACAATAATGTTTCGTTATCTCTCCCCCGCGAACATAAGTAGCGCACTCTTTATAAAGTTCTACTCGCTTGCCCCCTCGTCAGAGGGGGCTTAATATGTTGTGCGCCCCCCGTGACACGCGTGTCGAACCCCTCGCAATGACTTTTTGAAATAAAGAAGAACGCCGGACAGTTCCGTTGGGAGCCGCCCGGCGATTTTTTATTCGGTTGAGATTACCACGTCGACGGCTTCACCGTCTCCTCGTAATGACAAATAGTATTAGTCGTCGCGATGGTCGAACACGCGCTTGGTCTTTTTCTCCGAACGCGGAAGGGTGCCGACGGAGACGATCACGACCTTAGGGGTGACACTCATCTTCGACTTAAAGAGATACTTGATGTCCTCGGCAGTCTTGTCAAAGCTGACGCGACCCTCCGCCTCGACCGTGAGCATGATGATGTCGCGGTTCTTTTCCTCGTCATGGGCGATATCGATCTTGTACTCGCTCGATACGCCGTCGACCGTGCCGAGGATCTCCTCGACCTGACTGGGGAACATATTCACGCCGTGCACCTTGAACATATCGTCCGATCTGCCCTTGATAACATCCAGTCGGGGGTAGGATCTGCCGCAGGAGCACGCGCCGGGGATGATCCGCGAGAGATCGTGGGTGCGGAAGCGGAGCAGGGGCGCGCCCTCTTTGACGAGGGTGGTGATGACGATCTCGCCCTCCACGCCGTCCTCGACGTTCTCGCCTGTCTCGGGGTCGATGATCTCGATGTAAATGAAATCGTCCCAGTAGTGCATGCCGGTCTGATCGGCGCAGTTGATGCCGATACCGGGGCCGTAGATCTCGGTCAGACCGTAGATATCATACAGCTCGATACCGAGCTCGTTCGCGATATACTCGCGCTTTTTATCGCTCCATCTCTCGGAGCCGATAACGCCCTTTTTGAGGCAGATATCCTTTTTGATGCCGCGCCTATTGATCTCTTCGGCGAGCAGCAGCGCGTAACTGGAGGTCGCGCAGATGACGGTGGAGCCCAGATCCTGCATCATCCGGAGCTGTTTTTCGGTGTTGCCGGGGCCCATCGGGATCGCCATGGCGCCGAGCTTTTCACAGCCTGCCTGGAAACCGATACCGGCCGTCCACAGACCGTAGCCGGGTGTGATCTGGATGCGATCCTTTTTCGTGATGCCGGCGGTCTCGTAGCAGCGCGCGAACATGGTCGACCAATCGTCAACGTCCTTGGCGGTATACGGGATGATGACAGGCTTGCCTGTCGTGCCCGAGGATGAATGGATGCGGACGATCTCATCATCATCCGCCGCCTGGATGCCCAGGGGATAGGCGTTGCGGAGCTCCGCCTTATCGACGAATGGGAGCTTTTTGAAATCCTCGACGGTCCTGACCTCGGTGATACCCTGCTCCTTGTAGAGCTGCGCGAAATAGTTATCGGATTTGAGGATCGCCTGCAGACGATCATTGACCAATGCGAGTTGTTTTTCAGAAATTTGCATGATATTCCTCCTATGATACGACGTTCATTCCTGCCGTGAGGGCGGCAAGGTTCTTTTCGGCAAAACGCTCGGGAACGATCTTGATGATGGTGCTGCGGACAGTCTCTTCCCTGAGCCCCAGCTCACCCGATCCGAGCGCCGCGCCCAACACCGCCACATTGAAGAACTTGGACGATCCGAACGGCGCGCACAGCTCGTCGGAATCGACGACAAGGCATCGGCATTTTGACCGGATAAAATCGATCTCGGCTTTTCCGTCATACGCGGCGCCGCCGTTCAGCGAGGTAGGCTTGACGGGGATACGATTGACGATGACAAAGCCGTTCTTTTTGAGATATTTCAGATTTCTGACCGCCTCGCTCGGCTCGAACGCGATCAACAGATCAGCACCGCCGATGGGGATCAGCGGAGAGAAGGCTTGCTCCCCGATCCTGACGTGACTGGTGACGGGACCGCCGCGCTGCGCCATGCCGATGGTCTCGGCGGAATGGGCGGTGAAGCCCTCCTCCATGGCGGACGCCGCGATAATGCGCGAGGCGAGGACGGTACCCTGACCGCCGACGCCGCAGATCATGATATCCTTATTCATGAGAGCCACCTCCGATCGCTTCGACGGGACAGAGCTTGGCGCACAAGCCGCAGCCTGTGCAGAGATTCTCGTCGATCACAGCCTTTGAGTCGCTGACGGACAGCGCCGGACAGCCGATCTCCTTGATACAGCGCAGACAGCCGATGCACTTGTCGCTGTCAACGCGCAGCTTTTTGTCGGGTTTTGTGATGGCGACACAGGGCGATTGGAAGATGATCGCCTTGACGCCCTTGAGCGCGGCGCATTCTTTAACAGCCGCAACAGACGCGTCGAGGTCGAGAGGATCGACCGTGATGACCTTCGTCACACCGACAGCGAGCAGGATCTTTTCGATACTGATCTTTTCCACAGGCGTTGCCATCATATTTCTGCCCGTGCCGGGATGGGGCTGGTGACCCGTCATTGCGGTGGTGGAGTTATCCAGCACGCAGACGATCATATCCGCGGCGTTGTAGACGGCGTTGACCACACCGGTGATACCCGAGGCAAAGAAGGTGGAATCGCCCGTAAAGGAGAAGACGACCGCGTCAGGATCCATGTGGTTAAAGCCCTGTGCCATCGTGATGCCGGCGCCCATACACAGACAGGTGTCGACCATGGCGAGCGGCATGGCATTGCCGAGGGTGTAGCAGCCGATATCGCCGCAGAAATACGCCTTTTTGCCCTTCATCGCGCGCTTGACCGCATAGAACGACGCGCGGTGCGGACAGCCTGCGCACAAAACAGGCGGCCGCATGGGCGGCTGAGGCGCGTCGGACAGATCCACACTGTCCTCAGCGTTATCCAGTCCCAGAAAACGGCTGATGATGCGCTTGGCGCTGTCGGTGTCATTCTCACCGCTGTGGGGCACGTCGCCGCTGAGCTTGCCGCGAACATCGATATCAAGATGTTGCTTGCCGACGAGCTTGAGCAGGGTCTCTTCGATATACGGACTGAGCTCTTCAAAGCAAAGCACTTCCGTTACACCGTCGAGCGCTTGGAGCAAAAAGCGCTCGGGCGTGGGATACGGCGTGCCGACCTTGATCAGGCGCACGTCGGGATGGTCTTTGAGAAATTCGCCGGCGTAGGCGTAGCTCACGCCTGTGGCGACGACCGCCTTTGCAGAGCTGCCCGAGACGGTGTTGAAGCGGCTGTTTGAGAACGCCTCGCCGATCTCGACATTGCGCTTCTCGATCATCGCGTGATTCTGATAAGATAAGCGCGGGAAGATGACCCATTTCTTGGAATCCTTGACAAAGCCCTCGTACGCCTTCGCTGTGAAGGAATCGGGCGCGTCGATGGATGCGTAGGCGTGGTCGACGCGTGTGGTGGGGCGCAGGATCACGGGTGTTCTGTAGGTTTCGGAACAAAGGAACGCCTCCTGCACCATATCGAACGCCTCTTCGGGAGAGGAGGGATCGAACACGGGGATCCGCGCGAACTCGGCAAAGCGGCGTGTATCCTGCTCTGTCTGGGACGAGATGGGACCGGGATCGTCAGCCGATACCACGACCATACCGCCCTTAACGCCGACGTAGGCAAGGCTCATCAGCGGATCGGACGCGACATTGAGACCGACCTGCTTCATCGTCACCATCGCGCGCGCACCGCTGTATGCGGCGGCAGCAGCGACCTCCATGGCGGCTTTCTCATTGACCGACCACTCGAGATACGTGCCCTCGTGGGGATATTTTGCAACCGTTTCGATGATTTCGGACGAGGGCGTGCCGGGATACCCGGAGACCAGATTCACTCCTGCGGACAACGCGCCCAGCGCGATCGCGCCGTTGCCCATGACATATTTTTTACTCATTTTATCATCCTCTTACACGGAAAAAGCCGTGTATCGTTTTTTCGTACCGTTCTATCATAGCACAAAAATAAAAAGATATCTACCCCATCCACGAAAAAGTTGTGGGGGCTTCCCTGCAGGATACATTGCATCATAATAATGGATAAAGGCGCTCACTGATACGGTGAACGCCTTGTTCTTTAAAACTCGGATTTGGTGAACGCGTTGATGTACTGCGTTCCGGGGACAGGCTCGGCGCCGCCCTTGAGGGTGATCAGATCGTGACAGGTCACCAGCTGATAGCCCTGCGCGATCAGCTCGGGCACCATGCGCTCGACCGCGTCGGCAGTGGAATCATAGATCTCGTGCATCAGGATGATATCGCCGTCCTTGACGTTGTCCATCACCGAATGATACACCGCGTCCGCGTTGCGAGAGCTCCAGTCCTGCGTATCGATCGACCAGTAGTACGCCGCCATGTTCTCAGCGGCACATTCGCTGAGGATCGCGGAGGTGGTCATGCCGCCGGGTGAACGGAAGCAGGTCGAGAACTGACCCGTGATATCGTGGATCTGATTGCTGGTGCGGCGGATATCATCGGGCGTGACTTCATTGCCGTAGCGCGAATGATCCCAGGTATGGTTGCCCAGCTCCATCTTGAGATCCGCCTTGCGCTTGACGTTGTCGGGATTCTGCGACGCGTAGTAGCCGACCATGAAGAAGCTCGCCTTGGCGTGATTCTTCTCAAGCACATCAAGGATACGGTCGCTGGAATCGGTGTTGACCGCAGGGCCGTCGTCAAAGGTGAGCGCGATCATAGGCTTGCCGGGATCGATGCTTTGATCCGGCTTTTGATCCACCGCCTTAGGCATAGGCTCAACCTTCTTGGAGGTAACGGTAACGGATTGCTCCGGTGAGGGAGCGCTCTTGACGGTGCCGCCGAGCTCGGCGGTCGCGCAGACACGCACGGTGTAGTCGGTATCGACCGCAAGATCGACGATGTCCGCACTGCACTGCGAGGGATCGCTGATCGAGAGCGTCATATCAGCCCTGTAATCCTCTGTGTTCTTCTTGTATTCAACGATATAGCCGTTCGCGATATCGTTCTTTGACCAATCAACGTGGATCGTGCCGGGATCGGAGGAGAACAGACCCGTGATCTCAGGCGCCGTGGGCAGGGTATGTACCACATCCGTCTCCGTCGGCTTGCTCGATTTATCGGCGCGGAGAGTCGTGACCGAGAAGTGATAGCTCGACGCTTGATCGAGCCCCGAGATCGTGACACTCTGAACATTGGGATCGCTGATCGTCTGATACTCCTGATAGTCACCGTCACCCTTTGCCACCATCACGCGGTAGCCGTCGGCTTTATTGACCTTCTCCCAGCTGAGGAGCACCTGATCGGCAGCAACCTCAGTGACCTTGAGCGACGTGACGCTGCTGACAGAATTCGCCGAGACAGCCGCGATGATACCGCCGATGATGGCGATGAAGAGCAGCAGCGCGACCGAGATGACCGCCACACGGAACATATTCGGTTTTCTTCTGCGCCTTATGTTGCCCTGTCGCGGATCACGGCGGTCGGGTGACTGCGCACGATTGCGGTCATTACGGGTTCCATCCACATCAAAGTTGTCATACCCGTATTGCTCGTGACCGCGGTTCTGATATCTTCTGTCGCCGCGCTCCTCCCCTACTCTGTCGTAATCACGCCCATCGTAATAACCGCTTCTGTGATAGCCGCGGTCATCCCTGTATCGGGGATCATTGCGGCGGTTGTCATACACATTTGTGCCGCGGCGCGGCTCATCTCTATATTGCCGTCTGTCGGAATGAGAGCGGTATTCATCCGCTCTGACCCGACGGCGATCTTCGACATCGGAGGACATATCCTCAAAGTCGACAAATAAATCATCGTTATATTTTCCCATATACTTCCCCAAAATAATACAAAATATATCCGGAACACATTATATAGTAGTTTGCTGCACGGATATTTCTAATATGGAAAAATAATGTAATAATTTGTCGATAAAAGACTGTAAAGCTGACCGCTTTGTGTGACCGCTTACAGATTATTGCCGCGAGTGATGATTTCGACCCATTCCAAGGGGCCGATAGCGCCGTTTTGCTCCACACCCAGCTGCTTTTGGATTGCGACCACCGCACGCCTTGTTTGCGGTCCGAAAGCGCCGTCCACCGTGATTTCGGGTACAGCAGGGTCGGACTGCGCGATGCGGTTGATGTACTGCTGGATCACGCGCACCTCTTCGCCCCTGTCGCCCTCCACAAGAAAGCGCCCGGGATACGGCTCACCGATGGCGCTTTGGTAGTTCGCCGGAAGGTCGGCGACCGCGTTCTTGTACACGCGCTCGATGGTATAGAAGGTGTTTGGATCAACAACGCCCGTAACCGGCAGATTGTATTCATTCTGGAACGCGAACACCGCGTCACGCGTCATCTCGTCGAAAAAGCCCGTGATCGGGATCGGCGGCAGCTGGGGATAGAAATAGCCCAAAAACGCCAGATAATACTGCACCGCCTCGACCTCAACGCCGCTGTCGCCGAGGGAAAGCTCCGTGCGGAACACACGCTCCACCTCGGGGATGGTCAGTCCCTCGCTGGTCAGCTCGGACAGACGCTTGACCGCGGCATAAATCTGCTTGATACGGTACCACGTCGCCTTGCCCACAACGCCGTCGGGTGTGAGGTTGAAGATGCGCTGGAACTCCGTGACCGCCTCCACCGTCTCGCCGTCATAAACCGAGGTGGCGGTATTGATGTTCGGGATAGCGGGATAGTTGCGGCGAATGCGGTTGAGCTCATTCTTGATGGTGCGCACATCGTCGCCGAAGGAACCGCGCGAAAGGGCAACGCCGGGATATGACTGCGTTTTGTCGGTCAAAGGCGCGTTCTCGACCAGCTCGATGTCGTCGCCGTAGTAATACCGCAAAATCTGCATGGCGGTGTAACCCTGATCGGCAAGCTCCACCGTGCCCCATTGCAAAAGCCCGTTGCACATGGTGATCCTGCCGTCGCAGAACTTGGCGGCGAGCGGCTCGATCGCGCCCTTGCGGCGGATATAGTTGTTGAAGATCTCGTCGACGATCAGGCTGATGGTGTCAAACACCTCGCCATCCTTGGTGTAGGCGTGGTCATAGCGCGTGTCGTTGGTGATGTCGAAGTCATAACCGCGGCTGGGATAATACTCCGTATAGACGCGGTTGAGGGTGTAGGAGATCTGCGCGAGGATGTTGGCGCGCAGGGCTTCAACAGGCCAGTTCGGGAAGATCTCGGACGAAGCGACATTCTTGATGTAATCCGAAAACCGCACCGTGATATTCTCGGCATTGCTGTTCGGCGCGCCGAGGTGAACGGTGATGGTGGACGGAATGGTGGGCAGCTCAGCCATCTTCTCTCTCCCCTGTCAGCGGCACCAGCGAGATGGGCAGGATGGTCTCGGTCTTGTCATGGATAACCACCGTGCAGTCGTTCATCTCGCGGAAATCAGGATGGAACACGGTCACCAGATACTCCGCCTCGGGGATCTGTGACGATTCAAAATTCAGGGTGCTCTCGAGCGATCGCGCGGGCAGCACCATATTATCGACGATGCCGGAGATATCGGTGACGTCGTTATACAGGCTGTATCGCACGCCGTTGTAGATCTGGGACACATCGACAAGCACATTTTTGAGCGGAAAGGCGCCGCGCGCGACGCTGATCTGCACCTTCAAGGTACCGCGCCCGGGATACGCGCGGATATATTCCTCGTACTCGTCGCGAAAGGGCGTCTCTCCCTGCGGAAGCACCCTGTCGGGCGCATAGATCTCCTCAGGATTCTTGCCGGAATTCAAATACTCTCTGTACATAAAAATCCCCCTTACGCCTCATTATATGAAAAGCGTAAGAGGGATATGTTGATTTGATCGGATGGACGACTCTTTGAAAAATACATTTCATCAAAAGTTCACCCCTCATCCGTCACCGGACACGATTGTTCGACAGCACAGAAAAAGGCGCACACGCCCCGAGGGGAAGGCTTTTTACTTCGTGTTGAAATGATAAGGCGAGAAGTCGAAGGTCGCGAAGTAATCGTCCATCGTCTCGGCACGGCGGATCAGCTGATGGGTGCCGTCCTCTTTGAGCAGGACTTCCGCCGAGCGGAGCTTGCCGTTGTAATTATAGCCCATCGAGAAGCCGTGAGCGCCGGTGTCGTGGATATAGATCAGGTCATCGGGCAGGATCTCGGGCAGCATGCGGTCAACGGCAAACTTGTCATTGTTCTCGCACAGACCGCCTGTGACGTCATACTTGAAATCGCAGGGATCATTCTCCTTGCCGAGCACAGTGATATGGTGATAGGAGCCGTACATCGCCGGGCGCATGAGGTTGGCAGCGCAGGCATCCAGACCGATATAGTCCTTATAGATGTGCTTGGTGTGCAGGCAGGTCGCGATCAAGGCGCCGTAGGGCGCCATCATATATCTGCCCAGCTCAGTGAAGATCGCGATATCGTCCATGCCCTCGGGCACTAAGATCTCCTCATACTTTTGACGAACCAGATCACCGATGATCATGATGTCGTTGGTCGGCTCCTCGGGTCGATAATCGACGCCGATGCCGCCGGAAAGATTGATGAAGCTGATGTGCACGCCGCAACGCTCCTTGAGACGCACGGCGAGTTGGAACAGGATGGACGCGAGCTCCGCGTAATACTCGTTACTTACGGTGTTGGACGCTAAGAACGCGTGGATGCCGAAGTGCTTGGCGCCATCCTTTTTGAGCTGTGTGAACGCCTCAGCCATCTGATCCTCGCTCATGCCGTACTTCGCCTCACCCGGGTTGTCCATGACCTGCACGCCGGTACGTGACGCGGCAAGCTCAAAGGTGCCGCCGGGATTATAGCGGCAGCAAATCGTCTCGGGAACGCCCGTGACACGCTCGATGAAGGGGACAAAATTGATGTCGTCGAGATTGATATACGCGCCCAGCTCATACGCCTTTTTCATATCCGCTTCGGGCGTGACGTTGGAGGAGAACATGATGTCACTGCCCTTAAAGCCGCACGCTTCACTCATCACGAGCTCCGTCAGCGACGAGCAGTCAACGCCGCAGCCCTCTTCCTTGAGGATAGAGAGCAGATAGGGGTTCGGGGTCGCCTTGACGGCAAAGTACTCCTTAAAGCCCTTGTTCCACGAGAACGCCTTGTACAAACGGCGGCAGTTCTCGCGGATGCCCTTTTCGTCGTAGATGTGGAACGGTGTGGGGATGTCCTTGATGATATCCTGTGCCTGTCCCTTGGTCAAAAACGGTGTCTTTTGCATACTCATACCTCCCAAAATCATAACTTGAAAGCCTTCCCCTTGAGGGGAAGATGGGCTTTTCGACTCTCAGAGAGTCGAAAAGGTCGGATGAGGCGGAAACGCTTCCTCCTCATACCGTAAATTGATTGTCCGGATAGGCTTCCACCTCATCCGTCACCGCCTCAGTCGGCGGCGACACCTTCCCCTCAAGGGGAAGGCTATTTATAGATGCGCCTGTATCGCGTCCAAGATCGCCTCTTTGCCGTCGCCCTTGAGCGCGGAGAAGGGATATAATCCGACGTTCGGGTAGTTTGCCATGATGACGGAGAGCTGCTCGAGCTGCGCGGCATACTCGCCCTTGTTGAGCTTGTCCGCCTTGGTGGCGACGACGATGAACGGGATGCCGTTATCATAGAGAAAATTGATCATGTTCCTATCGTCGGCAGTCGGCTTGTGGCGCATATCGATGATCTGCACCACCAGCGCGATGTCGCGCCCGGCGGCAAAATAGCCCTCGACCAGCTCCGCCCATCTCAGCTTTTCGACCTTGCTGACCTTGGCGTAGCCGTAGCCGGGCAAGTCGACGAGATTGAACGATCCTGCGTCAAAGAAGTTGATGGTAGCGGTCTTGCCGGGCTTGGAGCTGACGCGCGCCAGGCCCTTGCGGTTACAGAGCTTATTGATCAGCGAGGACTTACCCACATTGGAGCGACCCGAAAAGACCACGTCGGGGCGGTCATCGGGGCGCAGCTGGGAGCTCAGTCCCGCGGAATAAGTAAATTCAACATTTAACATATTTCTAAAATAGAATTATAAGCAAGAAGAAACGAATCAACTCCTCACTCCTAACTCCTCACTCCTCACTATTTTTGCCGATTTTTTCCTGCTGTTTTTCGGCTTCGCGGCAGGCTGTTTCTTTGCGGCGAGCGCGAGCGCGAGCACCTCGTCGATGGTTTCGACGGGATGATAGGTGATGTTCTCACGGATCTCGGGATCAAAATCGGCAAGGTCGCGCTCATTCTCCTTGGGGATGATCACGTGCTTGATGCCCGATTTATACGCCGCCATGCTCTTTTCCTTGAGTCCGCCGATCGGGAGCACCTTACCGCTGATACCGATCTCGCCGGTCATGGCGACGTCGGCACGGACGGGAAGGCGAGTCAAAGCGGAGTACAGCGCGGTCGCCATCGTCACACCTGCGGAGGGGCCGTCCTTGGGGATCGCGCCCTCTAAGGCGTGCAGATGGATATCGTTTTTCTTATAAAAATCAGCGTCGAGTTGATATTGCTCACAACGGGTGCGGATCGCGGTGATCGCCGCCTTGGCGCTCTCCTGCATCACGTCGCCGAGGGAGCCGGTCAGCTCGATCTTGCCGGAGCCGGGCATCACGACACATTCGAGCGGCAGGAGTGTGCCGCCGACAGCCGTCCACGCCAGCCCGTTGACGAGACCGACCTCGTCCTTCTTGGCAGAAATATCATCGAGGTATTTTTTGACGCCGAGGTAAGCGTCGAGGTTCTTGTCGCTGACGCGCACAACGGACTCGGGATCGGAGAGGATCGCGACAGCCGCCTTGCGCAGGATCGCCATCAGCTCACGCTCGAGATTGCGCACGCCTGCCTCACGTGTGTAGAAATCGATCACGGAATAGATCGCCTTGTCGGTCATGCGGAAGTTCCTGCGCTTGACGCCGCAGAGCTGCATCTGCTTGGGGAGCAGGTGCTTTTTGGCGATATTGAACTTTTCAACGCGGGTATAGGACGGCAGCTCGATCACATCCATACGGTCGCGCAGGGGCGCGGGGATCGCGTCAGCGTCGTTGGCGGTGGTGATGAACATCACGTCGGACAGATCGAACGGCAGGTCGATATAGTGGTCGACAAAGGCATAGTTCTGCTCACTGTCGAGCACCTCGAGCAACGCCGAGGAGGGATCGCCCTTGTAGTCGGCGCTGAGCTTATCGACCTCGTCAAGGATCAACAGCGGATTACGCGTGCCGCACTTGCGGATCGCGTTGATGATGCGGCCGGGCATGGAGGCGATATAGGTGCGGCGGTGACCGCGGATCTCAGCCTCATCACGCACGCCGCCTAAGGCGACACGATGGCTCTTTCTGCCGATCGCCTCACCGATGGAGGTCGCAATCGAGGTCTTGCCGACGCCGGGAGGGCCGACCAGACAGATGATCTGGCCCTTCGCCTTGTCGCTGAGCTTGCGCACGGCGAGCTGTTCGATAATGCGCTTCTTGACCTTATCAAGACCGTAGTGGTCGCAGTCGAGCTGTTCGCGCACAGCTTCCAGATCGATATTCTCCTCCGTCATGGTGTTCCACGGAAGCTCCAAAACGGTGTCAATGTAGGTCTCGATCACGCTGGATTCGTTGGTGCCGACGGGCAGGCGCTCCAGTCGGGAGCACTCCTTCAAGAGCGCTTTTTCGACCTCCTCGGGCAGCTTCATATCGGCGATCTTCTTACGAAGTTCGTCGATATCATTGAATTCGCCGCTCTCGCCCAGCTCGTCGCGAATCACGTTCATCTGCTCGCGCAGGTAGTAATCGCGCTGGCTCTGGTCGATGCGCTCCTTCGCCTTTTCCATGATGTCCTGCTCGACGCTCATGATGAAGATCTCGTTCTGCATGGCGTCGATCAGCACCTCAAGGCGATCGGACAGGTTGACGGTCTCAAGGATCATCTGCTTGATCTCCACGTCGAGCATGACGTTGGACGCGACAAAATCAGCCAGCTCGCCCGGCTCGGTCGCCATGCCGATCTTGAAGAGGATGTCGGCAGGCAGCTTGGGCGCGAGCTCTATGTATCTCTCAAAGGTCGCCTTGAGCGAACGCATCAGGGCGATATCACGGGTCGTCAAAGATTGTCTGCGGTTGTTGCCGAACGGTTCGATTGCCGCGTACAGGCAGCTGTCGTTGGGCACGCTCTCGACGATCGCGCCGCGCCAAAGACCCTCGATGACCACGCGAGTGGCTTTGCGGTCTTCCTTGACGACCTGCTTGATGCGGCAGACAACGCCCACCTTAAATATATCGTTCACCGCAGGTTCGTTCACGCCGGCGTCCATCTGCGCGGTGACGAAGATGAGCTGTTCACCTTCGACCGCCATATCGACGGCGCTCTTGGAACGCGCGCGGTTCACATCAAAGTTCAGCATCATCTTAGGGAACATAACAACGCCCCTGAGCGGCAGAACCGGTAGATTCAGGCTTTCGGTAAAGTCTTTCATAATACTCCTCGGACGCGCGAAATGATGGGAACAAACAGAAAATACGCGCGTCATTTATGTAATGATCGATTGTTAATCGGTTGAGATTGCCACAGGGCTGTGCCCTTCGCAATGACAATTTATATGAATAATCAGCATAAGGCTGTATGCGTTTGACATACAGCCTTTTTAGAATTCGGTTGAGATTGTGAGGTGCTGTCAAAATCTTGATTTTGTCTACAGCACCCATGCTCGTCGTCATCCGCTGAACTCGGTAGGCATTTCCGGTTGGTATGCCTTGACCTCGTATCGCGGATCCTCCTCTCCCCATAATCCGGGGAATTATGGGGACCCCGTTACTCCCAAGAAGCGGAGCGATAATGCGAACGCTGATTGGTTGAGAGCTACTGCCACGGCACATAAATGTGCCTCGCAATGACAATTTATGGGTTAGGAAGCGGATTCCTGTTCCTCTTCGTCAAACTCGTGCTTGAGCGGAAAGGCGGAGTCGTTGCGGATGATCTGTGCTTCGGCGCCGTTCTCGACCACGTCGCGTGTGATGATGATCTTCTCGATTGTGGTATCGGAGGGCGTTTCAAACATCAGATCCATCAACAGACCTTCAATGATACCGCGCAGTCCGCGCGCGCCGGTGTTCTGATCCTTCGCCTTCTTCGCGATGGCGTAGAGCGCTTCCTTCTCAAACAGGAGCTCTACGTTATCGAGCTTGAAGAGGTGCTTATACTGGGCGATGACGGAGTTCTTCGGCTCGGTCAGCACGCGCACCATGTCGTCCTCCGAAAGATCGGACAGCGCCGCGATAACGGGCAGTCTGCCGATCAGCTCGGGGATGATACCGAACTTGATCAGGTCGTGACCCGTCACGTGCTTCATCCACTCGTTCTCAAGCTCTTCGTTGGTATCGACAACGTCCGCCTCAAAGCCGAGCACGGAGGAGCCCATGCGCTTTTTGACGACCTTTTCGAGACCGTCGAACGCGCCGGCACAGATGAAGAGGATGTTCTTGGTATCGATCTGCAAAAACTCCTGCTGGGGGTGCTTTCTGCCTCCCTGCGGAGGCACATTGGCTACGGTACCCTCGACGATCTTGAGCAGCGCCTGCTGAACGCCCTCGCCGCTGACGTCGCGTGTGATGGAGGGGTTCTCGGACTTACGCGCGATCTTGTCGATCTCGTCGATATAAATAATGCCGCGCTGTGCCTTCTCGATATCAAAATCAGCCGCCTGGATCAGCTTTAAGAGGATATTCTCCACGTCCTCGCCGACGTAACCCGCCTCGGTGAGTGTGGTCGCGTCCGCGATCGCAAAGGGCACGTCGAGCGCCTTGGCGAGCGTCTGCGCGAGCAGGGTCTTGCCCACGCCGGTGGGGCCGAGCATCAGCACATTGGACTTGGAGAACTCCACGTTATCGTCGTGGTTGAACACGCGCTTGTAGTGGTTGTACACCGCTACGGAGAGCGTCTTTTTGGCGATATCCTGACCGATGACATATTCATCGAGGATCTTTTTGATCTCTGCCGGCTTTAAGAGCTTATCCTCGGAAACAGCGGTTTCCTTCGGCATCTCGACCGGCTCGGGCTCGCCGTCCTCCAAAATCGTCATGCACAGATCAATGCAGCGATCACAGATATACACGCCGTTGCCGGCGATCAGACGCCCTACCATCTCCTGCGGTTTGCCGCAGAAGGAGCAATATACGTTGTCGTCTTTTCTTTTTCCTGCCATACGAATCTCCTTATTTGATATCCTGTTGCGCGGGCGGTTGTGTGCAGAATAAACTTATATCAAACACAGCAACCCTCCGTCACGGACAATTATGTCCGTGACACCTCCCTTAGGAAAGGGAGGCTTTGTGCCTCGCAATGACTGTTTAATTCGGATATCAATCAGCGGTGTTCAATTACCTTGTCGATCAGGCCGTATTCCAGCGCCTGCTGAGCGGTCATAAAGTTGTCGCGCTCGGTATCCTGCTTGATGGTCTCGAGCGGCTGACCGGTGTTGGCGGCAAGGATCTCGTTGAGCTTCTGCTTGGTGTGCAGGATATGCTGGGTATGGATCTCGATATCGGTCGCCTGACCCTGAGCGCCGCCCGAGGGCTGGTGGATCATGATGTCGGCGTTGGGCAGCGCGTAACGCTTGCCCTTGGCGCCGGCTGCCAGCAGGAACGCGCCCATGGAAGCCGCCATGCCCATGCAGATGGTGGAAACGTCACACTTGATATACTGCATGGTGTCATAGATCGCCATGCCGTCGGTGACGGAGCCGCCGGGGGAATTGATATAGAGGGAGATATCCTTGTTGGGATCCTGACCCTCGAGGTAAAGAAGCTGGGCGACGACTAAGCTGGCGGTCGCCGAGTTGACTTCTTCATTGAGCATGATAATCCTGTCGTTCAACAGTCGGGAGAAAATGTCATAGGAACGCTCTCCGCGATTGGTTTGTTCTACTACATAAGGGACTAAAGCCATAAATGATCTTCCTTTCGCAGTAATATAGTATGAATCGATTTGTTGTCATTATGCAACTGAGCCTTCCCCTTGAGGGGAAGGTGGGCTTTTCGGCTCTTGAAGAGTCGAAAAGGTCGGATGAGGTGGAAACCTATCCGATTAAGCAATACAAGAGATGGGGTGGAAGCGTTTCCACCTCATCCGTCACCTTGACACGCGTGTCCGGTGACACCTTCCCCTCAAGGGGAAGGCTTTTATCCGCTTAGGGTAACTTATTTGATGACCGCGTTGTCCTTGATATGCTTCATCGCGAGCTGGACGCCGAGATCCTCTTTGATGCTGTCGACGGGGATGATCTCCTTGACCTTGTCAGCTTCCATGTTGTAAGCCTCAGCCATCTTGTCATACTCCGCGTTGATCTCTTCCTCGGTCGGCTCGATCTTCTCAAGCTCGGCGATCTTCTCAAGCGCTAAGCGCATCTTGACTCTGCGCTGTGCCTCGGGCTTGTACATCTCGAGGACAGCGTTCGCGTCCATGCCGGTGTACTTCATATAGGTGTCGAAGTCCATGCCCTGCTGACGCAGACGCATATCCATCTCGCGCACCATGTTCTGTGCCTCTCTGTCATACATCTGCTCGGGAATCTCGCCCTCGACCTTCTCGATGATCGCGTTGGTCAGCTTATCGTCGAGATCACGCTCTGACTCGCTCTCAAGACGCTTTGCGATCTGCTCCTTGAGCTCGTCGCGATACTCGGCGACGGTGTCCTTCTCGGAAACATCCTTGACGAAATCATCGTCGACCTCGGGAAGCTCCTTGGTCTTGATCTCGTGGAGCTTGATCTTAAAGACGGCGTCCTTGCCCTTGAGGTTCTCAGCCTGATACTCCTCGGGGAACTTGACGTCGATATCGAACTCGTCGCCGGTGTTGTGACCGACGATCTGCTCCTCAAAGCCGGGGATGAAGTTGCCGGAGCCGAGCTCGAGGTTATATTCCTCAGCCTTGCCGCCCTCGAACGCTTCGCCGTCGCAGAAGCCCTCGAAGTCGATGACGACGGTGTCGCCGTTCTGTGCGGCACGATCCTCAACGGTGATCATGCGGCTGTTGCGCTCACGAACGCGGTCGATCTCTTCGTCGATCATCTCATCGGTGACCTCGGTGGAGAGCTTCTCGACCTCGATGCCGTCATAGTCCTTGATCTCGATCTCGGGCTCAACCACGACGGTCGCCTTGAAGGTGAAGCCTTCCTTGGAAACAAAGGTCGCCTCAAGACCGGTAACGGTGATGACCTTTAAGCCGGCTGCCTCACACGCCTCGTCCAGCGCTTCGGGATAGCAATCCTGCATCGCGTCGTCATAGAAAACATCCTCGCCATACATCTTCTCGATGATAGCACGGGGCGCCTTACCCTTGCGGAAGCCGGGTACAGCGAGCTTCTTAGCCTGTTTTTTGAATACTTTAGAAACGGCCTGCATAAATGTTTTGCCGTCTACTTCTACCTCTACCTCATAGGTGTTGGTTGCGGTTAAGTTAGATGATTTTAATGCCATTATTCTATTCCTCCTGAATGAATCACTTTGTTTGCGGCGTACCGCTCAGGTACTGCCAATTAATATATCACACATGGTAATAAAATACTATGTATAATTTGTAAAGTTTGAATTGTTTTGTTACTCGCTCAATGCTCGTACAATTTATGCAATCCCTCAGTCTTTTTATCAGTTTGAGCCCTCCTAGCGGAGGCAGCAGACCCTTTTGTCCGCTTTGCGGACATTTCCCCTAGCAGGGGAATCTCCTTTACCAAAGGGAGCCTTTTTGGTGTTTAGAATCTATCGTACCAAAACAGGAACAAATTTGGTGTAGTCGCAGGCGATCAGATGGAAGTTGATTCCCTTATAATTACCGATGACGGCGTTTTGGTGGGTGCGCTCACCGTGAAGGTGACCATAGTAACATTCCTTGACGCCGAGTTCCGAGAGAGCAGACATGATCTCCTCGCACTCCACATCGCCGTAGACGGGCGGATAGTGAAGAAAGACGATCGGTTCCGCGTCGCTGAGCTTCTTCGCTTCGGCATACGACATCTTGAGCCGTCCGATCTCACGGTTGATGACCTTGATATCGTGCTCGCCCTCTTTGTCGTAATACCAGCCGCGTGTACCGCAGACGGTTCTGCCGTCGATCAGGAAGGCGTTATTGAACAGGATCCTGATCGTGTCAAAGCCGCGGTCGGCAAGGTAGTCATCGAGCTTCTTCTTGGTCTGCCACCAGTAATCGTGGTTGCCCTTGAGAAAAAGCTTTTGCCCGGGCAGGGAGTGGATGAACGAAAAATCCGCGTCACACTCCTCGAGCTTCATCGCCCACGAGATATCCCCGGCGACGACAACGGTATCGTCATCGGTCACGAGCCTCTCCCAGTTCGCTTTGAGGCGGTCGACGTAGTCCGTCCAGCCGCGGAACACATCCATCGGCTTATCGGCGCCGAGCGACAGATGCAGATCCGCGATCGCAAACAAACTCATATATACTACTCCTTAATAAAAATCCTTATCATCTATTGAGCTAAATTCCGCATAGCTTTGTTGGTCTCCTTGACAGGCGCCAGCCTGCCTGCGTCGTCCGCCGCGCTCTGCAAAATTTATCTCTGATATCTTATTAATTCTTTTATCAAGGATTAGTATTGATCCCCAGCGCGCCGAGTACGACGCTCTGCATCTCTTCCTTATCGGTCACATCGGAAAAACGCGTTTGCTTGCCGCGCAGTGATGCCAGCGGCGACGGAACCTCAGCGCCGGTGAGCTCATGGAGCTGTTCGACCATGTCAAATTCGCTCTCGGGCATTTTGCCCTGATCGAGCGCGCCGAGAACCGCCTTGGAGAATTTGTAGGGGCTGGCGGTGGAGGCGATCACAACGGGGGTGGTGTCCCCTGTCTCGCGGATGTAAGCGTCACACACGCTGACCGCAACGGCAGTATGGGTGTCACAGAGATAATGCTGCTGTTCAAAAAGGTCGTGGATCGTTCTCTTTGTCGCGTCCTCGTCGGCATAGCCGCCCCAGAACATCGACTGCAGCTTATCCTGCAAGGGCGCCGATACCGTGTACATACCCTCGGTTTTGAGCAGATCCATGTATCCCTTTGTCTCGACGTCATTGTTACCGGACATGCAGTAGAGCAGGCGTTCGAGATTAGAGGATACCAAAATATCCATCGAGGGAGATACAGTAGTATAGAAATCACGGTTTTTATTGTAAACGCCGGTTCGGATGAAATCGGTGAGCACGTTGTTGGAGTTGGACGCGCAGATGAACTTTTTGACCGGCAGACCCATCTGATAAGCGTAGTAGCCGGCGAGGATGTTGCCGAAGTTGCCGGTAGGTACGGTGATGTTGATCTTATCGCCGAAATTGACCTTGCCCTTGTTGACCATGTCGCAGTACGCGGACACATAGTAGACAATCTGCGGCAGCAGTCGACCCCAGTTGATGGAGTTCGCGGAGCTGAACATCATGTTGTGTCCCTTCAAAACCGCCTGTGTGTCGGTATCGGTGAAGATTTTCTTGACCGCGGTCTGGGCGTCGTCAAAATTGCCGCGAATAGCGCAGACATAAACGTTGTCGCCCTCCTGCGTCGTCATCTGGTGCTTCTGCATGGCGGATACGCCATTGACCGGGTAAAAGACGATGATCTTGGTGTGATCGACGTCCCTGAAGCCCTCGAGCGCCGCCTTGCCGGTATCGCCGGAGGTCGCGACCAGAATGACCGCGTCCTTGCCGCCGCCTGCCTTTTGCAGGGACTTGGTGAGAAAATGCGGCAGGATCTGCAGCGCCATATCCTTGAAGGCGCAGGTGGGACCGTGCCAGAGCTCCAAAAGATTCAGCTCAGCGCCGTTGAAATTGACCGTAGAGATCGGAGCGGGATTCCCGGAGCCGAACTTCTCGACCGTATAGGCGTTGTCGACGCAGTCGGCGATCTCCTCCGCAGTAAAATCGGTCAGGTACTTTGCGATGATACATTTTGCCCTGTCCTGATAGGACATCGAGAGCATGGCTTTGAGCTCCTCTTCGGTGATCTGAGGGAAGCTCTCGGGCACAAATAATCCGCCGTCCTGTGAAATGCCCTGCGCGATCGCCTGAGCGGACAGAACAGCCTTACTTTTATCCTGAGTAGAGTTGTAATACATAATGACCCTCCTAACCTATGTTATCATACCATAACCGTCGGTTTTTCGCAATAGTCAATGGTACAAAAATGCAGATTTAATCCGCCTTTTTATGGCAAATTCGCCTTGAAAAGCAAACGCCTCCCCTATCATCGGGAGGCAGAATGAGCGATATGGCGTCAAAAGCGCGCGTAATCCTCGGTTTGCGCAAAAGCGGCTTTGTAGTGATTCACCTTAATCAGCTGACCCGCGGCGCGGTCGATCTCCATCTCGAGGACGTCAAAACGAGGTTGGAGCGTGATCTTCTTCGTGTCGAGGAAGTAGGCGGCAGTGCGCATGATGTGGAACTGCTTGCGCTGATCGACCGCGTATTGTCCGCCGAGATAGGGGCTTGCGGAACGGGTCTTGACCTCGACAAAGACGATCATTTCCCCGTCACGGGCGATGATGTCGATCTCACCGAGTTTGTTTTTATAATTCTTGCAGAGAATTTTATAATGCAGTTGTTTGAGATACTTCGCGGCGAGCTTTTCACCCAACGCGCCGAAGGCTTGGTTGGAAAATGGTTTCATGAATAACAACCCTCAGTCACCGTGACGCAAGCGTCCGTCGACAGCTCCCTTAGGAAAGGGAGCCTTATACTAAGTATCATTAAAACACTTTAACATTTATTGCGTTAAATTCCGCATAGCGGTGTTGTCGTCCTTGACATACGCCAGTATGCCTGCGTCCTCCGCCTTGCTCTGCGAAATTTCTCGCTAACAAATTTGTTAAAGCGTTTAATGGATACTTAGTATTATTTATATTTCTCGTAGATCTTTTTAAGGAAGCTCGGGCGGTGGATGGGGGTCTCGCCGTATTCGAGGATCTTCTCGATATGGAGCTTGGTGCCGTAGCCCTTGTGCTTTTCAAAGGCGTACTGCGGATATTTTTCGGCATATTCGAGCATCAGGCGATCCCTGCTGACCTTGGCGAGGATCGACGCGGCGGCAACGGACATCGACTTAGCGTCGCCCTTGACGATGTACTCGGCCGGGATGCTGAGCGGCGGCAGACGGTTGCCGTCGATCATGGCATAATCCGCCTTGACCGACAGTCCCTCAACAGCGCGCTTCATGGTGTTCATCGTGGTGGCAAGGATATTGTCGCGCTCGACCTCCTCCACCGTACCGAAGGCGATGGAGCAGGAGACAGCGGTCTCGATAATCACATCAAACAGCGCGTCACGCTTCTTCTCGGTGAGCTTCTTGGAATCGTTCACGCCCTCGATGATACAGCCCTCGGGCAGGATCACGGCGGCGGCGCAGACGGGTCCGGCGAGGGGGCCGCGTCCGGCTTCATCGACGCCGCAGATATGGCGATAGCCTTTTGCCATCGCTTCTTTTTCGTAAAATAACCAGTCCATATATCCTCCAATGGTAATTAGGGGGTTAGGAAAGCCTTCCCCTCGGAGGGGAAGGTGGCTTGGCGCAAGCCAAGTCGGATGAGGGGCTGACCTATCTGCTCAATCATCTTTACAAAGAGTGCAAGACATTTCTTTGATTCACGGTAAACGTACTGCCTCACCGAATCCGGTATCAACAGGAAGAGCAGCCCCCTCATCCGTCTCCCTTTGGGCGACACCTTCTCCTCGCCGGAAGCGGCTCCCCCCTTGTCCTTCGGACATTCCCCCAACGGGGGCACCCCGAGGGGAAGGCTTTTTCTGCGCCCGTCATTCTCGGTACGTCGACAAGCAGTGGCGCTTAGCCAATCGTTTTCGGGAGGAGCAAGCCCCTCCCCTACTCATTTTACGGTTTTTCCAACGTAACGCGTCCTAATTTCGCGGCGCGGAATTCGTCGAGCAGCGTATAAGCGGCGCGCTCGGTGTCCGCTTCGCCGCCCGCAATCAGCATGCCGCGGTGCGCGGCGATCCTTTCGAGCACCTCGAAGCTCGGCAGCGAGAGCTCCTCGTCGGTAAGCTTGTAGCGTTCGGCAAACTCAGGTGGATTCAATTCTTTGAGCAGGTCGATCAGTCGCACGGCGAGCAGCTCGGTGTCCATGACCTCGCTCTTGATCGCACCGGTAAAGGCAAGGTGTTCGCCGACGGTCCTGTCGTCGAATTTCGGCCACAGTACGCCGGGGGTATCGAGCATCTCAAAGCCCTTTGAAACAGTGAACCACTGGTTGCCGCGCGTCACACCGGGACGGTCGGCGGCATTCGCCTTGGTCTTTTTGGAGATACGGTTGATGAAGGTGGACTTGCCGACATTGGGGATGCCGACGATCATCACGCGCATGGACGGATTGACCATGCCCTTCGCCTTATAGCTCTCGATGCGCTCGGACAAAAGCTCGGTCAGAACAGGCACGAACTTATCCACTCCCCTGCCGCTCTTGCAGTCCACCGGGATGGCGCGGACGTTCTCACGGCTGAGCGCGGTGACCCACTGATCGGTGGCGCGCTTGTCCGCCATGTCGCATTTGTTGAGCAGGACGATACGCGGCTTGCCCGAGGTGAGATGGGCAATATCGGGGTTCCGCGAGGAGAGTGGGATGCGCGCGTCGATAATCTCGGCGACCGCGTCCACGAGCTTCAAGTCCTTTTCGATACGGCGCTTGGTCTTGGTCATATGACCGGGATACCACTGGATCACCTGGGTGTGATCGGATGCCGTATCGGGTCGGGTTTGCTTTTTCGGTTTTGTCGTTTTGGTGGGTTTAGCAGGCTTTTGCACGGGTTTTTGCGTCTTTGCGGAATGGTTCATCCGTGCGCCCGAACGACCGCCATAGGGCTTTTGATAGCTTTTGCTGTTCTTTTTATTTCTTGTTTTTTTCATAGGTCACAGTTAATATTGGTTGAGATTGCCACGTCGTCACTCGCCGTATTCGGTCGGCATATCCGGTTGGTACGCCTTGCCCTCATGCGGCGGTTCCTCCTCTCCCCAAAAAGCGGGACTTTTCGGGAATCCCATATGGAGCCTCGCAATGGCAATTTGTATGGTGTCTTTGTCCCATCGTTGTCAAATAGCGTCACAATGACTGTTGATAAGAAAGCCTGCTCCGTTTGAAGCAGGCTCACACGATTAATTATACACGTAGCGGATCTTGGAGAAATCCAGCTTGACGCCGCCGTTCTCGTCATAAACGTGCGGAATGATATCCAGCTGCGCTTTGCCGATAATATAGCTCTCGTCGATGAAGCCGATCTGGCGGTAGCGGCTGTCGAGCGAAATGCTGCGGTTGTCACCCATGACAAAAACCTTGCCCTCGGGAACGATACCGTTGAGCTCGCTCTCGGGCACATCACCGTGAACCGTCACACCCTGGATATACGGCTCGTCAAGCTTCACACCGTCGACATAGACGGCGTTGTTGGCATAATCGAGTTTGAGCTCCTGTCCTGCGGTAGCGATCACACGCTTGACCAGCGGTTTTTGATACTCCTCGGCGTGGCTGATGATGACGATATCACCGTTGTGAGGCGTATAGAAAAGATCGGTAATAACGACCTTGTCGGTGTTGATCAGGGTAGGCTCCATGCTCTTGCCGTCAACATCGATGATCCTAAAGCAGAACGCCATGAGCAGCAGTACGACGACCAGCGCCATCACCAAGCTGCCCAGCCAGTCAAACACCGTCGCGGAAACCTCACTCTGATTCAGTTTTATCGTAGAACTTTCAGACGCTCTGACCTCTTCGGGAACATCCTTCGCAAATAGCTCATCTAATTTCTTTTCATCAAATCTCAAAACAATAACCTCGTAAATCGGTTGTGTCTGTCGGAATAAATAAGGATGAGATCGCCACAGCTCTGTCGCGACTCGCAATGACATATTGTTTATTCCACAGCAGGAATCACCGTATCATATATTTCCATCATAAATAATACCACGGAAAAAGGGGGCTGTAAAGCCCCCTGCGTCATAATTCAAGAATTATTTACGAATTTCTTCCTTAACCTTAGCAGCCTTACCGACTCTGTCACGCAGATAGTAGAGCTTGCTGCGGCGAACCTTACCGCGGCGAACAACCTTAACGTCAACAACGTTCGGGCTGTGAAGCGGAAAGACTCTCTCAACGCCTACGCCGTAAGAAAGACGGCGAACGGTGAAGGTCTCAGCTACGCCGGAACCACGGCGAGCGATAACGGTGCCCTCGAACATCTGAATTCTTTCTCTCTCACCCTCGCGGATGTTAACGGAAACCTTTACGGTGTCACCGATGTGGAATTCGGGGGCGTTCTCTTTGACAGAAGCCTGTGCGATTTTCTTTAATGCGTCCATAATTTCCTCCTGATATTTTTCAGACATTCGTACCCCACAGCACATGCTGCGTGCAGAGGACTGTCCGCTTCAAATTTGGGATCGCGATCCCATATCTGAACCCCGTCCAAGGACAGGACGGATTCAAATGCC
>CAMJJL010000023.1 GCA_946406145.1 uncultured Clostridia bacterium | reverse complement strand
TTTCTCACATTCACCGGGCGGAGGGCAATACGGTGGTTTATTTGACGGTTACGATCGTAGCATCAACACGAAATATACAACACAGCTTTTTCAGAGTATCAATAGAAGGCTCGGAGTTCCCTAGTTCATAGTTTGAGTAGGTCGATCTATCCATGTATAGCATTCGAGCAACATCCGTTTGAGAGTAATCCGTATGACTCTCCCTAATAAACCTAAGGTGCGCACCAAACAGCTCAGACATTTAATTACCTACTATTCTCAGATGTTAAACGGATAATCTCTTTCTTGAATTGGAACAGATTATCTAATCCTTCGGTTTGGTTAACGGTTAGAATGATATCTGATTTGTCTGCGATATACCTTCTATGCCGAAACAAGCATTTTTCATCGAAATGATACTGCAATAGGGTTTCTTTGTCGCACTGGGAGGCAATCTCGTAATACTGATCCCGCTGATCTTCAGTCCAACGTTCCGCTTGGTTTTCGTAAGGAAACACAGATTCGAGCGAGATATGGGGATAAGAGTTCTTTAGCTGAAGAACAGCCTCAGAACATAATAAATCACCTCCAAGGTTCATTCCGCTAAGGAATCGAGTTATATGCTTATGTGTTATGAGTCTTTTCAACTCCTCAACGATCAATTTTTTTAATTCCGAATCATTAGTTATAGAATCATCAGAAGGGCAAATAAAGCCGCAGGTCCTTTTCATTACATCATACTCCTAAATGTGTATTAGCGATTGTCTTTCATTCGCTAATACAGAGTTTAGCACAACGAAAAGCAGAAACAGCACGAACTTTGTCGATAAACAAAAAAATACTGCATAGCCTTAACTATGCAGCATAGTGATCAATTCTCAGCTTGTTTTATCATAAATTCTACGGTGTTAAGAATCCGTTTCTGTTCTTCTACAGGCAGCTTACCGATCATTTCGGATAGAACAGATGACTTTGCTTCACATGCGTAGTCAAGCACATCATAAAATATAGCGTCGGCAGATGTCTGTAATGTATTCAGAATCAAAATGAGTTTGTCGTACCGGGGAAAAGAAACGCCTCTCTCGATGGTAGAGATGTAATTGATCGTCAAACCGGTCTTTTCAGCGAATTGTTCCTGGGTATAACCTAATTCTTCCCGGCGCTGCTTTATCCGCCTTCCTATACTTTTATCTATCATAAACGCCACCATGTGCCTTTCATTTGCTAATACATAGTATAAAATGAAAAGCCACACAAATACAGATATGTAAACCCACATACCCACTATTAGCGTTGTAAGGAGAATAAAAAACTATCTCACCGACCGCACCCCCTATTTCACCGACCGTATAAGGCTTCTGACCGACCGGGCTACCCTTTTGACCGACCGGCCATAGATTTTTAGCCGCAAAAAACGAAAGCCCAGCTTTAAGGATCATGTCAAAATCCGTGGAACAGGGCTATTTTTCGTGTGATTATTAGCGATTACGAAACAGCAAATGCACAGAAAACGGCTTAAATAAGCGAAAAAATAATGCCAGCGAATTGTATCACTGGCATTATTAAGGTTTGGAGCTAGAGATGGGACTCGAACCCACGACCTATTGATTACGAATGGCGAATCAACCTCGCCGTAATCTTAGGCAACCTCAAATAATGGCTTGTCCAAGCCGTTTCTGAGCGATGAACTATTTGTAGTCTTAGGTAGTTTCTTGCTGTTTATCGTGGCAATAAACAACAAATAAACATCAAATGAACATCAAAAATGAAAGCTTTTTCAAACAGAGCTATGAGACCTTGCGATAGGTACAGCAGTACTCTCATCTCTTGCTTTTGATCAGCAGATAAAACAGAAATCAGTAGTCCAGTAGCCTGCCATAGTCATTCCATTCTCCGAACAATCGCCCTCTTTTGGTTTCCGCGATCAAGTGAGCAAGCGTTTGTTCATACATGGCGGGATCCCGCTTCTTGAAAAAAGCTACGTTATACGCGCGAACCCGCTGATATAATGGTGGGAAGCTCCGGAATTTTGACCAGCACCGCGCGTTTTTCATCGCTTTCTCAATATCACGGTCGACTTTAAAGCTCCGAGCGCCCATTGCGGGAAGGACTGCTCTGCCGGCGTCAGTCATCAAGCCCAGCTTTTCCAGACGGCGTACCCGCTCTTTGTTCAGCTCCGTCCACGGGCTGTTCTTTTTTCTTGGTGAAAATCTCTGCATCCGTACTCCGTCAACAACTGCATGGGTACTGTCTATCCAGCCAAAGCAGAGCGCCTCTTCTACAGCGTCCAGATAATAGAATACATCCGGACTGATCGGTCTGCCTCGCTTTACCTTGATCCAACATTCCGTTTCTTTTGATGAATGGTATGAGAGCCATTGCCTGAATTCATATCGGTTATTCACTTGCAGGATATTTTCTTTCATTGTTCCTCACACCGATCGATTTTGTTCTCAACTCATAAACAGATCAAGATTCACACGCAAATATATCCTCTGAAACCGCGGGATGAATAATAAGAATCCGCTCCGTTGTGAAAGGTAAACACCCTGCCGTACCGACGCTCACAGAACAAGGCTCCGCCTTTCTTTCTGATCGACTCTGGCGCATGGATCCAGCTCGACGTCTTCAAGTCAAATTCTCCGATCTGCTGCAATTTGTAGTAGAGGCCTTCCGTCAGAAGCTCAATACCCATTTCCTTCGCCAGTTGTTCCGCGCTGCCTGTCGGCGGATTCTTCTTTCGCTTTTGCAAAGCCTCATCATCGTAGCACAGACTTCTGCGATCGGTGGGAGATTCTTTGGAACAGTCGCAGAAGATGAGCTTCTCTCCGGCTTCATCAAAGCCGATCGTATCAGGCTCGCCGCCGCTTTCTTCCATATATTGCAAAGCCTTTAGCGCGGCAGTATTATCTTTCAGTCGGCTTTCGACAACCTCCCATTCGAGATTCGGGTGGCGATCCATATTTTCGTTAAACCTGTTTTTCAGTATTTCCAGCATTGTTTTATCCTCCCTGAGTCGGCTGAATAGTTTATAGCCGACTTAGTTATTCAAAATCTCATACAAGCCGTCCGTCAGGTCACGGTAATGCCTCGGGAAGTTCTGCGAGCCTGTCGCGTAGATCTTTTTCCCGCCGTTGACGGTCGCGTGCAGGTTGAACATCGTGCCGTCCGTGACGCCCCGCGGATGAGCGCCGTGAAAGCCGTCCCACGCAAGCACGCCGCAGTCATTCAGCAGCTTCAGCGCGTACGCTTCATCCACCTCGACACGTTTTTCAAGGACGCGTTCATCCTCGCTGTGCGTGAATCTGATCGAGTAACGGGAAACCTCCGCCTTGCCGTCCTTCATCACGATCTCATACTCGGCGACATTCCGCATCGTGCTCACCCGAAGCGTGACGACCTCAAAATTTTCGATCCTGTCGGATTGCTTAAAAATGCTTTTCATCATGTCAAATTTGCCCCTCACTGTTTGGTATTTATCTTGTAACTCCGCTTCGCGATCTGAGCGATCAGATCGAGCGGGATCTCCTGATCGTGAGGGAATTGGATCGCGCCCTTGCTTGTCTTATATCCATTGAGCTGATCGGCGAATCCCTCCACCGTTTGAGGCCCGGGGTAGAGCCCGATGTGCTTTTTATACGCGGCAAAATGAATGATGTTCCTGCCTTTTCTAAAGGTCGGCATCTGCCATGAGATACATTCCTCCGCGTCGGGGATCGCCGTGCGGATGGCATTGTAAACCTGAAGCAAACGCGGACGGATCGCCTCATCCTGTTCATTGATATAATCTGAGATGGTCATGTTGCGCCTCTTTGCAGTCTTATCGTTTCTTCAATATATCCAAGCTGTGATTGGTCGCGCCGATCAGATCCTGCCTCTCGCAGGTCGCGAAATGATAGGACAGCCATTTGTCGAATGTCGAATCGTCCATTTCTTCCAGATACTCGCGGATATAGCGGCTTGCGCCGTCTGTGGCGACGAGCTTCACCCGCTCGACCGGGACAGCAGCATTCAGTCGCTCGATGTCCTCTGTTCGAATCATTTCAAAAAGGTCTTTCGGTTCACTGACGCACTTCCAATCGTCTGTGAGCATATTCAATTCCATGACCGATCGAAGCTGATTGCACCCGAACACATACTGGATCACCGTCGCTTCATTCATGCAATATGCGACCAGAATATGACCGCCCGGCTTCGTGATCCTGACGACCTCTCTGAGCGCGACGATCTTATCCTCCTCGGAATACAGGTGATACATCGGGCCGAGTAGGAGCGTGACGTCATAGGTGTTGTCCCCGAGCATATGCAGATCGAGCGCGTTACCAAGGTACATATTGATATTCTCACTGCCGTCGAGCTTACCGGTAAGGATATCCAGATTGTGCTGCACCAGCTCCACAGCTGTGACGTCGTATCCCTCTTTGGCGAGTGTAACGCTGTATCTGCCTGTGCCTGCGCCGATCTCGGCGATCTTACAGTCTGCGGTCAACAGAGGATCAAGATACCGGCGCGTGGTGAGATATTCCACCATGCCGACGCGGTTGTTTTCGAGCCTTCCCTCTTCATCATATCCGCTATAATAGTTTTCCAAGAATGTGTTGTTACTCATTGATTAACCTCAATTCACCCTTATTGTTCCTTTATCATTCGTCATCTGAGAGGAATCCCAGATACTCGTCGAACACATTGAAGAGCATATCTCCCGAGCAAACAGGGAGGATGAAATTGCTCTTGCCGATCGACGCGAACTCAAACAGCTCGCTCGCCGTGGTGAGTACAAGCGCCGGGATCACCTCATAGTCCGTGCCGAACACGATCTCCAGATACGGCAGATACTTAGCTGCCTGAGACACCTCGTCGGGGTCGACCTTGTCCTTCATCTTGAATTCCAGCGAGAACACGCGGTTCTCGGTGATGACCAGAACATCCGCGTAGATCCGCACATAGCGCGCACGCTTCAAGCGGAACTCAAAGGCGATCTCCCAATCAAGACAGCTTTCGCCCATCATCTCGCGCAGGTCATGGAACAGTCCCACCATTTGCCCACGGCAGTCGCGGAAGGAATGGAGCAGGCCTCGCGTATCGTTCAGATTCCGACCGATCCTTTTACAGCCCTCGGTCATCCTGTTCATCCATTCGTCCTCGGTCAGCTCGAGGAATTCGGCGACAGAGGCATAGTAGCCTGAGAAATCGTACAAGCCCGCATGAGGTCTTGACTGGCGGATGATTCCGTGCCAGCGGTAGGACGCGTCCTGATAGCACAGCTCTCTGAGCAGCGGCGAATTGTACAGGACATGGTTCACCGTGTTGCGGTCGAGGTCGAGCTTTCGGGCGATCTCACGGGCTTTGATGCCCTCGCTTTGACAGATCGCCTCGCATATTCTTCTTTCGGTTTGTTCATTGTTCATTTTATCATTCATGATGTCCGTGCTTTGCCGCGATCCGCTTGCTGATCCCTTTGTCTGCCGGAATTACACTCCCAACCTATGCCGGATGTCGATGAGCCACTCGCCGTTGTACTTGAAGAATCGCGGGCCTGCTACAGCATACTTCTTCCCGGACAGCTGTTTGGCAAGCCCGGTGAGCGAATAGGTCTTGCCTTCATACTCCACCGTCTTCTCACCACAAAAGGAAGAAATACGCAAGAAGTTTACGCAAAAATTGCGTGTTTTTTCAAAAGATTATACGCAATAATTGCGTGTTATCTATCACTTGTTCAGTGAGCAAGTCCTTATGTACTGCCTGACGTCCGCTCCCTCATCTAAATAGTGCAACAGGATCTCGGCGCAGGCGCGGCTGTCGCTGTCAGCCTGATGGTGGCTGAGAGAGATGCCGTAATGCTCGCACATATCGTTGAGCTTGTGGCTGATGCCGGGGAGCAGTCGTCTGCCCATCTGAACCGTGCAGATATAGCGCACATACGGCCTCCAGTCGATCCCGTAATCGCGCAGGCACTTTTTAAGCACACCCATATCGAACACGGCATTGTGCGCCACGAGCAGACCGCTTGAGAACAGCGGCTCGATCCTCTCCCAAAGCTCCGGGAAGGTCGGCGCGCCTATGACCGTTTCTTCGCTGATACCCGTGAGGCGTGTGTTGAAATAATCAAAGGGCTGTTCCGGATCGACGAGGGAGTAATACTCGTTGACGATCACACCGTCCTCGACCACAGCGATGCCGATGGCGCTCATTCGATTGTTGTATCGGTTCGGCGTTTCCACGTCGAATACTACAAAGCGTGACATACCGAACCCTCCTCAAATACAATCATGATTCACTCGCCCGGCTGCAATCATTCTTGATGCACTTGCTGATGTACTCATTTACCGCACGCTGCCCGCTCTCTCGGTAAGCCGTGGTATTGCCCCGGCGCTCACGGACTTCGTTTTCATACGGATAATTCATGGAAGTTCCTTCCATTTACAAATTCTTCGTAAAGCAGATGATCCTGTTCGCTTCCCGGAAGCCTGCTCCGAGATGGAACTGTCGGCTGAGCTCGTTATCCAGCTCGCAGTCGCTCCCGAACTCCGAACAGCCTTTCCCCCGCGCCCATTCTTCACAGCGAGCCAAAAGCTGTTTGGCACAGCCCTGCTTTCGGTAAGGTTCCTCCACAAAGATCCCTTCAAGATAACCGACCGGACTGCTTTGGGTTCCTTCGACATAATCATGTCGCAGTCCGCACTGAGCGAATCCTACAGCTTTGTTGTCGTCCGTCATAATAAACACCGCACTGTCGGGATCGTTGACGGCTTTAGCAAAACCTTCCGCCAATTCTTCAACCGTATGGCTCGTCCACATCTTTACTGCCATTATTGCGATAGCTTCCGAGCTTTCAGCGTAGGCTTTTTTGATTTGAACATTCATTTTGATCCCTCAATCCATTCATTCTGATATCGTCCAGCTCATCCGCTGTCAGGCAGCCCGACTGATACAAACGCAAATACTCTTTTGAAACATCGGAATCGAAGATCAGCACATCGTCGGAGTTGATCGTGACGTTCACACCTTTACGGTACAGTTCGGCGATCGGGTGGTGCGCCATATCGGGAACACGCCCCAATAGGACATTGCTCGAAGGTGTGATGTTCAGCCTGATCTTGTTTTCTATAAGGAAACCCACAACGCTTTCATCCCGGACAACGGCGATGCCGTGCTGCACTTCGTCGAGGTGCAGGGTTTTGACAGCTGTCAAGATATCCTGTGCCGTGCCCCATTCGCCGACGTGCGCCTTCAGCACTAAGCCGTTTTCCTCGGCTTTCCTGTATATCGGGATGAAGTTTTCGATCGGCTGCGCCAGCTCATCGCCGTATAGATCGATCGAATAAAACTCCTTATGTCCCCAAAAGTGTTTCAGACAGTTCTCCAGATAATCGATGGGACAATGACGCGACAAGCCGATCTGCAGGCGCAGTTCGATCTCAGGCGAGATCATTTCATTCGCCTCTTGAAAAGCCGCGATCAATTCTCTGATATCATTGTTGAAAAACTCGCTCAGTCCCCAAACGTCCTCGCCGATCTCCAGAACGGTAACACCGTCCGATTTTGCCTGTGCAAAGGCTGCTTCTATCAACAGTTTGCGTCCTTCTGAATTATTGAAGCGATTCCCTATATATTGGCTACTCCAAGCATCCATCTCGTTCATGGAATTCAGCGGTTTTGTGATCGGCTTGATTTCAACTCCCGTTTTTTGGAAAATATAATCCCTGCTCCCGCCGAGCACAAAATGATTATGCACATCCGGCTTCGGGAATCTTCTGATGTTTTCTATATTACCGCTTTTCAGCGCTTCTGAAAATGTCATTTTGCTCGCTCCGTTATCAGCTCTTTCTAACCTAAAAAACAATCTCGGAAAGCATGGTTTCATGTTCTTTCCTCAGTGTGTGATTTGTCCACGTTACGGATAAAGACAAACTCCGTATCCGTTGAGCGCTTTTCATCGAACCGATATCCCAGATCAAAGGCTTTGATCTGTTCGGGATGCTGCGCGCCGATCTCAGCCATAAACCGTACCATTTCGCCGCGTGCCATCTTCGCGTATACGCCCTTGGTCACAACCTTGTCATGGTTCAGATCGCCGAACACGACGGTGATGTATGTATCCTGTGGCTGCAGATATTTTTCGATACATTTCGAATACTCTCTTGACGTAAGGTTGATAATGACCCTGTCCTCTGAAAGCACCTCACGATACAAAGAATCGCCCCAGAAATCATATAGATTTTTAAAGCCGTTCACCGATGCTTTTGCCTGCATTTCCAAACGATAGGGAATCACTCCGTCCAGCGGCTTCAGCACTCCGTAAAAGCCCGAAAGAATACGCAGGCGCTCCTGCACATAATCGAAGTACGCGTCCTCAAATACCGACGGCGCCATATAGGTGTACTGGATTCCATCGTAAGCGAGCAGCGCCGGCGTGAGATTCTTATGCAGATCCATATGCGCGAATCGCTCATGATTCTCACTTGCGATTTTATCGTTACACGCCCAGATTTTTTTCTGCTCGTCATAAGACAAGCTGTTCAGATAGTCTTTGAGAACGGTGGCTTTCTCAAGAAAGACGGGCAAATCCGGACACGCGAGCGTATCGGTGTCGACACGCATCTGCTTTGCGGGAGAGATGATGATCCTCATTTTGATTCACCTGCCATCTGCACGAAATTTTCAGCTTGGATTCTCTCGTTGATATCCTTGTCCGCCGGGCAGAAATCATAGTTTGGGATCTCATCGGGTGTGATCCATGCGACGGCGTTATGCTCCAATAGCTGGATCGTACCATCGGTGATCTCAGCATGGAACAAGGTCAAGTGGACGGTGATGTCGGGGTACTCATGCACTACATCCATAAAGACGTCGCCAACTGATATAGTAATACCTAACTCCTCACGACACTCCCGGATGAGCGCCGCTTGCTTTGTCTCTCCAGCCTCAACCTTCCCGCCGACATATTCCCATAATAATCCACGCGCCTTATGCGCCGGCCGCTGACAGATCAGGAACCGATCCCCATCCCATATCAGCGCCGCTACTACTTCGGTCATGTTATTCCTCTCATTCAATCACGTTTCTATGAGTACAATTATAGCAGGGTTTTGGCTACTGTCAATTATCTTGATGCTCCTCCCAATAATCCTCCGCATCCTCATAATCCCAGAAATCATCGGGATAATCGTAATACAGATCCTCCGGATGAGCATAGGACTTAGCATCATAAGGGTCGGAAGTGCTCTTAGATTTGCTGCTGTTCCCCGAGTAAGACTTGACGGTACTTCCCGAGGAAGGTTTAGTGCTTGAATATGCTTTACTGTTGGATGATGAGTTGTAGCCGGATGAATAACTGCGGCTTGATGAACTGTAACTGCTGCGAGAGGTGCCGTTGTAAGAGCTCTTATGCCTGTTCTCACATGAGCCGAAGATAGATATAGCCGCAATCACGACACAAATCAGCGCGATCCAGCCACCACAGCCTAAGTCCGAGGACTTCTTCGTCATCCTCATCGGAGGCGGCGATGTCGGCTTGCCTTGCCGTGCTTTTCTTTTTGCCTCAGATTCCTTCAGACTTTTTTCAAAGATTTTATACTCGAGATACTCGTCAACGAAATCGTCGTCATCAAATAACATATCAGCACCTCCTTGTGCTGTTTATGAAAGGATTGTTACGGCAGTTTCATACCAACAACCGTGTATCTCTGACGGAGACTTTTCTTTCATGTGTTGTGAAAAAGTATCATAGTATTCTGTTCTTACAAACAGGTGATTACCGGCACCGAGGCTGATATATCGCCAAGTTTCCGGTAAGCCGGTACAGCCTCCGAACATCTCAAGCCGGATATTCTCCATTGGAGGGAACAGCCTGACGATATCATCATTAGTAATATGATTCGGCAGAAATGGCAGATAATATGAAATGTTGCGGATAATGCCGGTATCGGATTTTACCACGAACTCGATACTGCCCGGGCTCCCCATGGCGCCTCCTTCGGCAAAGAGGAAGAACAAGATATCATCGGGCCGGATCGCATCGATGTCCGGCTTCATAATGGTTTCCATAGCGCCCTCCATTTATGTGGTCACGGTACCGAGAACAGGTACCTTGGTAGCCTCCGGCTTCAGATCAACAATCATCTCAAGCGTCTCGGTATCTGTCATCATATTATCAACGAGATCTGACAGAGCATTGATGAGATGATTATTACATTCCACCGAAAAGATTATGTTACGCCCGACATAGCGTTCGTCGAGAACGGTGACGTCGTGATCAGAGAAATACTTGTAGAAACGTGGCACCTCTGCATGGATGTCCTCCTCCGGTGGAAATGTCACTCTAAAATCAATAGATACTTTTACCATAGAAAATCCCTCCTATTTTTTGTAATGGTAATCATCGGCACCGGCGATATACTTTTCATAATCCACGCGGATCACCGGTGTACCGTCCGCGAGATTTTGGCTGGTGTTGTGGAAGAGAACATGTCCTACGAAGCCGACGGTGTTCATCGTCTTGTTGTGGTTAAGCGCGTAGATATCGCTCTCACCGTTACCGGACAAGGTGAAACCTTCTCTCGCGGCATCTACTCGGAATTGTCGGCTGATCGCCGGACTGTTCAAGTAGATATAAACTCTTCCTTCGTATTTTAGTAAACTGCTGATTGTACGCGTATTCGCGCCTCCTTATTATATTTCCTATGAGAGACGCGACGGAACCTATCGGTCAAGCATTACCACCTTACCGGCGTGAGATCCGGCAGGTTGGTGTGCGGTCAACGGGCTTGTCCCTCGCGCACTCTCTATAGGTTATTGATTTGTTTATAATAGATCTAATTCAAACAGCTCATCATCAAGCTCAGAGATTTTACTCTCAAGATCGCTGACTTTTTCACTCCACTCTTCATGAGCATCGAAGTCATCAAAGTCCGGCTCTTCGAAACTAAGATCAAAAAGTTCATTTTCCAGATCGTCTTTCTTTGATTCGATCTCCTCGCGACGCTCCTCAATTTCTTCCTCAGAATCGTCGGAAGAACTAACATTGGAGCTAAAAGCAGATGTGCCGATGTCACCGTCGTAATCGTCAGAAAGATAGCCGGAACTGTTTTCTGGTTTCTGCTCAGACTTCGTCATATCGTCTATTATTGCCAAGCCCAGCATCTCTTCGCCGAAATCGGTATGACCATCGCCGTTAAAGTCAAATATTCCGCCAAATAAATCGTCAAGCATAATGATCCTCCTTGTAGATTTCTCTCTATACCCATTATACAAAAAATAAAGTCCCATAAACGCTTCTCTGAAAAGAAACTTTGTTCGAGACTTTTTGTAAAAGTAAACGCAAGTATCAATCGAATACTTGCGTCTGAAATAGTGTCATCTTAACGACATTGAATATTTGTTTTTTTTGTAATAACACTTTCACCCTCTTGATCTTTGCATTTACCACTTTGCCGATAATCTCGTCAACGGCATCCGTGTAATGACCGGTTCGGATCAGATCGTTTCTTTTATTCATCATGGCGTAAACGATCTCCTGTCGTTCATCATAAGTAAGATAGATGTGATACTTTTTCATATTGCCCTCCTCGACGGGTGTGTCGACTTAATGACTTCTTGATTTGTTACTATCCGAAAAGAAAATGATGTTTTAGCAGGAGCAGGCGTGTGTCTGCTCCTGCTGTGTTATACGGCGTAGATGATCTCGTGCAGAACTATCTCCCGCGCCGCGTTGCGGATGTGGTTCATCTTCTGAACCCACATCAATTGATCCTGCGCTTTCAGCGCTTCGGTCACTTTCTGTTGATCCGCCATCTGACGAATGAGTCTTTCCTCCATATCCATGGCAGCCTGTTCGATATCGTAAAGGTGCTGAGTCAGCGCACAGTGCGTCAGGAGATTGTAGTACAGGATTCTGTGATGATCACGGAGGAATCTCCGCCGCATTTGTGCGTAGACGCCGAGCTCGACCTTTGGCTGATCGGGCAAGGTCAGGTCGGGCAGATTGTAATCGCCCTGTCGCGTATAAGTAATTCCCATCATTTATTCTCCCTTCGTTTTGTGATAAGCTCATTGTAGTGACTTTCCGAGGGAATAACAACGTTGCAAAAATCATAATCGCAGATTTTCAGCGTGCATCCCGATCGGAACTGCGGGCAGAACGCTCACGATAATACTTGCGGTAGAAGGTGATCGCCTCGCAGATGAAATCCTCGGTCTTTTCTTTCGGTAAGTCATCCGGCAGGAGCTTTCTTACCCTCGCGGCATTAAATGCCAACCGCTCCGTTTTCTGGTTCGGTTTCTCTTCCGACATGATGTCGGAGATGATATCCGCATCCAAAGCGTGTTCATCCGCGAGCTTTCGCATACGGATGGTCTGAGCGTGAGACGGCGTACACTCGTTGAGTTCGATTTCGTCCAGAACGAATTGTTGATAATACGGGTTGAGGTAGGAGAGCTCCACAGCCGGGCGCATTTTCATCCTGCCCTCATCTACCAGCTTCAACAACTCGGGGATGAGGTAGGTGAGGCGGATATAGCGTTGGATTTGAGAATGACTTTCTCCTGTTTGACTGGCTAACTCCTCACGTGACAACTTCTGCCCCAGTGGGGCAGAAGTTAAATCTGAGCGATGCCCTTGCCTGTTAAGCGCCTCCAACCTCATCCGATAAGCAAACGCTTTCTCGCTTGGCAGGATGGTAGTACGCTGAAAGTTGCTTTCCACCATATAGACGACCGCTTCGTCGCGGATCAGATCCTTGACCTCGGAGCGCAGGGTATCCAGCCCCGCCAGCTCACAGGCACGCTTGCGGCGATGTCCCGCCACCAGCTCATATCTCCCGTCCTCCTTCAATCGGAGAACAGCGGGTGTCATCACGCCGTGTTCCTTGATGCTCTCGACCAGCTGCAGCATATCCTCATCGTCACGCACATGAAACGGGTGGTCGGGGAACGGATCGATTTCCGACAGCGGGATATCCCTGATCTTGTCGAGCTTCGCTTCGTCACGCTCCTCCTGCGTCGAGAAGATGTCCTCGAACTTCGGGAGCGAAAAATCACTTGTTCTTGTCATAATAAATTCCTCCTTAAAATAAAATTGATTACGAGATTCCGATACATTTCGGAAATGAAAAAAGCGCCCACTTCTAAAATGAAGTGAACGCTTCGTCGGTTGAATATTCGGTTTTCTCGCCTCTGTGTTATTATAACCCGAGGCAGAAAGCTTTGTAAATTGTGCGATTTCGGTTGAAATCCGTGGGGCAAGAACCCAAAAGGCAAAAAACAGGAAGTCCGATTTTTCCGGATTTCAACGTTTTTTCAAAAATCGGGCTTGCAAAATCGGTCAAAAAATCGGATTTTGAGTGTGAGTTTCCTTACTTTTCCTTTTCCCAAACGACCCTAAAATGACTTTGAAAATCCGCGTAAAATCACTGTTTAAGCCATTTTGAGTAAAGTTGGCATAAAAAAGAGGGAAGTTCGAAAACTTCCCTCCGTGGTCCGAGTGACTGGAGTCGAACCAGCGGCCTCTTGAACCCCATTCAAGCGCGCTACCAAACTGCGCCACACCCGGATACAGTTTTTACTGCAAGAGATATCATAACATAAACCGCCGACAAATGCAAGCATTTATTGAAAATATTTTCAATTCGCCGATTTTATGCAGTCTGATCGACGAATTCATCCAGTCTTATCACCGGATTTATGCGGATGGATCGCTGAATCTATGCGGAGCGATAACGCGTAAAACGGCAGGGGAGAACAGGATCCTAACCCTCGGCTATCCCAATCATCAAGCCCGACCTTTACCATGCGCCGAAATCCAAAGAACTCCCACTATGTAACCGTTAGTGGGAGCATTTTTTTACTATCAGTCGAGCACGACGCCCATCTTTTTGCCTTGCTTATTGAGCAGGATGCAGGCGGGGATGCCCAGTACCAGCAGTACGACGAGCTCGCCCAGCGCAACACAGCCGCCAGTGATCAAAAAGGTGATGAAGCTGAAGCCGGTATCGCTGAAGAAGATCGAGATCTCCAAGCCGACGATGACGCCGTTGAAGAGCGCGGGCATCAGGAGCGCGAGGAAGGGGGTGTTTTTGATGCGGATATTGCGCAGCCCATACATGGTGAGCGCCGCAAGCAGGCTCGCAAGAGAGCCGAAGATCATGTCATAGAAGCCCAGACCCGCGGTGACGGAGCTGATGTTGGCGATGATACAGCCGATCGTCAGACCGGGGATCGCTGCTGGGGTGTAGATCGCGAGGACGCAAAGCACCTCCGCGACGCGGAACTGCACCGCTGCCGACGCTGTACCGGGCAAAAGCGTGTTCTGTCCGATCGTGAGCACGGCGTAAAGCGCGGCGATGACCGCCGCCTGTGTGATGTATAACACACGTTTGTCTTTCATATTCTTTTGTCTCCTTAGTTTTGATTTAGACGATCGTATCGGTTGAGTGTTGGATACGCGCCAAGTCAGGATGGTTACGAACTGACCGTGTATTATCGTATCATGAAAAAACGAAGGAGTCAAGAAATTTTGTTTCTTTTTCAGAAAAAAGACATCAGGTACAAAACCCGATGTCCTTTGCTGTTAATTTTGTTGAAAAAGAGGAGAGAAGATAGTGGGTGATCGGCACTGTAGCCGATAGGACGTTGGTCAAAATACGACGTCCGTTGAGAGGATGTACGTTTTGTAGGGGAGGGTCTTGACCCTCCCGCCGCAGGGCGGTGGTCAAATCGCATTTTCCGTTGAGGAGAGGTGCATGTTGTAGGGTACGGCGCCGACACGCGTGTCCGATGTACCGGGAGCGCCGAGGCACTCCCCTACAATAAACGTTTCCTTTCCCAAAAACACCCCCGATCGCTCGGGGGCGTGGTTGGTTATCATGACTTATCCAATCGTATAGGGGATCTCCATGCCTGCCAGATGGCGCTGGAGCCATGTCGTGTCGATGACCTCAAGACGACCGTTTTTATCGATGTCGGCATACATCAGCGTTTCTTCATCCGCTTGGGTTGTCGTGTTCGAAAGATAAAACTGAACCTCGGTGACGTCCTTCACCGTGATCTGACCGTCACCGTCCGCGTCGCCGGGCTTGGATACTGTATCGAGAGCTTTAAAGATAAATCCATTCTCTTTGGCGTACAGTTCAGCCACAGTGTTTTTATAGCCTTGGATCGTAAAATAGTTATCATACGGCGCTGAGTGATATTGAGCGCCGATAACGTCATAATAGAAGCCGAACGCCCGATCGCCGATATGCTTGACAGATTTTGGGATGGTGATTCTCTTCATATTGATACATCCGTGGAACGCTTTTTCGCCGACCCACTCAACATTATTTCCGAGGGTCACTTCCTTCAAGGATTTGCAATCCATGAACATATAGTCATCAATGACCGGTATATTGATATAAGCGGTGATCAAACTATTACATTGATAAAGTGCATTCTCGCCATATCTTTCTAAAGACTCGCCTGATAGATTGATAGATTCGAGAGAATCGCAATACGCAAAAGCAGAGCCGCCGATACTTGTGACAGAATCGGGAATGATAATACTTTTGAGATTTGCACAAGATTGGAAAGTAGCATATCCGATTGAAGTAACACTATCTCCTAAATGTACCTCTGTTAAGTTAACGCAATATGCAAATGCTCCTTCCCTAATTGTCGCTTCTTGCAGTGTGTAATTGCTATAATATTCTTCATCCATCGGATTTTCCGCCCCTGTATAATCGTATCCGCTACCCTGCCAAATGATGCTAACAGTGGTTGCTTCTGTATTACTATAACAATAGGTACCAATCGATGCGTCGCCAAGTATTTCAACCTTTTGTAAGGAGTCGCAGCCTAAAAATGAACCATCTCCGATTGTTGTTACGTTTCGGGGTATGGTAACGCTTTGTATGGAGTCACAAAACTCAAATGCACATTTTTCGATCGATATCAGACTTTCCGGAAAGGTGACGGATTCCAAACCAGCACATCCATGAAATGCATACGATCCGATCGTTTTGATACCGAGTCCGAGATCAACGCTTTTTAAGTTTTCACAATCGCTAAATGCGCCGAAACTCTCACCAGAAGCCCCATAAGGAACATAATTTACGAAACGACGTTCATCATCTTTCTCAAATTCTCTAAAGAGAATATGAGTCGTAACATATCCGTCCGCAATGGTTTCTACACTATCCGGGAACGTTACCGATTCAAGCGTTTTGTTATTACAAAACGCTGTAGATCCGATGGCTGTGACTGTATATCCATTCAGCGTTGACGGAATTGTCACGTCGGTATCAGAACCGGTATATTTAAGGATCATTGCTGTACCGGATATAGAATCCCAATAGTATTCGAAGCCTCCTTCTTCATCTGTGCCATTGGTAGGACCTACGCTGAAATGGATAGTTGCGTTTTTCAATGCCGTATTACCGGTTTTGACATTAACCTTTTTCCACTCTTCCTGTGAACCTTCAAAATAAACATCGATCAGGCTGTCGCAATGATAAAACGTATATTCACCGATCGTTGTAATAGAGTTGAAAATAGTCACGGAGGTTAGACTGCTGCAATTATAAAACGCATAGTTACCGATACTTGTGACAGAGTCGGGAATAGTCACGGAGGTTAGACTGCTGCAATTATAAAACGCATAGTTACCGATACTTGTGACAGAGTCGGGGATGGTCACAGAGGTCAAACCGCTACATTCGCTAAATGCAGAAGCACCGATACTTGTGACAGAGTCGGGGATGGTCACAGAGGTCAAACCGCTACATTCGCTAAATGCAGAAGCACCGATCGTCGTAACAGAATCAGGGATGGTTACGGAGGTCAATCCGGTACAATAACAAAACGCATTATTCCCGATTGTCTTGACCGAATCAGGAATGGTCAACTCTGTTACAAGCTCACCGTTCAAGTAAAGATTATGCGCATAATAAAGAGGGTTACTGGAAGTGCCCACAAAACTGACCGCGCACCATGCGCCGATGTCTGAGATCATAACAGCATTTAGACCGATGCAATCGCTGAACACCCCATTCCCGAGAGTAGTAACCGATTTAGGAATGGTCACGGTGGTTAAGCTACTGCATCTCGAAAACGCATAGTTTCCAATAGTTGTAACTGAGTTGGAAATTGTCACGGCGGTTAAGCTGCTGCAACACAAGAAGGCATCTTCGCCAATCGTCTCGACAGCTTTACCGATCTTCACAGAGGTAAGCCCACTGCAATCTCTAAACGCAGAATTACCAATATCTGTGACGGAGTCGGGGATGGTAACAGAACTCAAACTGCTGCATTTGCTAAATGCGGAAGCACCGATCGTCGTAACAGAATCAGGGATGGTTACGGAGGTCAAGCCTGTACAACTTTGGAATGAACTATTACCGATCATAATAACAGAGTCGGGGATAGTCACGGTGACGAGGCCGGTGCAACCTAAAAACGCCCTGTTTCCAATAGTCTCGACAGTTTTACCGATTGTCACAGAGGTCAAGCCGGTGCAATTATAGAACGCATTATCCCCAATTGTTTTGACAGAATCGGGGATGGTCACGGAGGTCAGCTTTCCGCAGCCGGAAAAAGACTTGTCTCCAAGCGAAGTGACAGAATTTCCGATTGTGACGGAGATAAGTTCACTGCAATTAATAAACGCGTTTTCTCCGATGGTCGTGACCGTGTCGGGAATCACTACAGAGGTTATATCCTTGTGATTATAAAATGATCGGTTGTCGAGCACCGTGATCGTATAGCCGTCGAGAGCGGATGGAATGACAACATCACCGGTCGCGGTGGCTTTTGTGATCTTAGCGGTGCCGTCGCTGAGTACCACATATGTGTACTCGCCAGCTGTAGCCGCCGATACCGGAATAATGCTGAATACACTCAAAAGCATGACTATGCACAATAAGACACTGATTGCTTTGAATACTCTTTTCATGGGTTCCTCCTTTGATCGGATAATGAGATTTTTGGATGGACGTTGGTTGTGGGTACCTTCCGGCGCTTTGTGCTACCGAATTTAAAATAAAAAAGGCGCACGACTGAGCGCGCGCCAAAAAACACCAGCCCAAATCGTCGCCAAACAATTCTACAATATCAGCATAACCATGTTTGTTATATCAACCATGCATAATAGAGCTGTATAAAAGAGCCGTGTTTTTTACATAGAAAAAACACCCCATTATACAGGTTAAGCAAAACAAACACAGTTATACCATATGTATATGAGTTGCGCTGAATATTAAATTGTAGAATAGTTGGCAACTTCATTGTATCATATTGTGATTTGGTTGGCAATCCAAAAAATCGGGCATCAAATTAGGCAGAATAGACAAGGAGATAGTGCTTCCCTGTCTGTTCTGCCTGAGATCGAACTGATTAATGCGTCAGAAAAATGCTGTTCCTTTTGTGGGATTGCCACGTCGTGGGGCATGTGCCCGGCTCCTCGCAATGACAGCAAGAGGATGCTTATCGGTTCAACAGATAGGTCGCGAGGTTGAGGTAGGTGGCGAACAGCAGCCAGATGCAATAGGGGATCTGCAGCCGTCCGGCGGTCTTATCCTTGCGGTAAAAACGCACGGTCATAATCCCCACCAGCACATCCAGGAGGATGATCCAGACAAACGCGAACAGCCGCCATTCCAGCGAGAAGAACAGGATCGGCCAGATCAGGTTGACGATGAGCTGGGCGTAGTAGATGATCTCGGTGTCCGGTGAGTCGAGACGGCTCCATTTGAGCATCCCGTGTGAGACCCCCATCAGGATGTAAAGGATGCTCCACGCGATGGGGAAGAGGATCGCCGGCGGCGCTAACGCAGGTTTGATGAGATTCTCATAGTGCATGGTGCGCGTGGTCAGCACGCCGACGATCGCCCCGAGCACCAGCGGCACGAGGATGGAAAAGACGTAGGTTTTGATTTTTTCCTTGTTGAGACTGATTGACATAATAATTCTCCTTAGTGATATACTGATTCTAATATATGTCAGACAGGGGAAAAATATACAGTCTGAAGAGATAACGATCCTTTGTAATGTGTCATCCTGAGCTTGCCGAAGGATCTTCTCCGTATGCTTTATCATACCTTTCCGGCATCGAAGAAAGGAAAAAGGGCGCATTAAGATTCTTCGCCGCAGGCTCAGAATGACAACATGATAAAGCAAAAGAGGCGCTCCCGAAGGAACGCCCCTTTTGCTTTAGGATTTAAATTAACATGAAAAAAGTAGTGATTAGCAAATGAAAAAAGTGGTTTCTGTTTTACCGCATTGCCTGATAGGTAGTCAGGTTGCTCAGGCGGTATGCTCGGTCGTACCGAACATATTCAGTCTGAAAAGCTTCTGTTCATCGGCAGGCTTGTCACAGAGGATGAACGCCTCAGTGATTCTGCCGCCTTCCATCAGTCGGGTGATCCCGAGCAGCTGGCTCAGTCTGCTTCTCAGGTTGAGCTTATCGCCCTCACGGGTGACAAGGTATACATTGCCTTCGCAACTGTCAAGCACGTTCAAGAATTCAGAAACATCAATGTCGTGTAAACCCATTACAGAAGTCATCATACTATCAGCCTCCTTTTACCGAACAGATCAGTCATTTACGCAATAAAATGAAAGAGGAATTCTCATATAAAGGCGAATGATCCGATCCGGTATATTCTTTTTTTCGTGCCGCCATTTACCATTTGGCTAAAACTGAAAACAATCGATTGCCGTTATCGCGGGTCGACACGTGTGTCAAGTCCTCGCAATGACAATATATTGTATGTTCAGTCCCTCCTAAAAATACCGTGCCGCCTTGGCCGCGCGGCTCAGTAGTCAAGCGGACTTTGTCTTGACAGTTATTATTATAGCCCGCTTTTCGTGAAAGTCAACAATAATTTGGTGTTTTCTTTGTGCATACCGCTAAAGGCATGATGACTTTTAATAATTCAAGGGAACATTATTAGTATAGATTGCACAAAGAAATCGACAAAAACTTTTCGACTGATAAATATTGTTATAATTATTCTGTGTAGTTTGCCTATTTCAAACTGACAATGTCAAGGATTACTGTCGCAATCTCCAAAATCGCTTGTCTAAGCCGAAATCGACAGGAAAATCGGTGTTTTTACGCGAAACAAAGCGGATTTGCCTTGCCTTGACGGCGGTTATCTGTTAGAATACTAACGATATCTATCATCATCCATCACTACGGAGGTCATTATGTTAAACGATACCTATAAAATATTCAAAAGCGGCACCGATATCCGCGGCATCGCGAGCGAGGGCGTAGCGGATGAGCCCGTCAATCTCACCGACGATATCCTCTCCGCGATGGCGGACGGCTTCATCCTGTGGGCGGAGCAGAAAATCGGCAAGCCCGCTGTACAGCTGGCGGTCTCTGTCGGCCGCGACTGCCGTATCTCGGGCGAGCATATCGCCGATATCGTGATCCGACGACTGGCAAGAGCCGGCGTGAAGGTCTATGACTGCGGCTTGTCATCCACCCCCGCGATGTTCATGACGACTGTTGATCTCGGCTGTGACGCGGCGGTGCAGATCACCGCGTCGCACCATCCGTTCAACCGCAACGGGCTGAAATTCTTCACCCGTGACGGCGGTCTGGACGCGCCCGATATCGAGGTGATCTTACAACACGCTCAGGACGGTGATCAGCCTGAAAAGGCGATGGGCGGCACCGTATCGCCGATCAATTATATGGAGAACTATTCCGCGCACCTGCGCGAGCTGATCAAGCGCGAGGTGAACGCCGAGCAATATGACCTGCCGCTCAAAGGCTTTCACATCGTGGTGGACGCCGGCAACGGTGCAGGCGGTTTCTATGCGGCGTCGGTACTGGAGCCGCTGGGAGCCGATACGAGCGGTTCGCGTTACCTCGATCCCGACGGCATGTTCCCGAATCATGTTCCCAATCCCGAGAACGAGCAGGCGATGGCGTCCATCTGTGAGGCGGTTTTACAGAGCAAAGCCGACCTCGGCGTGATCTTCGACACCGATGTTGACCGCGGCGGCGCGGTGGATCGATACGGCAAGGAGATCAACCGCAATCGCCTGGTAGCGCTGGCGGCATGTCTGGCACTCGAGAATAATCCCGGCGGCACGGTGGTGACCGATTCCATCACCTCCACGGGGCTGAATGAATTCATCGAAAAGCACCTCGGCGGCAAGCACTACCGTTATCGCCGCGGCTATAAAAACGTGATCAACAAGGCGATCGAGCTGAAAGCGCAGGGTATCTGCGCTCCTCTCGCGATCGAGACCTCGGGTCATGCCGCGATGGAGGAAAACTACTATCTCGACGACGGCGCGTACCTGTGCACCAAGATCATCATCAAGGCGGCTCAGCTGAGCCAAAAGGGCGAGAGCCTTGACAGTCTGCTTGCCGCGCTGAAGGAGCCGGTCGAAGAAAAGGAGATCCGCATCAGGATCACCGACAAGGATTTCAAAACCACCGGTCAGCGCGTGATCGACGAGCTGGAGGCGTTTGCTGAGAAGCAGCCCGACTGGCACATCGCGCCCGATAACCGCGAGGGTATCCGTGTCAGCTTTGACAGGGACGGCGGCGACGGCTGGTTCCTGCTTCGATTATCGGTGCATGATCCGATCCTGCCGCTGAACATCGAGAGCGACAGTGAAGGCGGCGTAAAGGTCATTGAGCAAAAGGTCATGGATTTCCTAAAAACCCAAAGCGGAATCAGGCTCCCTTTGGTAAAGGTACCCCCGTTGGGGGAATGTCCGAAGGACAAGGGGGGAGCCGCTTCCGGCGAGGAGGCTGTCGGCAATGCCGACTGAGGGATTGTACTAAATTGTTTGAGCGAAGCGAGTATCTCAATACTATTACCTTGATGTTATAGCAAAGTATCATAACAGAGTATCTTCCTTTGGTCGGTCGATTGATGCAATCCCTCCGAGCTCGCAAGCGAGCCCACCTTCCTTTACCAAAGCGAGGCTTGATGAACTCTAAATATTGTTACAAGCTGTCAGAAATGACACAAAATGTACGCTTCTTAATTCCCAATCAGCACTAACGGTTAAAAAATTGACATAATCCTTGACAAAGAGCGATATTACTAATAATATGTTGTTGTATATGAAAACAGCCACCTGTTTTCGGCGCGGTCTTTGAGGCTTGTAAGGATTCCCATGTCGGAGATCGCAGTATCACACGCTTATTCAATTAGGAGGAGACACAATGGTATTAGAAAAGATTAAGGTTATCCTTGCCGGGCAGTTTGATGTAGAAGAGGATTCTATCAAGCCCGAGACCGATCTGCAGGATGATTTAGGCGCGGATTCTCTTGATGTTGTAGACCTGCTGATGTCCATCGAGGACGAGTTTGAGATCGAGATCCCCGACGAGGAGATCGAGAATATTCGTACTGTAGCTGATCTTGTCAATTACATCGAATCAAAAACCTGATTTTGCAGAGGAGGCGAGACATGCGTGTCCGGCTTCCTGTCCGACAAAAGATGAAGGCGGCTTTGTGCCGCCTTATTTTTTGCGCAAAATAACCAATTTTATCGGGCTTTCCGTATAGGGTTGGCGCAGTTTGGCACTTGTCAAAACCGCTTATTAATAGTATAATACTTTTTGATTAAGCTTTCGTACATCAGGCTCCCTTTGGTAAAGGGAGCTCCCGCGAGAGCGGGTGAGGGATTGTATGAATGGAGCGTAGCGACCAACCTATTCTCAATTGGTTTCTCGCAATACTCGATCAATTTTGCAATCCCTCCGAGCTCGCAAGCGAGCCCACCTCCCTTTACCAAAGGGAGGCATAGTCACCCTTACTCAACGATAACAATGCTATGGAGGAAAAAGATGGCTCAGAATAAGAAAATGGTCGAGGCGATCACGAGCCGCGACGAGGATTTCGCAAAATGGTATACCGACATCGTCAAAAAGGCGGAGCTGGTAGATTACTCTAATGTTAAGGGCTGTATGGTCATCCGACCCTACGGCTTCGCGATCTGGGAGAATATGCGTAACGATATGGACCGCCGTTTTAAGGAGACCGGTCACGAGAATGTCTATATGCCGATGTTCATTCCCGAGAGCCTGCTCGAGAAGGAGAAGGATCATGTCGAGGGCTTTGCGCCCGAATGCGCATGGGTCACAGTCGGCGGCAGTGAGAAGCTGACCGAGAGATTGTGCGTGCGCCCGACCTCCGAGACGCTCTTCTGCGAGCATTACGCCAAGATCGTCAACACCTACCGCGATCTGCCCAAGCTCTATAACCAGTGGTGCTCCGTCGTCAGATGGGAGAAGACCACCCGTCCGTTCCTGCGTACCAGCGAGTTTCTCTGGCAGGAGGGTCACACCCTCCATGAGACTGAGGAAGAGGCGCGTGAGGAGACATTGCGCATGCTGCAGGTTTATGCGGACTTCTATAAAGAGACCCTCGCGATCCCTGCGGTCGTCGGTGAGAAGACCGAGAAGGAGCGTTTTGCCGGCGCAAAGGAGACCTACACCATCGAGCCGATGATGCACAACGGCGTCGCGCTGCAGGGCGGTACCTCGCACTACTTCGGCGACGGCTTTGCCAAGGCGTTCGACATCACCTACACCGGCAGAGATAACAAGCTCCATCATCCGCACCAGACCTCATGGGGTACGTCCACCCGTATGATCGGCGCGCTGATCATGGTACATTCCGATGACGACGGTCTGGTACTGCCGCCCAAGGTCGCTCCCATCCAGCTCGCGATCATCCCGATCGCTCAGCATAAGGAAGGTGTTCTCGATAAAGCAAATGAGCTGTATGAAGCGTTAAAGACAAAATTCCGCACCAAGCTCGATGATTCCGACCAGAGCCCGGGGTGGAAGTTCGCCCAGTATGAGATGAAGGGCGTTCCTGTCCGTCTGGAGATCGGTCCCAAGGATATCGAGAAGAACCAGTGTGTGCTGGTGCGCCGTGATACCAGAGAAAAGCTCTTTGTATCGCTCGACAACCTCGAGCAGACCATCGCCGATCTGCTGGTACAGATTCACGACGATATGTATAACCGCGCACTCGAGAATATGAAAGAAAAGACCTATGTTGCTCACAATTTCGACGAGTTCGTCGAAATCGCCACGAACAAGCCCGGTTTTATCAAAGCCATGTGGTGCGGTGAGACTGAGTGCGAGGATAAGATCAAGGACGTCACCGGCGGCGTAAAATCCCGCTGCATCCCCTTCGAGGAAGAGAACCTCGGCGACGTCTGCGCCTGCTGCGGCAAGCCTGCCAAGCACATGGTGTATTGGGGAAAACAGTATTAATCAGCCTCCCTTTTCTAAGGGAGGTGCCGCAAAGCGGCGGAGGGTTGCTTCGTTTCGTTTTATTACCATTTGAATAATCGGATAGGAACACGATATGCAACCCCCAGTCACCTGCGGTGACAGCCCCCTTAGGAAAGGGGGCCACATAAGGTTTATTGATTGATAAGGAAAGGAGCGGTAATATGCCGATCAAAATACCCAATGATCTGCCTGCCACGCAAATTCTCGAAAGCGAGAATATCTTTGTCATGCAGGAAGATCGCGCGATGACGCAGGATATCCGACCGCTCAGAATCGTCATCCTGAACCTCATGCCCACCAAGATCACGACCGAGACCCAGCTCATGCGTCTGCTCGGTAACTCACCCTTGCAGGTGGATGTGGAACTGCTGCAGATGGCGAGCCATCGATCGAAGAACACCAGTGAAAAGCACCTGATGAAGTTCTACAAGACCCTCGATGAGATCCGTGAGGAACGCTTTGACGGCATGATCGTCACCGGCGCTCCCGTTGAGCAAATGCCCTTTGAGGAGGTCGACTACTGGGATGAGCTGTGCGAGGTCTTTGAATGGGCAAAAAAGCATGTTTATTCCACGATGTTTATCTGTTGGGGCGCTCAGGCAGGGCTGTACTATCGGTACGGCATTGACAAGGTCGATCTGCCTCAGAAGCTCTTCGGCATCTATAATCACATGATCCTCAACCCCAAGCATCCTTTGATGCGCGGCTTTGACGACTATTTCCTGATCCCACACTCGCGCTATACGGGTATCCGTACCGAGGATGTTGAGAAGGTACCGGAGCTGGAGATCTTAGCTACCTCCAAGAAGGCAGGCGTTGCGATCATCTGCTCCAAAAACGGCAGGGAGTTCTATCTGCTCGGTCACTGCGAATATGATTATGATACCCTCGCCAAGGAGTATTACCGCGATGTGGAGAAGGGAATCAAGATCAGCAAGCCGTACAATTACTTTCCTGATGACAACGTCAACCGCAAGCCCGTGATGACATGGCGCTCCCATGCGTCCCTCCTGTATTCGAACTGGCTGAACTATTATTTGTATCAGCAAACACCGTATGATCTGGAGGATCTCAAGAAAATGTATGAGGCGGAAAACGAAATCTAAGAGTCGGAAGTGGGAGGTAAATTTGGTTAGCTGCCGCTAATTTTCGACTGAAAACCTTGATTTTTTCATTCGATGTGCTACAATGTAGTCAATAAATACAAGGAGGTCAATTTCATGGCTTATAAGATTTCTGACGATTGCATCTCTTGCGGTGCTTGTGCTGACCAGTGCCCCGTAAACGCTATTTCCGAGGGCGACGGTAAGTATGTTATCGACGCTGACGCTTGCATTGACTGCGGTTCTTGCGCGGATGCTTGCCCTGTAAGCGCTCCTGCTGCAGAGTAATCGAACTAAAGAAAACGACCGAGGCATTTTGCCTCGGTTATTTTTTTGCCGTTTACAAGTGTGAATGAGTATGGTAATATATAAGTTGAAAGTTGACAGTGGAAAGTGGAAAGTAAGAAAAGTGTCAACTTTCAACTGTAAAGAGGGGTGAATCAAATGCGCTTGGAGCCGCTGGGCAACGGGGTTGAGGTCTATGTCACCGACGCCCATCATTTTTCCACCGATACGATACTCCTGGCGCATTTTGCCGCGCCGAAAAACGGCGACAGGATCGTGGAGCTCGGCACAGGCTGCGGTACGATCCCTCTCTTGTTGATCCGCGATACCGCGCCGCGTCATATCACCGCCGTTGATATCCAGCCCGAGGCGATCGAGCTGCTGGAGAATAGTATTCGCCGCAACACGGAAAACGGGATCGAGCGCGCGGCGCTCATTCATCCTGTTTTGGGAGATATCAAAGAAATACACACGCGTTTGTCTGCCGGCGAGTGCGATCTTGTCATTTGCAATCCGCCGTATAAGCTCGGCGGCTCGGGGCTCATCAGTCCCGACAACGCGAAGAAGATCGCTCTGCATGAAACGGAATGTACGCTCGATGACATCTGCGCGGCGGCAAGTCGACTGCTCCGCTTCGGCGGACGGTTTGTCCTTTGCCAACGTCCCGAACGACTGACGGATGTGCTCGCGACGATGCGCACCCACGGCATGGAGCCAAAATGCCTGCGCATGGTACAGGGCAGGGCGGACAAGGCGCCTAAGCTCTTTTTATGTGAGGCAAAACGCGGCGCAAAGCCCGGCTATATGGACGTACTGCCTGTGCTGATGATCGAGGATGACAACGGCTTCACCCCCGAAATGAGAGAAATCTACGGAAGCTATAAGGACGGATATCAGGCTCCCTTTGGTAAAGGGAACTGCTGAGCAACGCGAAGCTGAGGGATTGCATTAATTGATTGACCGAAGGGAGATTCCCTATGGAAAAGAATACATTATATGTCGTTGGTACGCCGATCGGCAATATGGGCGATCTGTCACCCCGTGCGGTCGCGACGCTGGAACAGGCTGATTTTATTGCCGCAGAGGATACGCGCGTGACCGTCAAGCTGCTGAATCACTTCGGTATCAAAAAGCCGATGATCAGCTATTTTGAGCATAACAAACACGATAAGGGTGAGAAGATCATCGACCGTATTTTAGCCGGTGAGAGCTGTGCGATCGTCACCGACGCAGGCATGCCATGCATCTCCGATCCCGGCGAGGATCTGATCAAGCAGTGTGAAGGGGCAGGCATCAAGACCGTGGTCGTACCCGGTCCGAGCGCCGTGATCTCCGCGCTGGCGGTGTCCGGTCTCGAGACAGGCCGCTTCACCTTTGAGGGCTTTTTGTCCGTGAACAAAAAGAGCCGCACGGAGCATCTCGAGAGCCTGCTCGGCGAACGCCGCACCATGATCTTTTATGAAGCGCCTCACAAGCTCGCCCATACTTTGCAGGATTTTTACTCCTCATTCGGCGACCGCAGGCTCACCATTGCGCGTGAGCTGACTAAGGTGCATGAACAGATCATCCGCACCACCACCAAGGAGGCGGCGGAACGATATGCCGACGGATCACTTAAGGGAGAGATCGTCCTCGTCTTAGAGGGCAAAAAGACCGAAGAAAAATCCGAGATCACTCTATCGGACGCCGTTGCCTTTGCGCAGAAGCTGATCGACGGCGGTATGCGCCCCACCGAAGCCGCCAAGCAAGCCGCGGCGATGGCAGGGCTTAAGAAGAACGATATCTATAAGGAATTGATGTAACTCAAGCCTTCCCCTTGAGGGGAAGGCGTCGCCGCCGACTAAGGCGGTGACGGATGAGGTGGAAGCACTTCCATTCGATCACTTTTATAGAAAATGTGAAAAGGTTTCCGCTTTATCCGACCTTTTCCGCTATGTTAAGGAGGATTCCCATGAATTACGAAGAAAGCCTGCGATTGATCCACTCACTCGACAAATTCGGCTCACGCCCCGGGCTTGACCGCGTCAAAAAGCTCTTTCGAACCGTTCCCGAGGTGCTGGGGCAATCCTTCATCCATGTTGCCGGCACGAACGGAAAGGGCTCTGTCTGCGCTATGCTCAGCGCTGTTTTGCAACAGGCAGGCTACAAGGTCGGACTGTTCACCTCGCCATATATCGTTGACTTCCGCGAGCGCATCCAGATCAACAATCAGATGATCGACAAAGAGACCCTCGCCGAGGCGGTCACCTTCTTTGAGCCAAAGCTCAGAAAACTCAATGAGCAGGGCACCGTCATCACGGAATTTGAGTTCATCACCGTACTGAGCTTTTACATTTTCAAAAAGCTGAACTGCGACATCGTCGTCTGTGAGGTCGGCATGGGCGGTCTGCTGGATTCCACCAACCTGATCCCGTTTCCGCTGTGCTCGGTGATCACGCGCATCGACCTTGACCACACTGCTATCCTCGGCGAGACCGTTGAGGCGGTCGCCTACCAAAAGGCTGGCATCATCAAAAGCTACGGTACCACCGTGACTGCGCCGCAGCCGCGTGAGGCCTTCGCCGTGATCGAAGAAAAGGCGCGTCTGGAGCACAACACGCTCTACCGCGCCGAGGATATCCGACTGACCGTCACCGAGATGGATCGCAACGGTACAAGCTTTGTCTACCGCGAGCTGCCGATGCGTCTGCCCCTGCTCGGCTCGCACCAGATCGACAACCTGCGCTGTGCGCTGACAGTCATCGAGGTACTGCAAAAGGAACACCGCAAGAACATCTCGGTCGAGAACATCCGCGACGGCTTGCAAAACACCCACCATCCGGCGCGGTTCGAAAAGCTGCGCGAGAATCCCACGGTGATCCTTGACGGCGCACATAATCCCAACGGCTTACAGGCATTCGCGACGGCGGTGCGCACCTATTATGCAGAGGGTGACAAGACGCTGATCATCGGCATCCTCGCCGACAAGGACAGCACCTCGCTGAGCCTGCTGGGTGGGCTGTTCAAGCGCATTATTGTGACCGATATCAATAGCCCCAGAGCCCTGCCCGCGGCAGATCTGGCACGCAGACTCGGCGGCGTGAGCGATAACATCGAGGTCATCGAAAGTCCTCTTGAGGCGTATGATAAGGCGCTCTCTTACGGCGACGATATCTTTGTCTGCGGCTCGCTCTACCTCGCGTCAGAAATGCGGCCGTATATCATGGATCGTCATTGCGAAGCCTGAAAAGCTTTTTAGGCTGCGGCAATCTCAACCGATAAATAATCCGGATAACAGAATATGACAATCTTTTTAAGCCTATCCTATTACTATTAGTAGCAGGATAGGCTTTTTTAGTGAAAAGTTGAAAGTGGAAAGTGGAAAATTAAGGTGGCTGCTGCGCAGCATTGATGCAATCCCTCCGCCTCCGTTCGGAGGCACCTCCCTTTACCAAAGGGAGGCTTATTGGGTGGGAAACCCGCACCCATTAATGAAATCAGTTATAACTTTCCACTTTCCGTTGTCAACTTTCAACTGCATAAACTTGGAGGAACATAATGGTTGATATGACATACAAAAACGGGGTGGTCACGGCGAAGCTGTACGGCGAGATCGACCACCATATCGCGCCTCGGATCCGCGGTGATATCGACGCGCAGTGTGAGCACAGCCGACCCTCGCGGCTGGTGCTGGATTTCGGCAAGGTCGGGTTCATGGATTCATCAGGCATCGGACTGGTGATGGGGCGCTACCGCATGATCTCGCTCCTCGGCGGTAAGCTCGAGGTCGTCAACGTGCCGCCCAACCTGCAAAAGATCTTCGTCCTGTCGGGACTGGAAAAACTGGGGGTGATGAAATGAAAACGGTCAATGAAATGAAGCTCAGCTTTATTTCAAAAAGCGCCAACGAGAGCTTTGCCCGATCCGCCGTAGCGGCATTTTTACTGCCGCTCGATCCGACCGTAGCCGAGATTGCCGACGTCAAGACCGCTGTGAGTGAAGCAGTCACCAACGCCGTTGTGCATGCCTACCCCGATACCTTCGGTACGGTCATCATCGAAGCAAAGCTCACCGATAAGGGACATGCCGTCATCAAGATCCGCGACAGAGGCGTCGGTATCCCCGATATCAAGCAGGCGATGGAGCCGCTCTATACCACCTCCACCGATGAACGCGCCGGACTGGGCTTTGCGGTGATGCAGAGCTTTATGGATAACGTCAAGGTGCGCTCCACGGTCGGTAAGGGCACCACCGTCACGCTCGAAAAGAACTTTATCCGCGCCGCTTATGGACAGAAATGAGTTGATCGAACAAAACCTACGTCTGGTTCACGCCTGTGCCCACCGTTTCACGGGCAAGGGGATCGAGTATGACGACCTCTATTCCGCAGGATGTGTCGGACTCATTAAGGCGGTGGATCGCTTTGATGAGAGCAAGGGCTTCCGGCTGTCGACCTATGCGGTACCCGTGATCCTCGGTGAGATCAAACAGCTTTTCCGCTCCGGCGGCAGTGTGAAGGTATCGCGTTCCCTGCAGGAGCTGAGCATCCGCGCGCAGAAGATCTGTGAGAGCTACCGCGCAGAGCATGACGGTGAGATTACGATTGCCGACCTCGCGGCGCAGCTTGGGGTCGACGTATATCAGGCAGCAGAGGCGCTGTCCGTGTCCAAGGCGGTGTTGTCCCTCTCGGGCGAGGATGAATCGGGCGGAGTGGACGTGCCTGTGCCGTCGCCCGAAGAAAAGCTGACCGAGCACCTCTCCCTGCGCGAGGTAATCAACGCGTTGAGCGACGAAGAACGCATGCTGATCATCCAGCGCTATTATCGCCGCAAGACCCAACAGCAGACCGCCGATACCCTTGGCACCACACAGGTGCAGATCTCTCGCCGGGAGAAGAAGATATTATTAAAAATGCGCACGATGTTGATGTGATACGCGGTTTTTGCAAGATGTGGGATCCTCCTCAACCGGAGATAGCTTAGGTAAGGAGGCTTTACAAGTAAAAGTTTTCAGAGTATATTGATTCGGTGTGACGCAAATCCGGTATCAAAAGATATGTGTCACAAACCGAGGTAAATCATCCGGAGGTGTTTCGTTTTGTCGGTGTCATATTTTAACAATCTTAACAGCTATTGATTTCTGCTTCTTCGAACAAAAACAACCAGCAGTAAGATGCTCAGAAGAAGCAGACTCCAGAGGATGATTTTAATGTTTTGCAAATCGCCCGTTTGCACAATGCCGTCATCCACTATCACTTTAGAAGACTCTGTAGAAGATGTCGGATTGGTATCGTCAGGCGTGGGCGGATTTGTCGGGGGGCTTTCGGGAACAATTTCAGCGACGACTAAGGTATCGCCCTCGGTTCTGCTCAGTTCTCCTTTTTCTGCAGCATACACAACAAACAAGCCGCCGATGAAAATAATCAGACAACGCAGCTTTATGATCAGCATGTAGCGGTCAGTGATGAAGAAATCGGTTTTTTCATTCGGCGCTGTCTGTAAATAGTCCTCGGCGCTGTCGCAATTCATATAAAGCGACAGCCACACGCGAAAAGCTTCGAGATTATCATAAAGCTGAACGGCATTCTGACTGTGTGCGTACTCTCAAAAGGATTCAAACCGCCCGACAGCGGTGGCATATTGTCCCTCATACAAATGTAGCTTTGCTGTTAGTCCCACCGCGGCAAAGCATATTTCGATCGTTCCGCTGTTGGAAGCGTCAAAATAGGCATTGTTGAGTCTTGTCAGAATTTCGTATGAGCCGGCGCTTGCTTTTACAAAACCGCTTTCGGCAAGCGAGGTGTTGACAAGCCCCTTGAAGGATTTGCCGAGTATCGCCTCGCACGGCTTGGCCAGGTGATTGGCAAGAATGGTATCGTGCTTTGACCACGATGCAAAATCCAGACTGCCGTTCATCACGGACGGCATGTTGGGGGTGACGGATAATTCAGGTATCATAAAGCCCTTGCCTGTGCAGAGTCGCCAAAAATCGGCGAACATTTTGATGAGTCCCTTTCCTGCACGATGCGGCAAGGCGATATCCAAGTATAGCAGCCTTTCTTTTGCTCTTTTTCTGTCTGACGCTTTTTTGCTCCTGTCATCGACATAGTCTTTCAAAGCGCTGTACCATTGCTCGGATTCGTCCGGACGCAGCATCATGGAATATAAAATAGATAATCCTGCCATTAGTTCGGGAACCTTCAGGACAATATCCTCGGGCAAAGATAAATAATACAGCTTTAAATCTCGGTAATAACCTGTGCCGGGGTGCAGTTGTGAATTTTGAATCAGAATATCTACGACATCATCGTAAGCCTTAGCCTTGTCATAATACCTTACAGCGTTCAGCAAGTCATTGTGTTTTGCGTAATACATTGCCACGCGTTTATAGTTGTTTTTACTCTCAGTATCGGTAAAATACGTGTTGCGCCGTGAATCCAAAAACGTGATAGCTTCTTCTCGGAACGAGAAAGTATTTTGATCCGTTCGAGTTACAAAAGAGCCCACATCGACAATTTCTGCGATTATTTCCAGTGGATTGGCGACTCCGGTCATATAGCGTGCCATATCGGGCGTAAAGTCTCGGTATGGGTACATTTTCATCAAAAAATCGATGAAGTCCGCGTCCAGCCGTGCAAAGGCGTTTTCTTCCCAATAGGCAGGTTGTAGTCTCCCTGTCTGGAATAAGTAATCTCTGTGCTCATGGTTAAACCTCCTTTACGAGCACCCTCTTGGTTTTCGCTTTCATAACCCTGATGATAATTTCATCGATTGCGTCAGTATAGTGTCCTGTTCTGATTAGTTCGTTCTTCTTATCAATCAAGCTGTCAAGAATGATTCTCCGTTCATCGGCTGTCAGGTATAGATGGTATTTCTTCTTCATCCGCTTACCTCCTTTGGTTTGGTAACACCATTATATTATGGAAGGAATCGAAAGCCGAATGTGTGGATTTTCAGACAAAAGAAAAATGCCACCTTAGATGTTCTAAGATGACATTCCTTCTTGTATCAGATCGAAACCCTCACCGCGAAGCCTCCGCAGAAGAAATAGGTGTTCGTCCAATACCCGTTTGTCCTATGTGTATAAAAAAGATTTTTTTCGGCGGATTTGTTTCAGGGACTTGAACTCACGAAATTATTTCATTGTTTTAAAAATCTAAATGCTGATAAAACAATCCTTACATT